>JBDHHZ010000503.1:0-2170 GCA_039589115.1 Gemmatimonadota bacterium | reverse complement strand
GCCTCGGGATCCCGCTCTGGTGCGGGGACGGCCACCGCGCAGCGCTGGAGAGCGGCGACCTGACGCGGGTCTTGCCGAGCGGGCGGCCTTTGCTCGCGTTCCTCAGCCGGACGGTCGGAGGGCCGGCGCATCCCGTCGAACGGGCGCTGCGCGAAGGTGATGAGGTCGGCGGGTTCACGGTGATCGAGACGCCGGGCCACACGCCGGGCCACCTGGCGTTCTGGCGCGAAAGCGATGGTGCGCTGGTGCTCGGCGATGTGCTCTTCCACCGCAACCCGGTGACGCTGCGCCTCGCGCTCCAAGAGCCGTTCCGCTTCGCGACGTTCGATCCCAGCCAGAATCGACAGTCGGCGCGCAAGCTGGCCGACTTGAAGCCCTCGGTGATCTGCTTCGGGCACGGGCCGCCGCTGCTGGACGGCCAGCTGTTCGCCGAGTTCGTTTCAAGCCTGCGGCGCGACTAGTTGCCGTCCGGTTCTGGCCGGGGGCATCTTTGAGCAACTCGTAGCCGCGACCCAATAGCTGAGCCCTAATGAACTCCGTCCTACAACGGCTTCGCGAGCGCAAGCTCTTCCAGTGGGCGCTGGCCTATCTGGCCGGTGCCTGGATCATCTTCCAGGGCATCGAGGTGATGGCGGAGCCCTGGGGACTGTCCCCGGGGTTCCAGAGGACCGCCCACCTGCTCGTCGCCGTCGGCTTCCTGGTGGCACTGGTGCTGGCCTGGTACCACGGCGAGCAAGGTCGGCAGGGGGTGAGCGGTGCGGAGCTGCTGATCATCGCGCTACTCCTGGCTGTCGGTGCATCGCTGATTCGGATGTACAGACCGGAGGAAGCGGCCGCCCCCGAGACGCGCCAGGCGGAGCGGCCGGCGAGCGGCGCGGTGCGTTCGCTCGCCGTACTGCCGCTGGCCAACCTGATGGGCGACCCGGAGCAGGCGTACTTCGTGGACGGTCTGCACGACGTGCTGATCGGCGAGCTGGCCGGTATCTCCGAGCTCACGGTCATCTCGCGCACCTCGGTCATGCGCTACCGAGACACGGACCAGCCGCTGGGCTCGATCGCCGCCGAACTGGGCGTGGACGCGCTGGTAGAGGGCAGTGTCTTTCGGGCCGGCGACACAGTACGAATCAACGTCCAGCTCATCCGCGGCTCGCCGGAGGAACATCTCTGGCAGGACCGCTACGACGGCAGGCTGAGCGAGGCGCTCGGCCTGCAGACGCGGGTCGCCGAGGCGATCGCCCGGGAGATCCGGCTCGCCCTCTCACCGCGGGAGGCCGAGCGGCTGGCCCGACGCACCGAAGTCGACCCGGCGGCCCACTGGCCTACCTGGAGGAAGCCGTCGCTCTGGACTCGACGTTCGCGCTGGCCTGGTCCGGCTTGGCCGACGCGTACACGATGGGGACGAACTATCGTGCGTTGGACTTACCTGTGGACGAGGCGTACCACCGTGGGGAGGCGAGCGCGGTCCGGGCAGTCGAGCTGGATCCGGACCTGGCCGAGGCCCACGCCGCCCTGGGTGCCGCGCGCTTGTGGGGTGCCTGGGACGTGGGAGCGGCGGAACGGGAACTGCAGCGCGCCCTCGAGCTTAATCCAAGCCTCGCCCAGGCCCACAACTGGCTGGGCGATGCATTCGTCGCACGTGCGAGACCTGAGGAAGCACTCGAGTCCTTCCGCCAAGCACGAGACCTCGACCCATTCTCAGCACTCATGCACCGGGATGTCGCCCGGCTGTTGATGTACCTCGGCCGTTGCGAGGAGGCCGTCTCAGTCGCGCGGACCGCAGTCGAGTTGGATCCCAACCACGCGTTTGCTTACAGTATCCTTCAACGGTGCCACCGAGCGGCCGGACGTCTGGAAGAGGCCGTGGAGGCGAGCGTGAGATTTGCGGAGGGCTTCTCGCGAAGAGGCATAGGCAGCGCCGACGGCCTCCGGGCCGCCTACGACTCGACCGGCTGGGAGGGCCTACTCGAGGCTCAGATAGCTCTGCTTCTGACCGTTCCAAACTACTCATTCGCCGCCAAAGCGTACGCGGAGTTGGGGCGCGCCGACGAGGTTTTCGACGCGCTGTTCGCCGCGCTCGAAGCCCGCGAGGGAATCGTGTGGGAATGCCGAGTCGATCCGATCTTCGCCTCTCTGCACTCGGATCCACGCTGGGATGAGCTGCTCCGGCGAA
>JBDHHZ010000502.1:0-2380 GCA_039589115.1 Gemmatimonadota bacterium | reverse complement strand
CCGGCGCGGATCTCGATCTCGGCGCGATACCGCTGGTCTGGCAAGCTGGCCTGGTCATCATCGTTGCACGATGTGTCCTCATATACGTCAGCACGGGACTCGCCACGGCGTGGGCCGCCGACCCTCCCCCCATCCGCCGATACGCCTGGATGGGTTTTCTGGCGCAGGCCGGAGTGACCCTGGGTCTGGCGACGATCGTTTCGGCCCGCTTCCCCACCTGGGGAGGCGAAGTGGCGGCCATAATCATCGCCATGATCGCGGTGAATCAGTTGATCGGTCCCCCACTCTTCCGTTTCTCACTAGTACGGTCCGGAGAGGCGCATTAGGTCATGACCATCTTCACCCTTGTCGCGATGCTGTCGCTCGCTCCGCAGGGCGTCACTCAGGAGCGGGCCGCACCTCCCAGTCCGTTCGCAGGCTTCGAGACCCACCACCTGACAAATGGGCTCAAGGTCTGGTACAAGTATCTGCCCGACGATCCAGTCGTCTCGATCAGTGTGGCGCTGCCCTTCGGCGCCGACCGCGACCCTGCAGGGAAGGAGCAACTGGCGCATTTCACGGAGCACATGCTGTTCGCGGACCAGCCAGGGCTGAGCGAGGAGGAAATAAGGAGCCAGATAGAGGAGTTGGGTGGAGTCTACAACGCTATCGTCAGTGCGGACAAGACTGTCTACTATGTCCGAATCGGCAGGGAGCACGCTCTCTTCGCCCTCGATGCCCCACACGCGATGGATCCAGAGGTCGTCGACCGGCAGCGTCAGCCTGTGGCACTCGAGGTCCGCGCTCGCCCGCGCCAGTTCTTCGATTGGGTGTCGGCCTACTATCTGTATCCGCCGCGGCTCCGGCTACCGGGTTTTTGGGAGCGAGAATTCGGCATCGAGACTCGCGCGACGCGTGACTACTATCCGCATCGCAGCCTCAACGACATCACACCCGACGACCTGCGCCGCTTCTACGATTCGCACTACGTGCCATCTCTTATGACCCTGACGGTCATCGGTGACGTCGAGAAGGGCGCGGTGCTCGAGAGAATCGATTCGAGCTTCGCTTCCCTGCCCGCTCGGGCTGAGCCGGAGGCCTACCCAACCCCGGAGGACCCCGGGCGTTATCACCAGGCCGTCTTCTGGGCCTACAGATCGAACGTGTACTTCCGCAGCCTCTTCAAGTTCTACGATCTGACGGCCGACGAAGAGGTGATGCTGGTCTTCATCAGCCGGCTTTTGGGGAAGCGACTGAACGATCAGCTGCGCTTCGGCGAGAGAAAAGCGACCTACGGTATCGGCGTGGGTGTAGTGAAACGGGGCCGGGCAGCCTACCTGCAGGTCAGCGGTGGTATCAAGCCAGACGAGTACGAGTATGCCCGCAGTACAGTGGAGCGCGAGATCGAGGCGCTGCGCACCGGAGCGCTGTCCGATGCCGAATTCGAGGAGGACCGGGCGGCGGTGGCCCGTCAACTTCGAGTAACCAATACTACGTCCGAGGACCTAGAGGGCTGGGTACGAGGCTCATTCTACGATCCGCGCGTCCATGAGGACTTCCCCGATCTTCTAGGCGCATTCGAGCGAACAACGAAAGAGGATGTCGAGCGCTTCGCCAGTGCCTATCTGGTTCCGGAACGCCGAGTGCTGACGCTCATCTATCCTCACCCGGTCACGCAAGGACTCCTCTTCGCTCTCGTCGTCGTTCTGGTCTGGCTATCGGCGTACCTCGCCAGAGGCTACCTGATGTTGCCAGTCGACATGACGATCATCCGCTATGTCGCACGGTTCAGAATGCCTCGGCTGTACCAGGTCGGTGCCAACTTGGCGTTGATCGTGCTTCTCGCCGTCGGCGGCCGCCTGCTCATATACGCCTATCAGATCATCGCCGACAGCATGCTCATCTCTCTGAACAGCTTCGTCCTCCAGTGGACGGCCTACGCCCTGATGTTGATGGCGACCGTGCTCGCTTTGATGGCGGTGTTATCTCGCGTGCCCCGCAAGCTGCTGCTCTTCGAGGACCGCATACTCATCAAGTACCTATCGTATCGTTCGCTGCCGATTGACTTGTCGGAGGTAGAAGAGTTCTCGTTGCTTGGGTTCCGATCCGTGTGGCTTACCAGGCGCCTGTGGAAGTGCGTGCCCCTGACGTTTGGCATCTTCATTCCCGCCATATATCTGAAGAGGCGCGACGGCTGGTCCTACTACTTCAACGTCCGGGACCGAGATGAGCTAGTGCGGCTGGCGAGGGACATGATAGCAAGCGCGCCCGGGCTCGAGTCAGGCGGCGGACCCACCGAGGATCTCCTTGCCCCAGTCTGAGATGGCTGTGGCTAGCTCCTCCATCACCTCATCGGTTGTCCTGCCGGATCGCTTCAGCACGCCGAAGGAATGATCGCCGC
>JBDHHZ010000501.1:0-2274 GCA_039589115.1 Gemmatimonadota bacterium | reverse complement strand
GATCTTCTCGATAAGTCGGTAGTGGAGAAGGTGCCGTCCGGACTCGATCATCAAGTCGCCGCTCCGGATTGCCGGAACTGATGCGCCGAGTTTACCCCCAGGATGCGGATACGCTCGACTCTACGCAGATTCTACGCGTAGGGCGCTCTCGAAGCGCTGGCTGCGAACGCTATGTGGCTGAGCAGGTTAGGGCGACAAGCGCGCGGGACGAATCGGACCGAAAATCCGATAGTCAGGGGACCGCGCGTCCGGCGTACCCAGATAAGTCGATCCCGGTCAGCGACTTAGAAATGGTGGGCCCAGCAGGACTCGAACCTGCGACCCGCGGATTATGAGGGCCTCGAGTGAGGGCGGCGTTTCAAGCATTTTTGAAACGTCGCCTGTTTTTTGTCTCCATGGTTTCCACCAGCGTCCAGGAATTCCATGGGCTTGCGTAGGATTTGCGTAGAGCCTCTCATCCGTCTCCTCGACGAACTCAGCGCGCTATCTCCGATACCCCGAAAACCAGTTCTCGACGACGTGGATCCCCTGGACCGCCCGTCTTCCGCAACCGCGACCCCCCTCGGCGGAGTGAACGCCTCGTCTCCCTCGAACAGCAGGCGCGGCGCTCCGAACTGCAGATCCGGGTCCGTGACCACTTCGACTTCCATCAAGTTACCCCACTGGTGAAAGAAGAGTCGGTCTCCGGCGGGGCTCCAGAATGCTTTCCAACAACCCTCGCCCGTCGACACCTGCCACTTCCCGGAGCCTTCCGGAAACCTGCTCACATAGATTCCGGAGTCCGAAGCGTAAGCGACAAGACGTCCATCCGGGGACAGCTCCGGGGCCCAGTGATTCTCTTTGGCCTCAAGAAAGACCTGTGGTTCGCCAGGGGGGTCGAACGGCATCGACAAGAACGCTCCGCCCAACGGTTTTTTACGGCGCGCAAACAGCAAGAGGCTTCCACTCCGGGAGAGCATCGGTTGTTCCCCGGCCGTCAGGAGCTGCGCTTTGCCGCTGCCGTCTGCCGCGATGGAATAGATCGAAGCGTCGACGCCCTCAGGGAACTCATAGATGATCCGAGTCCCGTCAGCCGACCAGCGCGGCGAGGCCTCCTTGCCTTTTTCGAAGGTCAGACGGCGCTTGCGGCCTGCGTCGTCGTGGACGTAGATGTCCCACTCGTTACCCTCTTGCGCGACGACGGCGACTCTCGCGCCATCGGGTGAAAGGTCCGGACCGTTCATTTCATCTTGGGGTTGGCCGAACGTCTGGAGAAGCTTCCGCTCGTGATCGACCCGGACCAACTCTACGGCTCCACGGGGCGATTGATCCACGTAGGCCAAGGTTCCGTCTGAGGCGACGCTGGCGTAATAGCCCTGCGGGATGACCATGAACGGCTCGCCGGTCACCTCGAGACCCGTCAACGAGAACGGCACGGCCCAGACGCCGGCGCCGTCACGATGCCGGGTGAACAGGATGTG
Source organism: Gemmatimonadota bacterium (assembly GCA_039589115.1). Classification (GTDB taxonomy): domain Bacteria; phylum Gemmatimonadota; class Gemmatimonadetes; order Palauibacterales; family KS3-K002. The sequence continues at coordinate 814 of JBDHHZ010000501.1, read as the reverse complement.
ACCGGTCGAGGAGTACACAGGATCCTCCAACTGCGACGCCTCGATACGGACCAGGATCTTGCGCTCGCCGTTTGCCCACAGCGCGATCGTGTCGTTCCCCTCCTCACGATGGACGATGAACAAAACTCCGCGCCCGTCCGGGAGCCAGGTGCCCGTGTGAAAGTGCCAGTCCTCGTTCGTCTTTTCGAACAGGACCTTCGGCACGCCACCCTGCGCCGGGACCTCGAGCATTCCGCCGAGCGTGAACGAGTGAAAGAGGATCTTCTGATTGGCGCTCCAGCTCGGCGGGTGGAACAACGGTGCTTGGTCACAGATCAGCGAGGGCTGACCTCCGGACGCCGGCACGCGCCATAGCGAACTCCCCTGCTCGAATCCGATCTGCGAGCTGTCGGGGGACCAGAAGGGAAGTTGTGCGCCCTCCGTGTCGTCAAGCGCTCGCGGTTCTTCCTGAGCGAGCTCGTGCACCCACAGTTTTCCACCGAACGTGTACGCGATCGCCCGGCCGTCCGGGGAGAGGACGGGGTTCGCAAGCGGTTCCTGGCCGTCCTCCGTCTCGACCGGCAGGAAGAAGCGTCGCACGGGCTGTTCCGATGCGTTCGGCACGAGGCTACGACCGATGCCGAACCCAACGGCCGCACCGGCGAGAAGAAGGACGGCGCCGAGGACGGGCCACGCGCGCGCGCGGGCACGCCCATGCGACGCGATCGGGGTGGTCGCCGCAAGCGGGTCTGCGAGTGTCTCATCGATCTCGATGCGGGCGTCGGCGATGTCGTGGAGGCGTTGCCGCGGCGACTTTGCCAAGCAGCGCCTCAAC
>JBDHHZ010000500.1:0-3702 GCA_039589115.1 Gemmatimonadota bacterium | reverse complement strand
CGCTGGTGCGGCGCGAGCTCGGCGAGTCGTTGCGCTCGCGCTGGTTCATGGTCTACTCGGGGATCTTCTTGGTCGGCGCCCTGGCACTCACCCTGTTCGGGCTCAGCGGATCCGAGATCTACGGCTACCGCGGGTTCGCCAAGGTGATGGCCGGTCTCGTCAACCTGGCGCTGCTCTTCGTGCCGCTGATGGCGCTCTTCCCGGCGACCGCGGCTATCGCCGGAGAGAGGGAGACCGGAAGCCTCGAGTACCTGGTGAGCCAGCCGATCTCGTTCGGCGAGCTCTTCTGGGGGAAATGGCTGGGCGTGAGCATAGCCGTGTGGCTCTCGCTGTGTCTCGGCTTCGGGCTGGCCGGAGCTATCGCTGCGTCGGGCGGCACCCCCTGGCAGCTCATCGCCCTCCTGCTCGCTTTCACCCTCCTGCTCGCCGAGGCCTTCGTCGCCATCGGCTTCCTCTGCTCCATCCTCGGCAGGACCCGGGCTCGGGCTACCAGTGCCGGCCTGGCGGTCTGGATCGTCGCCATCGGCCTCGGTACTCTCGGCATCATGGGTCTCGTGCTGCGATGGGGCCTCCCTCGCTTCGTCCTCATGTCGTGGGCCTTCGTCAACCCGGTGGAGACATTCCGCTTGGGCGTCATCGCCAGTCTCGACGGCGATGGGAGCACCCTCGGCCCCGTCGGTGCTACATGGATGGCCACGTTGGGAGCTGAGGGTCTTATCGCCCTCTGCTTCGCCGTCCTCCTCTTCTGGACGTTTCTTCCCACGGCGGTCGCCTGGTGGCGCTTTCGCCGTCCGCAGGCCTGGTCGACTCTCTAAACCCTTAACAGGGCTTAGCTTCCGCGCCGGGGCGATTCTGCCCAAAGTCCGCTGTTGGGACACATTGCCCCTGTCCGGTGTATCAGGCCGTGTCGGTGGCGGCCGCTATCGCGCCGAACTGGTTGTGGCGCTGGGAGTTACGTGCTGTGTATATTAGGCGGATTTGTGGCACGGAATGCGCCAACTAAGGGCGGGGAACTGTATGTCCGGTAGAGGCGGAATCGCGAGAGGATAGAATAACAGTGGCGACCAAAGCGCGCGCGACGAGCAAGAAGAAGGTGCCCGGCAAGGGCGGGAAGAAGGGGCCGAAGATCATCCGGGTACCGGAGACGACGGTCGAGATCGTCTCCGACTCTGGTGAGGGCGCCCAGAAGTGCGGTCAGATATTCGGAGCGGTGTGCGCGAAGATGGGCAACGGCGCCTGGACGGTGGAGATCATCCCGGCGGAGATCCAGCCGCCGCCGCGCAGCAAAGCGGGTGGCAGCGGGAACCGAGTTCGTTTCGGTTCCGGGGAGATCACCAACTGGGGCGATGCAACGAACCTGGTGGTCGCGTTCAACGAGCGGGTGCTGCTGGGCCGGGTGGAATTGGACTCGCTTGCGGAAGACGCGATCGTCCTGCTCGAGAATCAGTGGGCCACGCATCCTGATGAGGAAATCCAGGAGCAGTGGAAGGAAGGGCTGGCAGAGCTTTCCAGGCACGACTACCGGATCATCGAAGTCCCGATGCAGGAGGAGTGCCTGAAGATCGTGGACGACCCGCGCAAGGGTAAGAACATGTTCGCCCTTGGGCTGCTCGCCTGGGTCTGCGATCGGGACCTGGATCTGATTCGCGGCCAGATCGCGCACCAGTTCCGCAAGAAGAGCGAGGAGATCTTAAAGGGAAACGTTCGCCTCATGGAAGCGGGCTACGCCTGGGGTGAGAAGAACCTCGATTTCCGCATCGAGGTCCCGACGGTCAAGTCGGATGTGCCCAAGGTGGTGATGCGACGGTCAAGTCGGATGTGCCCAAGGTGGTGATGAACGGCAACGAGGCTATCGGGATGGGGGCCATAGCGGCGGGGATGGAGCTGTGCTCCATGTACCCGATCACGCCGGCCACCTCCGCCTCCCACTACCTGAGCGAGGTATACGACAAGTTCGGCGGCGTCGTCCACCAGGCGGAGGACGAGATCGCGGCGGTCGGTGTCGCCATTGGAGCGTCCTACGCGGGCAAGGTGGCCTATACGATCACTTCGGGCCCCGGCATGTCGCTGAAGCAGGAGTTCCTGGGGCTGGCTGTGATGCTAGAGGTGCCGCTGGTGCTCGTAAACGTGCAGCGCGGCGGCCCCAGCACCGGGCTGCCTACCAAGGTCGAGCAGTCGGACCTGCTGGCGGCCATGTACGGCCAGCACGGCGATTCGCCGCACGTCGTGATGGCGCCGGCGACGATCGAGGAGTGCTTCCACGTCATGGTCACGGCGCGGCGCATCGCAGAGGCGTTCCGAACCGTGGTGATGGTGTTGACCGACGCCAACCTGGCGACGGGCGTGCAGCCGTTTCCGCGGCCGCAGCTCGACGCGCGCTGGCAGCAGACGCCGGTCAGTCTGCCTCCGGTATCGGAAGACGTGCCCGTGTACGACTGGGACCGGCAAACCGGCCTATCAACTCAGCGGTACCCCGGACAGCCGGGCGGCATGTACACGATGACGGGGCTGGCTCACGACGAGTGGAGCAAGGTGGCCTACGATCCCGACAGTCACCAGCTGGGCTGCCAGATGAGGAGCCGCAAGATAGCAGTCTTGCAGCAGACGCTGCAGCCGCCACAGGTGTACGGAGACGACTCGGGTGAACTGCTCGTCGTCGGCTGGGGTAGCACGAAGGGTGCAATCGAGGAGGCGGTGGATCGAGCGCGGGCCGACGGGCTCTCGGTCTCGTCGTGCCACCTCACCTTCATCTCGCCGTTGGAGCCCGGCCTGAAGGAGATCTTCGATCGCTTCGACCGGGTGATGACCGTCGAGATCAACTACAGCGATAAGCGCGACGATCCGTACATCACGGACGAGAACCGGCGTCGCAGCCAGCTCGCCTTCATCCTGAGGGCCTATACGCTGGTCGACGTCGACTGCTGGTCGCGGGTGCCGGGTCAGCCGCTGCGCCCGGGCAACATACTGAAGGCGATCCGGGGGAGACTGGAGATGGGAGCGAAGGTATGACGCACTTTGGCTGCTCGCTGCTCGGCTGCGGGATAGACGACGATCGCACTTTCGAGATGGAGGACTACCAGGGCGCGCTCGCGCGCTGGTGTCCGGGGTGTGGCGATCACAGCATCCTGACGTCGATGCAGCGTTTGCTCGAGGAGGAGCAGATGAAGCCCGAGGAGACGGTCTTCGTCTCCGGGATCGGATGTTCCAGCCGTTTCCCTCACTACATGAAGACGTACGGCTTTCACGGCCTACACGGCCGGGCGCTGCCGGTGGCAACGGGTATCAAGCTGGAGCGTCCCGATCTCGATGTCTTCGTCACGATGGGTGACGGCGACTGCTGCTCGATCGTGCGATCCGCTACAACGTCGACATGGTGGTTCTGCTGCTCGACAACAACATGTACGGGCTAACCAAGGGGCAGACTTCACCCACCACGCCGGCGCTGTTTCCCAGCAACACGCAGCCGCAGGGCAGCTACCTGGAGGCGCTGAATCCATTGACCGCGACGCTGGGCGTGACGAACGCCTCGTTCGTCGCCCAGACGGCCGAGTGGGTACCGCAGCATCTGTTCGAGACGTTGAAGGCGGCTTACCACCACAAAGGGTTTGCCTTCGTTCGGATCTTACAGCGTTGCCCGGTCTACACGGGAATGCTCTACGACGAAGCGGTAAAGACCCCAGATCTGATCGAAATGCTGATCCA
>JBDHHZ010000499.1:0-2267 GCA_039589115.1 Gemmatimonadota bacterium | reverse complement strand
CGCCGGAGTAGACCGAACGGTGCATCTCGATGCCGCCGTCGGGCAGGATGATACGGCGGTCGTCCAGAACGCGGCGCCAGTAGGACCAGGCGCGCAGGCTGTAGGCGCGCGGGGCGAGCACGGCGGGCAGCCGCACGGTGACGAAGGGGAAGCCGAACTCCGCGTTCGCCTCCATCAACACGCGCTCGCCTTCTCTTCTACTGATTCCATAGTCGAAGGGATAGGTGCCGAGCCGCTCGTGCAGCTCGCGGCCGCGCTCGAAGTCGTCCTCTCTATAAGGACTGAGAATACCTTCGCAGACGCTGTAGACGGCGAGCGTGCTGGTGTGAAGAAACAAGCTGCAGGCGTCGCGGAAGATGCGAACGGCGGACTCCGACGCGGCGGCGGCTTCCAGGTCGGCGTCGTTCTTTCGATCGCCTGTGATGCGCTGGATGCCGTCGGGTAGCTCGATCGGCTGGCGGCCGCGGGTGAAGACGGAGACCGAGTGGCCCGCCTCGTGGAGCGCCGTTGCCGTGAAATGGCCGACGAAGCGGGTGCCGCCAATGATCAGGATGTTCACGACGCGGATCTCGGGCTAGGCGATGGGCTCGGAGCTGGCGAACAGCTGCTTCACGGAGGCCTCGTCCATATTGTAGAGATCGTACTCGGCGGCGGCCGGGTCGCCGCTCTTGTGTACGGTCTGGCGCGGGCTGTTCTCGGGCGTCGACACGCAGACGAACATGATGCGCGCCGCCAGGCTGCTGCCCGGCTGGCCGCCGGAGACGTAGGCCTCCCACTCATCGAACTGGTCGTCCCTGAAGGTAATCCGCATAGCGCCGTCTCCTACACTCTCTCCATGGGCACGGATCGCTGCAGCAGCGCGCGCAGCTCGTCGTCGGTGACGGACTTGGCCGCCTCCTTGGGCATCTTCGGCGAACCGGCGGGCAGCGTGTTGTAGCGGTCAGCTTCGCCCCGGACCGGGTCCCGAAAGATGACCATCAGGTTGGGCGCCTGCTCGTCGGTGCCGGCGTGCATGCAGATCTCGGCTTCCCACTTGCGCCCGCTGGGCGCCTGGAATTTGCGTTTCGCGGTACGGACTTTTTTCGGCACTGCTCCTCCAATGTTTCGTGCTTCGGGGCCGGGGATCATCTAATGCCAAAAGCGTGCCGCTCGCAAGCCCGGCGGCGTCGCCGGGGCCCGGCTCTTGACCGGCGCCGCCGCCGGACCTAGCTTGGTCGGCCTCATGAATACGCATCGCTCTCTCCGGTATGCCGGCAACGGCTGGTGGGCCTGGTGGTGGCCCGGGCCGCAGGGAGTGGTGCGCGGTTTCCGGGGGTCTAGAGGCTAGCCAGGCGGACCCCGGAAGAGCCCAGAGCGGGCGCGCTCCTCTCCCAGGTGAGGGGACCGCGCCCGCTCTCTTTTGTTCTACTACCAGGAGCTGAGGCGAGAGTGTTCAGCAAGCAGCTACAGCCATCGTTGGAAGAGGTACTGGCAGCGCCGCTCGATGCGTCGATACCGGTGTGGCGGTCGCTGCCGTCCGACACCGAGACGCCGATCTCGGCGTTCCTCAAGCTGCGCCGCGGCGGAACCGGCTTCCTGCTGGAGAGCGCCGAGCAGGACGGCAGCCTGGGCCGCTACTCGTTCATCGGCGTCGGTCCCGACGCCGTTCTACGTGCCGACCTGGACCGGGGGACGGTGGAGACGCAGAGCGGGATCACCGCGTACGAGGGGACGCCGATCTCGGCGTTGCGCCAGCTGGTGGGCGACGCGCCGGTCCATCATCCCGCCAACGGTCTCCCCGGCTTCGTCGGCGGCGCCGTCGGCGCGCTGGGCTACGACTTCGTGCGCAGCCTGGAGAAGCTGCCCAGCGAGCTTCCCGATCCGGAGCCGTTCCCGGCGGCGTTGTTCGCACGGTACGCGACGATGCTGATCTTCGATCACCTGAAGCAGCGCATGATGGCGGTCTCGGTCATTCCGCCGCACGCACCGCGCGAGGACGGGTACCGTCGCGCCGCGGCGCACGTCGAAGAATTGGCGGACGCATTGCGCCGCGCCGCGCCGCCACCGCCGTTCGAGACGATGGGCAGCCCGGAGGGCGCCGACCGGCTGCTCGAGGATGCGGAGCGGGCGCCCGACGACGCGACGTTCTTGAAGGCCGTCGCCCGCGCCCGCGAGTACATCCTGGCCGGCGATGCGATACAGGTGGTGCTCTCCAGGCGGCTCACGATGCCGATCTCCGGCGACCCCTTCCGCCTCTATCGCGCGCTGCGCGTGCTGAACCCCAGCCC
>JBDHHZ010000498.1:0-2298 GCA_039589115.1 Gemmatimonadota bacterium | reverse complement strand
TGAGACCATCGAATGCGTAGAGCTTGAGCACCCTGGCCGCCTCCGCATCGGTATCGGCCACCATGCCCGGCTCGCCGGCGGGCAGCATGACCACTTGCTGGCCGACACGCACTCGGCCCCGCTCGATGCGCCCGATGGCGATGCGACCGAGGTACGGCGAGTGGTCGATGGTGGAGATCAGCATCTGGAACGGCGCGTCAGGGTCGCAGCGGGGCGCCGGCACGTGCTCTACGATTGTCTCGAACAGCGGGCTCAGGTCCCCGGCCCGCTCCTCCTCCGAAAGCGACGCCCAGCCGTCCCGGGCCGAGGCATAGAGGAAAGGGGCGTCGAGCTGTGCGTCGCTCGCCGTCGCTCGCCTCGAGCTCTATGAAGAGGTCGAGGACGGCATCGTGAACCTCGAGGGGACGCGCGTCGAGACGGTCTACCTTGTTGACGACGACGATGGGCTGCAGACCCAGTCCGAGCGCTTTGCGGGTGACGAACCGGGTTTGCGGCATCGGACCCTCCGCAGCGTCGACGAGCAGCAGAACGCCGTCCACCATACGCAAGATGCGCTCGACCTCGCCGCCGAAATCTGCGTGGCCGGGCGTATCGACGATATTGATCTTCACCTGATTCCAGCGAACGGCCGTGTTCTTCGATAGGATGGTGATGCCGCGCTCACGCTCCAGCGGGTTGGAATCGAGGACGCGCTCCTCGACCCGCTGGTTGCTGCGGAAGATGCCAGCCTGACGCAGCAGTTTGTCGACCAGGGTCGTCTTCCCGTGATCTACATGTGCGATTATCGCGATATTCCGAATCAACTCTTCGCAATCCTTCTGGAAACACCCTTCGCCAACCAGGACGGGCTGGAAGCCTCATGACCCGAACGTCGCGACCGGCTCATGACGACGCGCCGCCGCGAAATCCGCGTGGTCCGGGCCCTCCTCCTATGTCCAGGGTTGGCTTGGCGGGCGAACGGATCCTACTAGTTCGTGATCTCCTACACCGAAACTGGCGCGGTGTTCACTGCGCGCAGGCTGACTGACCCAAGCGCCGAACGCGAGGAAAGAAGGTCAAGCGTCTGCTAGAAAGCAAGCGCTGGGCAAGGCACGGTCGCACTTCAGCCCTCCTCGTGTCGCATGCCCCGTGTGGCAGGTGCCCGGGCTGGGCTCTATTGTCCTCGAGAGATCAGCCGGCAGGCTGGCGACAGCGGAGTCGTCGCGAGCGCCAGGCCTAACGGTCTGGCCCCGCCAGCTGTCTTCCTAGTGCAGGCGTGGTGAGTCATGGTTTCCGACAAGGGTTCTCACTTGCCCGACGCGATACTGGTAGAAAGAGCCCGCCGTGGTGACTCGGCGGCCTTCGAGGCGCTGGTGCGCCGCCATTACCGGGCGGCGTACGGGGTGGCGCTGGGCGTACTCGGGAACTCAATGGACGCCGAGGACGTGACTCAGGATGCCTTCGTCCGGGCGGTAGAGCGCCTGGACGAGATCCGGCAGCCGGGGCGGTTCATCGCCTGGCTGCTGCAGATCGTGCGCAACCGCGCGAAGAACTACCACAGCTATCGCCGGGTCCGTGCGGCGCAGCCACTGGAGACCGTGGCTGTGGCCGGGCCGTCCGATCCGGGGGGCGACGCCGAGCGTGCCGAGCTGCGGGAGGTACTGGAATCGGCGCTGGAAGAGCTCAGCCCGATCCAGCGCCAGGTGGTGCTGCTACACGATATGGATGGCTGGAAGCACAAGGAAATTGCGGAGGTGCTGGAGGTGTCCGAGGGGATGTCGCGCCAGCACTTGATGGTCGCCCGCCGCGCCCTGCGTGAGCGGCTGGGGGCGCAGGTTCTAAGGGAGTACAGAGATGACTGACGAGCGGATCGATTTCTCGGGGCTCGACCCAACGGCGGACGCAGAGCGATTCGACGATATCGTTGACTCGATCGGCGAGGCCGTGGCGCCAGCGCTGGCGGCGCGGCGCGCCCGAGCCGGGGTGTTTGGACAGGTCTCCGGCTGGTGGCGACCCTTGCTCGCCGCAGCCGCCATCGCGGGCATCGTGTCGGCGGCAACGCTGGCCGGCGTGCAAACGCCGGCGGTCGAGAGCGAGGAGGAACTGGGCCTGGCAGAGGCCATCGGCGTGCCGCAGCAAATCGCGCAGTGGGTGAGGAGCGACGAAGTGCCGGAGCCGGCCGAGTTGCTCCTAGCGCTGGAGGACGGACGATGAAGAACAGCATTGAATCGCTCGGCCGGATCCGAGCTCAGGGGCTAGCACTTCTGTTCCTGACGTTCGTCGCCGGCATACTCGTTGGCTTCGCCGGAGAGCGGGTAC
>JBDHHZ010000497.1:0-3665 GCA_039589115.1 Gemmatimonadota bacterium | reverse complement strand
GGCGTTCGCCAACTTCGAGCTGCATGTCGACGAGGGTCCCGCCGCCTACAATGAAACGGAGCCGCCCGCCTCTGGATTCATCGGTCGCTGGGCGATCTCGCCGTCCCTCGCGGCGGAGGACGGAACGATACGCGAGCTTCCCCAGGAGACGATGGAGACCGAGGGCTGGACTGTAGTGGAGAGCGAATCGTCCGGCCTGGTCAACCTGGCCCGCTACCGCGGGTTTCCGGAGGGAGCGCGCGGCGCCACTATCCTGGCTCGAGTCGTCATCGATTCCGATCGCGATCAGGTCAAGAAGCTGAACTTCGGATTCAGCGATCGCGGCAGCATCTTCCTTAACGGCCAGGTCGTCTTCTCGGGTGACAACACCTACATGACGCGCTCCCAGCGCTACCTCGGCGTGGTCACAATCGACAACGACGCCGTCTATCTCCCGCTTCGCCGGGGCGCCAACGAGCTGCTGGTGGCCGTCAGCGAGGCATTCGGTGGTTGGGGGCTCATCGCCCGTTTCGAGAACCTGGACGGCATCAGCTTCGAGCCGCAGGCGCCGTGACGGGTGATCGTGAATTCGGACAGGTAGAAATGTCAGTGCCTGTGTGGTGGATCTGACGGTGATCCTGAGGAGGCGCAATGCCGTCGAGCGCAGATAGGCCCAGCCAGGATGAAGCCGGCGAAGTCACGCTGGAGATGGCGCCGGAGCAGATGCGGGAGTTCGGTCACAGGGTGATCGAGAGCATCATCCGGCACTTCGATACGTTGCGCGAGCGGCCGGTCGTCAACGTGATCAACAGGTTCGAGGCGGAGTCGCTGCTGCGGGGGGCGGCGCCGGAAGAGGGGAGCGGGCTGGACGAGCTACTGGAGGAGTTCGAGGAAAAGGTCGCGGCTCACATGTCGCACGTGGACCACCCGCGCATGTTCGGGTTCATCCCCGGCTCCGGCACGTTCGTGGGCGCCATGGGCGACGCACTGGCCTCCGGATTCAACATCTACGCCGGCACTTGGATCGAGAGCTCAGCGGCTCACCAGCTGGAGCTGGTCGTCGTCGACTGGTTCCGCGAGTGGCTCGGCATGCCGGAGACGGCGGGTGGCACGCTGGTGAGCGGCGGCTCGGTGGCGAACCTGACGGGACTGGTTCTGGCCCGCGAGGCCCGGCTGGGCGACATGCGCGAAGACGGCGTCATCTACACCAGCGAGCTGGCGCATTCGTCGGTGGATCGTGGTGCGCGCGTCCTCGGCTTCCGACCGGAGCAGGTCCGCAGGCTGCCGACGGACGATGAATATCGTCTCGATGTCGACGCGCTCTGTGATGCGGTGTTCGAGGATGCGAGGGCCCACCGCTGGCCGTTCTGCGTTGTGGCGAATGCCGGTGATACCAGTACCGGCAACGTCGATCCGCTAGATGAGATCGCCGAGCTCTGCGAGGCGCAGGGACTTTGGCTGCATGTGGACGCCGCCTACGGCGGGTTCGCGGTGCTCGATCCGCGTGGGCGCGAACTGCTGGCGGGGATCGGCCGGGCGGACTCGGTGGCCCTCGATCCGCACAAGTGGCTACAGACGCCGTACGAGGCGGGCTGCGTTCTCGCCAAGGATTTCAGCCGGCTCTACGAGGCGTTCCACATCCTCCCCGATTATCTCGTCGACGTGGCCGGCGGGCCGCAAAACGTGAACATGTGCGATCACGGCATCACGCTCAGCCGCAGCAGCCGGGCCATCAAGATCTGGCTGGCGGTCAAGCATTTCGGGCTCCAGCGCTACCGCGCGGTGATCAGCCGCACCATGGACCTGGCGCGCTACGCACAGCACGGCCGTTGACGGGTCGAAGGAACGCGACGAGAAGCGAATCGAGCGGATCAATCAGGAGATCAGGGCGCGCGTCTGGGACGGCGGCCACGCGATGATCACTTCCAGCCGGGTGCGCGGGATCTATGTGCTGCGGCTCTGCGTGGCCAACCACAACACCCTGAAGGCCGACGTCGAGGCGGTGGTCCGGATGATCGGCGAGCTGGGAGCCGCCATCGAAGGTGAAGAGGAGTCCTGACCGGCAGGCGCAGCCGTGTCGTCGGACGAGGCGGGACGGCGCTCAGGCGAGCGCGAAAATGTCGTACACCCCGCTCTCGATGAGTTCTTGGAGGTAGTCGATCCGATAGATACCGATGATAAAGACGTCACCAGGCCGCCCCTTCCGACGGACTGCGGCGGGCCTATAGCGTTGCTGGAACTCCGGATCGGACGGCAGTCTATTGAGAGGGACCGCGAACCAGAACGTTCCCTCGTAGTTGGGTATTCTATGCTCGGATAGCTCCGTCTGCGGCAGCATGATATCGGGCTGCAGTCTCCAGAAGACCTCCTTGCTGAACGCCGCGTGGTTCTTGATGCCCACTCGATCACCAGGCTCGTGGGCCATCTCGACCAGGTTGAGGCCCATCAGATCGACGATCTCACCCTCATAGGTGTACCCGACTCCGCCGGCGACGATTACGCCGACCGAAGGCAGCCTCGTTTCGGCGAAGGTGCGGTTAAGGCTTTCGCCGATGGCGCGGGCGCGCGTCGCCAGGCGGAATTCGTATTGAACCAGGTCGTTGGAGAGGTCGTTCCAGGTTATCGCGTTGGCTGTGGCGAAGGCCGCGGCGAGCAACACGAGCACGAGCAGCTGCATCCGGCGCAGCGCTGCCAGGAACGGCTGCGGCGCCCAGCGCACGAACGATGTCTCGATCAGTGCGACGGCGGGCAGGACCAGCAGCGGCCAGATCGGCTGGAAGAAACGGTAGAGGCGGAAGTGGTCGCCGCCCTCGAGTATCGGAACGACCAGTCCGATGAGAACGACGCAGGATACCACGGCCAGGGGCAAGTCCTGTAGCCGGCTCGTACTCCCTTCCGCCGCCCGCTTCCCCCGCAACACGACGAAGAGACGAAAGACACCCCAGAGTGCCGCGGGCGCGACGATCCACAGCAGCCAGTTGGACTGGAGGAACAACCAGAAGTAGCGCCAACCCGCTGCGAGGTTGTAGGCGAGGTTGGGCGACATCTTCGCGTAGTACGTGTTGGGCAGCGGATAGCCGAAATATGCCAGGCGGAAAGCCGTTATGCCGGCTAGCGTGAAGGCGTAGACCCCGACCAGGATAGCGAAGTGCTTGAGCGCTGCCCGCGGCCCGTCTCCGCGAACGAGCAGCACGCTGCCGTATAGCGCAGCGAATGCTCCGGCCCAGAGCATCCCCTCCGGGCGACCGAGCAGCGTGGCAACGATCAGGGCGGCGAGCCCCCAGAAGCGCTTCCGGTCCACCGTGTCGGACCTGGCTTCGGCGGCCACGAGAACGGTGGCGGTGATGAGTATCGCGCTCCACATCCCCGAATCGAGGAGCGAGAGGCAAGTCCAAAGAACGTAGCCGGGCACGAGCAACGTCCAGGCCAGGACGACGCCGCTCTCGAACGAGATGGGAGCCGAGGAGTCGCGGTGTGGACGGATCTGCCGCTCCAACTCGAAAACCAGCAAGGTCAGCGCTGCGGCCACCAAAAGGACGTTCAGCACGAAGAGCACGCCCTCGGTTGCCAATCCCAGCCAGAAGGTCGCGCCGGCGGTCAGCATCCAGAGCGTCGAGGAGTATCCTTCGACGCGCTCGCCGCCCACGTTCCACACGAGGCCGTGGCCTTCGGCGAGGTGCTTGCCG
>JBDHHZ010000496.1:0-2004 GCA_039589115.1 Gemmatimonadota bacterium | reverse complement strand
ACATATCCCCCAGATCCTCGATCTTCACCTCCAGAGCTCGGCTCATCGCCTCGGTGAACGCACCCGCTCCGGCGGCGCATTTCTCGTTCAGCGCGAAATCCACAATCTTACCCGCCTCGTTGCACCGAATGGCTCGCCCCTCCTCGGCACCCACATCGATCACGGTGCGCGCTGCCGGGTAGAGCGTGATGACCGCCCTGGCGTCGCTGGACACCTCGGAGATGTCGCGCTCTGTGTACGGCGCGTTGCCGCGTCCGGCCCCGGTCGCAACGACGTCTGCCACGTCGTCCATCTTGATGCCGGCACCATCGAGTGCCTCGGCGAACGCCTTCTCGGCGGCTTCCCGGTTCTCGAAGCCGGCCAAGGTCATACTCTTGCCGACGACCTCTGCCCCTCGGAGGACCACGACCTTGACGGTCTTAGACCCCATGTCGATCCCTGCGGTGACCATGAGCGTTCCCTAGTTCCTTTTGTATCCGAGAGTCTCCATGAAGGTGTCGATACGCGTCTTCGTCCTTGCCAGGTCGAACTCGCGCTCGTCCCCCATGTTGCCTTCGAATGTCATCACCGGGTAACCGGCCTCGATCAGGCCCAGGCGGTTCTCGGCGATCCCCAGACTCAATCCCTCGCAGCCGCGGTTGTAGTGGAGCAGTACGCCGTTCAGAGACCATTCCTTGGCGATGCGTAACATCATGTCGGTCTTCAGGTGCGGTGAGTAGAAGTGCTGCCACTCGGGCTTGTTGAGGTTCCACTCGGCTAGGATGCGCAGCGCCTGATCGCGGTCCTTGATCTCGATCCCTTTCTCCTGCGGCGTCGTGCGAGGACCCCAACTGCCATCCGACATCTCCTCCCACATGCCGATCAGGCCGAACGTGTAGAGGGACCCTACGGAGACGGCACCGTATTCCTCTAGGTAACGGAATAAGCCCAAGAAGCCCCAGGGCGGCTGGGTGTCCGACATCAACCGGCAGCGCTCATTGGGGACGGCGGCGATCTGATTCAACACCCGCTCCGCCACCTCGTCACGCAGCTCCTGATAGAAGTCGGCCACGGCCTTGCTGTGCTTCATCAGCGTGCCGTGCACATAGAGGGAGAACATCGTCTTTTCTTCGAGCGGCGCGGGTACCGCCTTGTTCAGGCAGCAAATCTCCGCCCAAAGCGACGTTGCCCGGCACTCGTTATAGACCGCTTCTATCAGCTTCTCATCGTCGTACTCGCGCCCCGTTATCTTCTCCATCCACTCGATGCCATCGTGCAATTGGCCGACGACGTAGTCCAGCTTGTTGTCGTTCAGCTCGCCCGACGGTCCCACCGCCACATCGACACAGAAGTGCGGGATGCCCGGCTCCAGGTCGCATACCACCTGATACCACTTGGCGTGGCTGCAGCAGATGTGGTCCTGCCAGATGAAGTCCGGCTTGGGGAACCGACCGCCCCAGAGGTACTCGTCCAGAATGACCGAGCCCCAGTAGTTGCGCATGTAGGAACAGAGGTCGCGCGCGTAGCCCGCCCGCTCGGCCGCCTCCAGGCACCTCATCGAGAACTGCTTGTCCGCGGCGATCGACGCGGCATAGGGTTCGCTGGTCAGGCTGTAGACGTCATCCCCGAGGCCGCACGGAACGGCGCCGAAGGTCCACGCCCCGCCGGCCCATCTGATCGCGCCTTTCTCGTGTGCCTGCGCATAATCTTGGTAGTAGCGCTGCCGGATTTCCTTCGACTTGTTCCAGCACTCCAGCGGCTTGGTCTCGTAGATCTGGCTGGCCATTCGGTATCCCGTTAGTCGAAGAGATCTTCGTCGCCGAACATCTCGAGGAACGCCTCCACCCTCACCTTGAACTGTCCCACGGGCACGGTGACATCGAACTCGAGGAATAGAGTCTTGATTCCCTTCTCCTCGAGAGCCGCGCGTACTGCCGGAGTGTCGTGCTCGTGCGGGTCGCAGAACTTCTGCTTCATGACGATGGCCCCGTCGACCTTCCACTCATCGGCGAGCTCGAGGATGTG
>JBDHHZ010000495.1:0-2014 GCA_039589115.1 Gemmatimonadota bacterium | reverse complement strand
ATCACGTAGTCGAACCGGCTTCTACTCCATGCGTATTTCCGGGTCATCGGCACCTGCGGCATTACCGTGCCCGGAACGGTGCGCTGGGGGTCGCCGATCATCGAGAAGACGTAGTCGGGCGGGAGCGAGTCCTTGAGGCTGGATAGACTCGGCCCGATCCTGCCTCCCTCTCCGTCAATCTCGTGACAGCCGAGACACGGCAGCTTGTCCTGCAGCAACCGCTCGGCCTTTAGCATCTCGAAGGCCGAGAGCGTGCGTTGACTGACTACCGGACGAGGGGTCTGACCGCTCGCCTGAGGCGCGACTGGACCGAGGACCAGCGCGCCGACGGCAACGACCGACCTGATGCCGCTGGCGTTGAACATGAATCGCTAGTCTAAAGAAGCGTCGCTCAGGCTGTCAACGCCGGCTAAGGGGGGTCGGAGGGCGCTTGTCGGCTGCAGGCTCGTTGACGGGCGCCCCGCGAATCGTTATCCGTCAACGATTCCCTAACGAAGCAGCGGCCGGTTACTCACAGCGGATCCTGACGAATGCAGAACGCGGAGAAGAGCCCGGGCCTCGCCACCAGAATATGGCGGTCGATCGCCAGGGGACCGATCTATCCGCGCGACGACCGAGACCGCAAGTGGTTGGTCGTCAACAACCTGATCCTTCACCTGCGCCCGCTTCGCCTGCCACGCAAATCGCTGGCATACACTCACACGTTCGGACTGGGCGGAATGTCGTTGGTGTTGTTCGTGCTCCTCGCAGCGACGGGCATCCTCCTCATGTTCGTCTACGAACCATCTCCCGAGGGCGCCTACGAGTCGATCCAGGCGCTGCAGAACCGGGTGATGTTCGGTAGGATGGTGCGCAACGTTCATCACTGGAGCGCCAACTTCCTGATCCTCATCGTCTTCCTACACCTGCTGCGGGTCTACTTCACCGGTGGGTTCCACGGGCCACGCCAGTTCAACTGGGTCATCGGTCTGGCGCTGCTGATCTGTGTCGTAGTATCGAACTTCACCGGGTATCTGCAGCCATGGGACCAGCTCTCCTACTGGGCGATCACGATCTGCGTCGGGATGATCGGGTACGTGCCGTTCATCGGTGAGTGGCTGCAAAACACGATCAGGGGAGGACCCGAAATAGGGCAGGCGACGCTGATCAACTTCTACACCTTTCACACGACCGTAGTCCCCGTGGCGTTCATCCTGCTCATGGCCTGGCATTTCTGGCGAGTACGGAAGGCGCACGGTGTAGTGTTTCCGCGATCGCCCGGTGAACGGCGGGAAGAGAAGCCAGATACCGTCTTAACGCTTCCAAACCTCCTGGTCCGGGAAGTAGCGGTCGCACTCTGCCTGGTTGCTTTCATCATGCTGTTCTCGCTGTTGTTCGATGCGCCACTGGATGAAGCGGCGAATCCGGGCATGAGCCCCAACCCCGCGAAAGCGCCTTGGTACTTCCTGGGGATCCAAGAGCTTCTGCTGCATTTCCATCCGCTGTTCGCCGTCGTGATCATCCCGCTGCTCGCGGCCATCGCCCTCGCCCTGCTTCCGTACTTGAAGTACCATGACGATACGGAGGGCGTCTGGTTCATGTCGCGACGCGGACGGCGCGTAGCGGCCGGCGCGACGATCACCGCGCTGATCGTCACGCCGCTCTGGATCGTGCTCGACGAGTACTGGTTGGACCTGACGGGTTGGCTGCCGGGTCTACCGCCCGCCATCAGTAACGGCCTGCTGCCGGTAGCCGTACTGACGGCGGCGCTGTTCGCATTCTACGCGGTCTTGAAGAGGAGATTCTCCGCCTCGAAGGACGAGGCGATCCAAGCCTCTTTCGTCCTCCTGGCGGTTGCATTCGTCATCCTGACGGTGACGGGGGTGTACTTCCGCGGCGCCGGCATGGCCTTAGCCTGGCCGTGAACCGACGAGCCACACGAAACGCAGCCCGGCGCCTGAACTGAACCCATGAGCAAGTCACGCAAGCATCGTTCTAAGCGTGGGAAGCGAGGAGCACGGGAGCCCACGGCGTC
>JBDHHZ010000494.1:0-2893 GCA_039589115.1 Gemmatimonadota bacterium | reverse complement strand
CCAGCAACGAAGCAGGTGCCATCGCTTGGAAGAAGCCGACGTTCATCTGCATTGTCTGCGCTCCCCAGCCTGTGATCAAGAAATACCCTGAAGGAGCGCAGGTGAGATCGTACGGGCTGAGCGGTGACCCCGGCTCGCGCAGTCTCATCTCCCGGACCAATTCGCCGGCGGCCGTATAGACCTTCGTTTGCCAGTTGATGTCGAAACCGAAGATCGAATCGCCTCCGCAGCGTGCCACTCCGCGGATGTACTCGTACTCCCCCGGGCCCTTTCCCTCCCGTCCGACCTCGTTCAGGAAGCCACCATCGCCGCTGTAGAAACGCAGCTGGTTGTGGAAGCCGTCCGCAATCACAATGCGGCCGTCCGCCAGTCGGATGGCACCGGCGACCCGGTACAGAGTGTACTCATCTCCTCCGTCAGCTTCGCCGATCACCAGAGAGGCCGACTCTTCCAGCGCCCACCCCTGCCCGGGCGCCCAGCCGGGCTGGCTCGTCTCGACGATCTCGATCCCGGCGCTGTCGCGGCGGACTGTGCTGGACTCGTGCGCTGGCTCGCCGCCGCAGGCCGCCAGAGCCGGCAGGGTGGCCAGGAGCGCAAAGCTCCATAAATGGCTTTTGTTATTGAGCATATTCACTCGAAGGGGTACGGCGTCTCGGGCGCGATGAACTCGACCTCCAGTCCCACCAGTGTGCCGCCCTCGCGCAACTCGAACACCGTGAACGTCCCGTCTCCGAATCCGCTCGGCGAGTAGATGACTCTTGTGTCCGCCGGCTCGCATGCGGCTACGCCCGGTGTCGCGAAGTCCTGACCCATGAACTCGCCCAGCCACTCCATGTAGCCTTCCTCGTTACGTTCGACCAGATCGACTCCATGTAGCCTTCCTCGTTACGTTCGACCAGGTCGTCCATCCGGTCCATGTCGCAGACGCCGGCCACGCCCCAGTCTGTCCCGAACTTCCCCAACTCGGCGCCCAACGCGCCGTCCGACTTCGCGACACGCAACCGCGCCGCCCGGTGGTCTTCTCCGTAGGCTACGCCCACGACCGCGACTTCGTACTTGCCGGGCGGCAACTCGGCGCTCACGCCGGCATCTTCCGCCGGCACGAACGCCAGGTCGCCCACCCACAGTCGCGTGCCCTTCAGCTCGAAACCGCAGCAGCGCATCCACTCCGTCTCCCGGCCCGGCGAGCCCTGAGCCGGGAACATCGTCGGCAGGCTGGAGAAGAACTCCGCGCACTTCATCTCAGCTGCCTTGGTGCTCCTCGTGGCTGTAGCCGCGCAGTTCGGAATAGCGATCGCGCTGCTCCTGCGACAGCAGGCCCGCCATCGTCAGGTGCGCCGACAGGTGGTTCAGCCGCAGCTCGGCCCGCAGTCGTCCGATCTCGGCCACCATTTCCGACAGCTTCTCCGCGTCGATCGCGCCATCGGCGAACGCGGCGTCGAGTGTCTTCTCGTTATGAACGATCTGCATGCCCAGCTCTTTGGACCGCGCTACCGTCGATGCCACCAGCTGTTGCGCCTGCGCCAGCTGGTCGTCCGATAGCTCCAGCTCCTGCGCCAACTCGACCACGTGCTTCGGGCCCGGATAGCCGTTCAGCTCCGCCGCCAGCGCCTGGCCCATGCCCGCGCCCGCCAGCAGCCCGGCGATCTCCGCTTCATCCAGGCCCGCAGTCTCTGTCGCGTGATGCTCCATGTGCTCGGCCTCTTCTTGCTCGTGCTGCGCAAGCAATTCCGCCGGCACGATCAACAACAGTGCAATCAGTATCCAGCGCATGTTCGTTTGCTCCTCAGTTGTGTTGGTCGATGAGTATCGTGTTGCCGTCCGGGTCGGCGAGCATCAGGTGGGCCGGGCCCTCCGTCGATTCGTCCGCCTCCATGACAAGAGGCACTCCCTGGTCCTTCAGTCGTTTCTGAATGCCTCGAGCGTCCGTCGGGTTGAAGGTGAGTATGTTCTGGTCGAACATTCCCTCGAACAGCCCCACGTGCGCCTCGCCGTTCTTCAGTATGCGCCAGCGACCCTCATCCGAATCGGCGAACTGCTCGTTCATGTGGCCGCCGTCTATCACTTCGAACCCGAGCTTGCCGTAGAAGTCGAGCGAGGCGTCCAGGTTCTTGACGGCGAGGCTGACGGAGAATTGGCCCAGGTCCATGTTGTGCTCCTCTTCCTAGTGACGGCGCGGCTCCGCCTTGTGGGTGAAGATGTTCTTGAAATAGGTCCAGTACGCCCAGATCAGAAAGACAGTGATCGCGAAGACGATGACGTCGACCACGATGAAGCTCGGGTCGAGGAAGATCGCGTACAGTAGAATATTGGTCGAGATCGGAGCGAGGATAACCAGTGCGACCGGCACGTAGAAATTCGCCAGTAGCATGACGCCGCCCAAGACCTGTAGCCCTTTCACCACGTGAAAGAAGCCGGCGTCTGATATCATCTCGATGAACGGATGGGCGCCCGGAGCGCCGAGCGAGAACAGCTCTGCCCACTCGTTCAGCCCGAAGACGACAAAGATGAGACCCAGGAATAGTCGGGCTCCGATCACCGCCACTTTCATGTTCCCTCCAGTGGTTGGGGCTCGCCGTCAGCCGACCTCGCTGATCTCCAATAGATGTCCGTCCGGATCGCGGAAGAAGCAGCGCACCTCGAACCCGCGATCCAGCGGCGGCGTCAGGAACTCGGCGCCGCGCCCCTTCAGCGTCTCGTACGCCGCGCGGCAGTCCGGCACCCGAATCGTCAGCTGGTGGCTGACCGTGTCCGGGTCGCCCGGTGCCGCGAAGGTCACCGTCGGCTTGTCCTCCGTCGGGCCGCCGCCCGTCACCAGCAACAGCCACGTACCCTGGAAGCTCAACACCGCCGACGTTCCGCCGTACTCCCGGTAAAGCTCGGCGCCCAGCAC
>JBDHHZ010000493.1:0-2030 GCA_039589115.1 Gemmatimonadota bacterium | reverse complement strand
GTACTCCATCTTCACGCTGGTGACCGTGCCGATCTGGATGCCCTTCAGGGCGACGGGTGCACCGATGTGAAGACCGCGTACCGGGTCGTCGAAGTAGGCGATGTAGGTCAGCTCCAGGTCGCGCGGGATGTCCTTGTGCACCGCTTCCTGGTCGTCGTAGAGCTTGAACCTGGCCCCGGCTCGCACCCGCTTGGCTGGCTTCTCGGTATCCGGTATCTCGAACGCCACACCGCCGGCCACCACTGTCTCCAGCGAGGAGGTCCGCACCTTGAAGCCCTCGGCTCCCATCGCAACGCTGATGCCGCTCACGTTCCAGAACTTCGTGTTCTCGCGCACCAGCTCGTTGTACGGCGTCCAGATGAACGCAGCAACATTGACGCTCTTGTTGTCAGCGGCCAACGTGTGGGATTCGATTTCGCCGACCTTGACGTCACGAAAGTAGACCGGCGAGCCGTTGTTCAGGGATCCAAGCGAGTCCGCCTGCAGGATCACACGCAGGCCAGGCCGATTGTCAGGGTTGGGGGGTGGTGCCTCCAAGCCCTTGAACGCCTCCATCGGGGGGCCGTCGCCCATGCTGTCGCCGATGCTGACGCCGATGTAGGCACCGGAGATCAACGTATCCAGGCCGGAGACGCCGCGGGCGCCGATCCGCGGCCGCACGATCCAGAACTGGGCGCCCTTGTTCAGGAAGCGTTCGGTGCCGCTGACCATGTCGACCTTCACGACTACATGGCTGAGATCGTCCGCGAACGTGATCGTATCGACCTTGCCGATCACGAGCTCTTTGAACTTGATCTGGGTCTTGCCGGGTTCCAATCCGCCAGCTCTCACGAAAGTGATCGTGATCGACGGGCCCTGCTCCAGGATCGCGCGGACCCCCAGCCAAAGTCCGATCAGGGCCGCGACGATGGGGACCAGCCATACCCCCGAGGGCCTCTTTCGCTTCTGCACGATCACCCGCGGGAGCTCTGCTTGTGTCTCTGTTTCTGCAGGCCTGTCCGTTTCACGTTCTTCAGTCATCGGTTTCCTCCAGCGAATCCCAGATCAGCCGCGGGTCGAAGCTGGCCGCCGCAAACATGGTGAGCACCACCACCGCAGCGAACGAGGTTGCGCCAATCCCGGGCTCGATCGTTGCAATCGAGCCGAGCTTCACCAGCCCTACCAGGATTGACACCATGAACATGTCGATCATCGACCAGCGTCCAATGTTCTCAACAACCCGGTAGACAAGCGTTCGGTCCCGCGGTCGCCACTTCCACCTGAGCTGCACCGACAGCATCAGGTACATCAAGCCGAAGATCTTCAACATCGGTACCGTGATGCTGGCGAAGAAGATCAGAATCGCCAACACCCACGAGCCTGCGGCGAACAGTGCCTCGACGCCGCTCAGGATCGTGTCCGGTTCTCCGCGTCCGGAGATTACCACGCTCATGATCGGGAAGACGTTTGCCGGGACGTACAGGATCAGCGCGGCGATGACCAGCGCCCAGGTCCGCGCCAGGCTGTTCGACTTGCGTGCGTGCAGCGGTGTGAGGCAGGTCGGGCAACGGGCTTCGTCACCGTCGGCAAGGGGCATCCTGGTGTGGACCCGCTGGCAGACGTCGCAGCTGACGAGGGCGGCTGCTGCGGCGGTCGTGGCCAGAGTTCCACTCATCGCTGAGCCTCCAACCGGTCCCAGAGGATCTGGGGGTCGAGCCGCGCCTGGGCGGGGCCGGCCACGAACATCAGCGCGACCAGCGCCCAGAAGCCGGCACCGACCGGCGTGGTCGCCAGCTCTGAGAGCTTGTTGATGGCCACCAGAGCCCCCAGCATGTAGATGCCAATCATGCCCCAGGCCCGTATCCCGTCATAGACGCGGTAGACCAGCACCAAGCCTGGCGGCACGCGGTCCAGGTAGAGCGGCAGGGTGATGTAGAGCAGCAGCAGCAGGGTAAGCGCGGGCGCCACGATGCTGACGAACAGGATCACACCGGCGAGCGCCCACAGGTTTTCGGCGTAGAGCTCGAATACGCCGGTGATGATATGGGCCT
>JBDHHZ010000492.1:0-2042 GCA_039589115.1 Gemmatimonadota bacterium | reverse complement strand
GTCCCGGCTGCCAGCTGATTCTAGAGGTAGGCGCTCAGCATCGAGAACAGGATCAGGAAAACGACCGTCAGTCCGACGGCGAGCGCACCGAACCCGAATACCCGGAAGATGCGCTGCAGCTTCTCCGGATACGGATGAACCAGATACTTCTCTAGCTTGCCGTCCCGCACGAGCTGTTCGTACTCCCGCGGCTTGTCATGCTTCAGTTCTTCCACCGGGACGCGACCGGTGAAGATGACCGGGTCCATCGGGAACTTGTCCGGCCGGAAGTGCGTGTTGAAGAAATGCACGGTGAAGATGAAGGCCACCGCCAGCAGCGCTTCGTCGCTGTGCAAGATGGTCGCCACGTTCACGGTCCAGCCGGGCAACAGGATGGTGAAGAGCTCCGGGTACCAAAGCAGCAGGCCCGTGGAGCCGATGATGAACATCCCCCAGAAGACCGCGAAGTAGTCGAACTTCTCCCAGTAAGTGAAGCGTCCGTACTTGGGCCGCTCGCCGCGCCCGAGGAACCACTTGACCGAGCCGATGAACTCCTTCAAGTCGTTCATATTGAACATCAGGGAGCTGTCGGAGAAGATGAACTCCTTCCAGCTTTTGCGGGACGCCTTCTTGCGTAGAAAGACATCGCCCAGGTGGATGAGGAAGATCGTGATGAGCGTGATCGCTCCCAGACGGTGCAGGACGCCGGTAGTCGCGAAGCCGCCGAGCAGACCGCCGAACGCCTGCGCCCAGCCCATATACGAGAACTTGAGCACCATCCCCGTGATGGCCAGCACGATGAAGCTGATCAGCATCAGCAGATGCAGGCTCCGATCGAAGGTGGTGAAGCGGCGGTAGAGCGGCTCGCCGGCGACCGGCTTGTGCCGCACCCACTGGCCGGGCGAGCGCCACATCCTGTACAACCAGGCCAAGGTGTGCATGGTGGCGAACGTGAGCGTACCGACGAGCAGCGCCGTCATCCCCCAGAAGGTCCAGTACAGGAAGGGGTACTTGTCCGGGTCGTGATGCGTTGCGTGGGTCAGATAGCCCGTGAATCGGCGATTGGCACCCGGGTGGCACTGTACGCAGGTGGCGACGATGTTCCTGCGGCCGAGCGTCGATCTCGGGTCGTCGATCGGGTGGATGTTGTGGGTCCCGTGGCAGTCGTAGCACTTGGCAGCGCCGGCATCTCCGAGTCTGGATACCTTGCCGTGGAAGGTAATGAAGAAGGTCTCCGACTCCTCGGTGTGACAGCGGCCGCACTGGCCCATCATCATCAGACGGAAGTCACCTCGATCGGTTCGGCTGATCGTATGTGAGGTATGGCAGTCCTCGCAGTTCGGTAAGTCTCGATCTTCCGGCGCGTCGTCCCTTCCGATCCAGTGGATGCTGGTGTTGTACGACTCCTCGATGCCGTGATGACACGTGCCGCAGGTTCCGCCGATGTTGTCCGGGTGCACCGACGACAGCGTGTCGGCCGGCGGCAGCGGCTGGTGCGCGGTGTGACAGCTCGGACAGGTGGCGGTGACCACGAGGCCGCTCTCGATGAGCCCCTTGCCGTGGATGCTCATCTCGTAGCTGTTGATGATGTCTGGACCCTCGTGATTGATCCGCGTCGCGGCAGCTTCGCCGTCCCTGTGACAGCGTGCACATAGCCCCGGTACGTTGCGCGCAAATGTAGGCGACGTTGGCCACAGGTGGTGCTGGGTTGCGTGGTGATCGTGGCAGTCGAGGCAGGTCGGAGCATCGGTCACGCCCTCGGCGGCAAGCAGCCCGTGAGTCCCAGATGTGTGCTGCTCGACCGGCGCGGCATGGCAGATGCCGCAGTCGACGTTCGAGGCGACAGACGTGGAGCACGGGCGGGCCAGTACAGAGGGCGTGACGTCGGCGTGACACTGTGCGCATCCGGTCTCGGCGTGGATGGACGTGCTGTAAGCCTGCTCGTCGACATAGAGCGAGACGATCTCACCGTCCCGCTCCATGGCCAGGCTCTGATCGGAGTGGCACGTGAAGCAGTCGGCGTTGGCCGCGCCTGCGTTATAGAAGACTCGGCGAATCTTGTG
>JBDHHZ010000491.1:0-3236 GCA_039589115.1 Gemmatimonadota bacterium | reverse complement strand
TGCAGGCGACGCGATCGCTCAGCTCGACCACCAGCCTGCACCTGCGCGGCGAATGGTCACAGAGCGAGACCGGATTTAGGAACCTCTACTACCAGCGACTCGGGTTCAGCGCGCTGTTCAGTTTCCGCCCGTCGTAGGGCGGGGCGACGCCAGGGGGTGCTCGCTCCGTGCTCGCGCCATCACTCTGCGGCGCCTCCACCATCCTGCACGCTCGCGAACTACGCTCGGCACCCCCTGGCGCCGCCCCTATCGTCGGAATTTGAAGCTTGCCATGGGGCCAGACCGGCGAGCGTAGCTTTCAATGCCCGTTTGGCACGTAGAGCGTGACAATTCCGTCACGGAAAAAGCCCGGAGGAGAAATCCTCCGGGCTTTCGTATGTCCCGACACACAACCATAACGCGGGTCTGCCAGATTGACGATTTGTTGAGAGGGCGTGGCTAACGTGCGTGCGGTCTGTGAGGCTACTTGGCCGCGGCGCGCATGTTAAGCCGATACCGTCATCTCATAGCGAACGTGCCCCCGTGGCGGAATTGGCAGACGCTCCTACTAGCCAGGTAGGTGGCCGCAAGGCCGTGTGGGTTCGAATCCCACCGGGGGCACGCCGTCTTGTTCTGGAAGAGCGAGGTTTGCGCACAGTCTCTTGACCGGAGAGCAACGGCGAGCCTAACTTAAATTACCTACCTGGCTGACAAGCGTAATTCCGTCATGGAAAAAGCCCGGAGGAGAAATCCTCCGGGCTTGGCGTTTCCAGACTTGTAGTTGGTTCTAGCTGTGCTGCCGCTCGAGATCCAGCAGGTACTTCTTTCGCCATAGCCCGCCGCCGTAGCCCGTCAGCTTGCCGTCGTTCCCGACGACGCGGTGGCACGGGATGATGACGGCCAGGCGATTGTCGCCGTTGGCGCGGCCGACGGCGCGCTGAGCGTTCGGTTTGCCGATCGCCACAGCCTCTTCCATGTAGGAACGGGTCGCACCGTAGGGGATCTTGCGCAGGTAGTCCCAGCAGGCGACCTGGAAATCGGTCCCAGGATACACCAGCGGCACGCTGAACTCCTTCAGCTCGCCGGCGAAGTAGCGCTTCAGCTCGTCATCCAGCTGCGCGATATGATCGCTCTCACCCGGCACCACCCGGCCGGCGAAGTGCTTCTTCAGGCGCTTGAACTGCGTCTCCAGCATGCGCCGGTCAGCGAACTCGAGCAGGCAGATCCCTTCGTCGACGGCGCCCGCCACCATCGGCCCCAGCGGAGTCAGGAGCCTGGTCATGTGGATGGCGGCGGAGTCGCGGCCCTTGCCCGGCGTCTCGTCGAACAGGCGCGCGAAGGCTTCGCGGAACCCGCTCAGCGACTCGAACCCGTGCTCGTATGCGGCCTGCGTCAGGTCGTCGCCGTGCCGGATGCGGCCCAGCGCCAGGCCCAGCCGCCTCGAGCGCTGGTAGGCGTGGAACGTCATGCCGTGATTCGTCTGGAACCAGCGACGCACCCGGCCGGGATCGAGCTGCATCTCCCGTAGGTCATGGTCCTTCAAGCGCCGGGTCGGGTCACGCTCGATACATTCGAGCAGGGGCCGGACCCAATCGGGTATCTGCCCATTCGGCTCCAGCGGCCGGCAGCGCAGGCAGGGACGGTAGCCCGCCAACAGCGCGTCCTGGGTGCTGGGGTAGTACTCGACGTTCTCCTCCAGCGGCTTGCGGGCGCTGCAGGTCGGCCGGCAGAAGATACCAGTGGTGCGGATGGCGGCGAAGAAGACGCCCTCGTAGGAGGCGTCTCGCTCGCAGAGGGCCCGGTACATCTCGGGCCCGGCCGGCAGATCGGTTGAATTGTTCATGATGCCCAATCTACGCCGTGCCCGGCGGATTTCCACCGAAAAATGTGCGGGGAATTCGGCTAGCGGATCCCGGTATCGATGGTCAGGTGGAGCGTCGTGACCCGGTCGCCTCGTTGATCACGATGAAGAGCTCGTTGATTCCGTTCTGCGTGAGGATCACATACTCGCCTTCCGGAAGCACCACGCGATAGTCGCCGCGTTCGTCCGTACGGGTCCACGCCGCTTCGGTCGAACCATCGCGGTGGAAAACGATCACCTCAAAATCAGGGAGTGGGCCATCGCACGGCGGCCCAGGTGGCGGGTAGGTGAGGGGGCAGGGGACGCCCACGAAATGCACTGTACCTTCCAGGACGCCCACCTTGTCACCCAGGCCCGCCAACTCGTCGCTCGACGCGTCCTCACATGAGAGTAGCGCGAGCAGCCCGAGTAGGAGAAACGGGACGATGAATGAGAAAGGAACGCGCGGGTTCATGCCTGACCTCCTGCGACGCGTTGGCGACCCGTACGGCGAACGCTGACACCGTACGAGAGGGCAACACGCGTGCCGGAACGCTCGGTCAAGCGTCCTGTGCGCAAGTAACTCTCGTGTCGGGACTTAGCTTCACAGGCGTGGCTTTGTTGGCTGGCGAGTCGTTGTCTCCCTGCAACTTTTCGAACGACGATCCTCAGGATTTCGACACGAAGCGGACTTTCTCGAGCCCCTCGAAGTCGGTGTCCTGTGTCCAGACGACCGCGTCATGTCGCCGTGCGGTGGCCAGGATCACACTGTCTGCCAGCGGCAGTCCCAGCGCAGACCCCAGATTGCCTGCGGAGAGCGCAAGCTCGGCATCCAGATCGACAACCTGACCGTGCTGCATCAGCGCGACCGCCTGCAGAGCCTCTCCCTCGCTTCGCTGCTGCAGCACGCGTCTAAAGACCTCCGTCAGCGCGATGGTTGGCACGATCAGTTGCTCGACGTCTTCGATGGCCGGGGCAAAGAAATCAGCGTTACGGCCGTCGGCGAAATATTCCAGCCAGCCCGAGGAGTCGACGACGTTCACACCCGGTCCTCGTCCCGTGGGACGGACGTGTCGATTCCACGCAGGAATCCTCGCATCGATTTCAGCGACTTCACGGGGATCAGCTCGATTCGGTCCTCGTACAGAAGAGCCCGGATCTTCTGGCCCGGGCTGAGGCCAAGCGACTCCCGGATCTTTTTGGGAATGACGACCTGGAACTTCGGAGACACTGTAACAACCTCGCTCATGATGCCCTCGTGGCTGGCGGCGTAATACGATATCCCAATCTATCTAGAGGTCGTATTACGCACAAGCCATCGATCGGGCTTGGGCTCAGAGTTCACTATTCAAGATAGGAAGGCAGCAACAACGGATTATCATCGGCCACCGGCTACCGACTACCGGTCCCTCACCTA
>JBDHHZ010000490.1:0-2077 GCA_039589115.1 Gemmatimonadota bacterium | reverse complement strand
ATGGCGACGATCCGGCGATTTCTCCAGGATCCCGACGGGAACTACTTCCTGTTCGGCCCGCGCGGAACCGGGAAGTCCACGTGGCTGGGGATGATCCATCCCGACGCGCTCGTGGTGGATCTTCTCGCGCCCGAGCTCGAGCGCCGATATGCGGCCCGCCCCGAGCGCCTTCGCGAACTGGTGGCGGGCCATCCGGAAGCGAAGGTCGTAGTCGTGGACGAGGTTCAGAAAGTCCCGGCGCTGCTCGACGTCGTGCACCAGCTCATCGAGACGGCACCCACGCCGCGCTTCGTTCTCACCGGATCGAGCGCTCGCAAGCTCAAGCGTGCCGGGGTGGACCTCCTTGCGGGAAGGGCGATCCTCAGGTCGATGCACCCGTTCCTCGCCGTCGAGTTGGGCGAGCGGTTCGATCTCGAGCTTGCGCTTCGCCAGGGTTTGCTTCCTCTCGTGTGGGACTCGGATCATTCCGACGAGACCCTTCGCGCTTACGTGTCACTCTATCTCAAAGAAGAAGTGCAAACCGAGGGGATGGTGCGCAACGTCGGAAGCTTCTCGCGGTTCCTGGAGGCCGTCAGCTTCTCGCAAGCATCGGTACTGAACACTTCAGCCGTCGCCAGAGAGTGCGAGGTCAGCCGGAAGACTGTCGAGGGCTACATCGAGATCCTCGAGGACCTGCTGTTGTCGTTCCGAGTTCCCGTGTTCACGCGGCGGGCGCGACGTCACCTCACCGCCCATCCCAAGTTCTACTGGTTCGACGCTGGAGTCTATCGGTCCATGCGTCCGGCGGGACCTTTGGATCGTCCTGAGGAGATCGCCGGGGCCGCGCTCGAAGGACTCGTGGCTCAGCATCTTCGCGCGTGGATCGATTATACGGATCCGAGATTCGTTCTGAACTTCTGGCGTACGAAGTCCGGAACCGAGGTCGATTTCGTTGTCTACGGCCCGGAGGGGTTCTGGGCTGTCGAGGTCAAGCACTCCGGCACGGTGCGAGCGAAAGATCTCCGGCCCCTCAAGGCACTCAAAGCTGACTACCCGGACGCCCAACTCAGATTGCTGTATCGAGGAAACGAGCGTTTGGAGATCGACGGCATCCCGTGCTTGCCCTGCGACCAGTTCCTCGAGAGACTCGTTCCCGGGACCGATCTGCCGTGAAGGTGTCTTGCGTGCTATCGTGTGCGTGGGTGTTGACGGCGTTCTGTGATGGACGCCCAAGAGGACACCTGGAGGTCCGACCAGCCGTAAATTGTTCAGTGGGAATAGCTCAGTTGGTAGAGCATCAGCTCCCAAGCGACAAAGAAACTCCGAAGGCTCGGCATTGTCTCGCCGGGCCTTCTTTTTTGCTCTGAGTACTCCGAGGAGTCCGAGCGTTCCGACTACTCCGGACACCTATACGGACACCTGGCCCTTCGTGAATCGAGCGCACGACTGCGGGCGGGAACCTCGCCGTGAGGACGAGGTGGCCGGTGGCACGCGAGCTCTCGCCCGATTTGCGGCAGCTAGGAAAGCGAAGTATATAGCTCCAGAACAACTTTGGAGTAGTTGCCCGATCGACTGCATCAGCGGCGCTGGCGGTGTTTTTTGAGGCGACAGCTCACAATTCATGGATCGCCGGTATTTCAGAAAGGGGTCAATTCGATGCATCGTAAGCGCATGAGAACGTTCGTGCTCACCGTGTGCTTTCTCGCGCTGGTCGCATCTCCGCTCTCCGCGCAACAGTACAAGGTCGTCGATCTCGGCACTCTGGGGGGGACAAGCAGCAGGGCGACCTCGATCAGTGAAAATGGAATCGTCTCCGGATGGGCGACGCATCCATCCCTCGGGAAGCACGCCGTGATCTGGGATGGGAGCGGGATCGTGGACCTCGGGGCGCCCCCGGGTTTCACCGTTAGCGCAGCGGCCGCCGCGAACGATTCCGGTCAAGTCGCCGCCAATGGTGAAGGAAGTCCTCAATCTTATCGGGGGTATCAGTGGGAGAGCGGTTTGTGGACGCCGATCGGAGTCTTGCCTGGAACCAGATCGTTCAGGTTCTGGATGACGCCGTCCTGCCAGATGAATGCTTTGTAAGGACCTCCGGAGA
>JBDHHZ010000489.1:0-2105 GCA_039589115.1 Gemmatimonadota bacterium | reverse complement strand
CTCGCCGGCGATCTTCGCCAGCTCGATCAGCTCGTCGGTATCGGCGTAGAAGGCCGGCGAATAGATGAGAGAGGTCCCAAGCCCCAGCGCGCCGTCCTCCATCGCCAGGCGCACGAGCGCTCGCATCTCCTCCAACTCCTCCGGCGTCGGTGCGCGATCCTCGTAACCGAGCACGTGGATCCGCACGGAGGTCGCACCGACGAACGAGGCTACGTTCGTGCTGACCCCACGCTCGACCAGGTGCTCCAGATATTCATCCAGTGTGGTCCACTCGATGCTGTATTTGATGTTGCCCTGCTGTTCCAGCTTCTCTTGCTTCATCTCCTCGTTCAGCGGACCCATCGACGTCCCTTCGCCGAAGATCTCGAGCGTTACGCCCTGGCGGATATCGCTCTGCGAGCGACCGTCCTGAATCAGCGAAACGTTCGCCCAGCTGAGCATGTTGATGAAGCCGGGTGAGACGGCGAGACCCGTCGCGTCGATCTCGATGCGGCCACGCATCTCGTCGAGCGCGCCGATGGCCGCGATCGTATCGCCGGCGATCGCCAGGTCGGCGACTACTGGATCACCGCCGCTGCCGTCATAGATGCTTCCGCCGCGGATCACAACATCGTAATCGGCGCCGCTGCCACAGGCCGCTAAGGCTATCACGGTCGTCACGACTAGAATGTGTCGCCAGATCACGGGCTCTCCTAGCTGAAGGGTGTCGCGATCATCCGTTCACTGCTCGCTACCACGCGGCCGGGGCATTTCGCTTCAAGTAGTCGTCGACGACATGGGTGAACTCGACCCTCGTCATGTCCGTCCCCGACCCGGACGGACTGTAGCCGATCCAGCAGTGCGGTTTCCTGCGACCGTATTCGAACGACGCTCCGGCGGGTGGATCCTCGACCGTGCTGAGGAGCTCCTCCAGCCGATAGACGGCGTTGTCCAGGTAGAACGAGTCCATGTCCCCAACGGCGATGTGAAGCTTGCCTGCCAGCTTGGGGCCTAGGGTCGACCAGTTCTCGCGCAGCAAAGAGGTGAGGTCGTAGTTCGCGCGCCAGTACTCAGCGACGTCGTGGTCGATTGCGCCGGTCAGCGGGTCCCAGATGCGCGCCGGGTAGCCGTCATCGCCGACCGGCCCGAACACAGCCTCCCAGATCGCCCACTGCCCGGCCGACCGGCTGTTGGGTCCCACCGCGCGCTCGTACTGGTTCTCCTGCCTCATCGTCAGGGCGACGTTCCCATCGGTACTACGCAAACTGGGCCGCTCTACCTTCACCCACTCGTCACCGCGTTCGAAGGCGTTCTCGTCTTCGTAGATGTCGACAATCTGGTAGTAGTGGAAGTCCACCGGGTCGGGGCACCAGCCCCAGGCGCCGCCGAAAGCGTCGGGATAGAAGACCTGCATCGCCAGCGCCTCCCACCCGCCGGTCGAGCCGCCGGCCAGCACCCGCGCCCACGGCTCGGCGATGATTCGGAACTCGCGCTCCAGGTACGGGATCAACTCATGAACCAGCGCATCACCGTATGGCCCCACGTTGGCCGAATTGACGGAGTACGATGTGTCGTAGAACGGATTCGCGTCGCGGAAGCTGACCAGGATCATCTTGGGCGAGTCCGGCGCGTCCCAGAACTCGCTGAACTCCGCTCTCCGGGATCCGTAGCCGGACGGCGCCCGTCCTCCAGGGAAGTGCCCCTGGTAGTAGACGACAGGGTACGTTCGATCGGGGCTGCTCCAGTAGTCGGAAGGCAGAAGGACGTTCGCGCCGATGTACATGTCGCGCCCCCAGAACTCGGAGACGAGATCGCTACGGATCTTCACGAACTTCACCAGCTCCCCGCGGTCCTCGGGGTTCCCCTGCTGCAGTGACGCGCCGGGCTCCAGCGGGTCGGCCGGCGCGATCACCTCGCTGATGCTCAATCGCTCCGTGCCACTCGTCCCGGGATCGAGGTGGAGCCGCTGGACCGGGCTGTGGGCGTTGCCCGGCGCGCGCCAGGGGTTCTGGCCCGCGCCGGAGTTGAGGTGCATCTCGACGACGCTGCCGTCGGCCCGGTGGAACTTCGTGTAGACGTTTAGAACCGCTTGAACGAAGTAGTCGCCCGCCGGGAGGTCGGCGATC
>JBDHHZ010000488.1:0-2118 GCA_039589115.1 Gemmatimonadota bacterium | reverse complement strand
CAGCCTGAATCCGAGCTTGCAGATCGAGGGCGTCCTTCTGACGATGTTCAACGACCGGCTGAACCTCTCCCGCCAGGTGGCCGACGAGGCTCGCGAGTACTTCGGACCGAAGGTCTTTCGGACCTCGATACCGCGTAACATCCGATTGGCTGAGGCGCCGAGCTTCGGGAAACCGATCATCAGCTACGACGTCCTCTCCTCCGGCGCAACGAGCTATCTTGCGCTGGCACAAGAACTTATGAGTAGGAATGGCAGTGGCCAGAAAACAGCAGAAGCGACTCGGTAAAGGGCTCAGCGCGCTCCTCGGCGACTACCTTCCCGACGACGCGACGGCGACCGGCGAGGCCGTACAACTCCCCATTGGGCAACTGCAGCCGAATCCGTTTCAGCCGCGCCAGGCGATGGACGCCGAAGGGCTCGAGGAGCTCGTCGCTTCCATCAGGGAGAACGGGCTGCTTCAACCCGTGCTGGTTCGTCCGGTTTCCGACGGCGGCTGGGAGGTTGTGGCCGGCGAGCGGCGCTATCTAGCGGTCAAGCAGCTGGGCTGGGAAGACATCCCGGTGGTGGTTCGAGATGTCGATGACCGGACGATGTTGGTACTGGCGCTCATCGAGAATCTTCAGCGCGAGGATCTCAGCCCGCTCGATGAGGCGCATGCCTACCGGCGTCTGGTAGAGGAGTTCGGGCTCACCCAGGCCCAGGTGGCGGAGCGGGTCGGCCGTGACCGCTCGACCGTCGCCAACACGCTGCGTCTCCTCGGACTCCCGAAGCAGGTTCACGAGCTGCTGACCGCAGGCAAGATCTCGGCAGGTCACGCGCGGGCGCTTCTCGGCCTGAGTGACCAGGCCCGGGTCATCGCATTGGCCAGGGCGGCGGCGGCGGAGGGGCTTTCGGTCCGGGAAGTGGAGGAGCGGGTCCGGCAGCGCCGCAGCAAAGGAACGAGCCGGAAGCCGAAGCCGAAGGGTGACGCACGCTCGAACGCCTTCGCGAGCAAGGCGGAGCAGGCGCTGGCGCGAGCGCTGGGGACGTCCGTGCGAGTGAAGCTGGACGAAGCGAATCGCGGGCGTATCGAAATTCCATTCCGCACCGCCGAAGACTTCGAGCGCATCGTAGAAGTGATCGTCGGCGTCGGCGGCGTCGTGTGAAGTGAGAGAGATGAAGGAGAACGAAGGCGGGTACACCGTCGTACTGGTCCCCAACGACACCCAGCGCACCCGGAGCATCCGGTTGACGCCGAGGGGGCTGCGCATCGGCGCCGCCTTGGTGGCTGCCGGCGTCCTCGGGCTCGCGCTATTGCTCGCCAGCTGGTGGTACTTCGCGGCTCAGACGGCACGGATCCCCCAGCTCGAGCAGCAGATTGGACAACTGCAGGAGGACAACGCCAGAGTCGAGCAGCTGGCGCAAACGCTGGCGGAAGTCCAGGCGGAGTACCAGAAGATCCGCACCATGCTGGGCAGTGACATCCTGGCCGCGAACGCGGCGCCCGAGATGATGCCATCAGACGCGCCTGCCACGGCCGAGGAAGGATCACCGGGTACGGGTCTCTCGCCGGAAATCCCGACGAGCTGGCCGCTGGCTACAGCTGGCTTCGTGACCCAGGTCCTCCAGCAGGCTCAGGACGGCACCCATCCTGGGGTCGATATCGCCGTTGCCCAGCACTCGTATATTCGCGCCAGCGGGGCAGGGGTCGTTCGCGAAGCCGGTGCCGATTCGGTCTACGGTCTCTACGTCCTCATCGAGCACGGGAACTCTGGCTACGCTTCGATGTATGGGCATGCGTCACGGCTCTTCGTCGCCCCCGGCGATGTCGTTCTCCAAAACGAGGTGATCGCGCTGTCGGGAAACACCGGGCGGTCTACGGCGCCGCACCTGCACTTCGAGATTCTGCAGGACGGCAGGCCCATCGACCCCTTCACGCTAGTTCAACAGAGGACAGGCTCGTAGGGCTGATACTATGATCGGAAAATCCAAGAAAACTCCCGAGGAACAGCAAAAGCCTATGGCGAAAATCGAGCGGGAAACCAGCGAAGGTGCGATCTCCTTGATCGCGCCCGGCATGAGTATAGTCGGCGACTGCGAGACCGATGGCACCGTCCGCGTCGAAGGCCGCATCGAGGG
>JBDHHZ010000487.1:0-2124 GCA_039589115.1 Gemmatimonadota bacterium | reverse complement strand
GTTCGCCATCATCGCGCTCGCCCTCGGCCTGTCGATACTCATCGGAACGATCGTCGGATCCGGCTTCTTCAACGCCAGCGACCGCATGAACAGCGATGTCTACGAGGCGCAGCAAGGAACGGGTGAGTCTTACGGGGTGCGCGACGTCCAGGGACATCCCGGCGCCGGTTACTAGGGCTGCTTCAAATCGAACCCGAGGTAGCCGTCGAACCAGTAGTAGTCTTCGTTCTTTCCGCCCCTGAAGATCATGTGGAAGCTGGTCCCCACCACCGCAGCGAAGTGTTCCGAAACCCCCAGCGATAGCCCGACACCAAATTCCATCCCACCATCCCAGCGGCGACCGTCGCTGAACTGATCCTTGGATAGATAGCCACCGAGCCCCACGAGGGCGAAGGGCGCGTACGGTCCCGACCTCCCGCGCGCCGTCGCGACCAGCGACAGCGAGACGATCCCCTCGTTGTCCACCCGCTCGGCCGGTATCGGCTCGCTGTCGAACGAGTAGAACCCCAGCTGCGCACCCACGCGCGTCATCGGGCTCAGTGCATACAGGCCGCGGGCGGCGGCCATGAAGCCCGGATCGAAGAGGACGTTCATCGTCCCCACCGGCCAGGACGCGCCGAGCAGGAAGCTGGCGTGGAAGGCCGGCTCGAACTCAGGGTCGTCGGTCTGCGCGAAAGCCGTCGCCGGGAGAAGAGCCAGCGCCAAGAATATCGGAATCAGGGGAGCGTGCCGTCGCAGCACGAAAGTCCTCCGGTCTCGGTTTCGGAATGGAGCGCGTTGGGAGCGGGACATCCGGGCGGTCGCCTCGCTTCATGTCGCGCGATTCGCTGCAAACTTAGCGGCCCGGCAGTGGCGCTCCAAATGTCCGCTCGTGCGACCGCCCGGATGTCCTTCGGATGCGCGATCCAGAATGCGATAGGGAGGGCGCGATGGGGGCCACGAGCGGACTTTTGGCGCGCCCCAGATCATCCCCGATGCCGGCCCTGCCAGCGCGACAATGAAGCGAGGGCCCCAACGCGCCCGACCGAACGAGTCCGAGCACACCCGTCGCGTCCGACCAAGTCAAGCGCTACCTTGTCCGCCTCAAGCCCCGACCTACCGAGCACCTTTTCCATTCCGGGAGGACAGATGATCAGACGATTCGCACTCCTGCTGGCCTTCGTACTTCTGGCTCCCCAATCGCCGGCCAGCGCCCAGCGCGGCGGCGACGGAGACGATGGCCCGCAACTCGACTCCGGCCTGCTATCGGGCATCGAGCTGCGTAACATCGGGCCCGCCCTCATGTCGGGCCGGGTCAGCGACATCGCGGTGGACCCGACGGACCACAGCACCTGGTACGTCGCCATGGCGTCGGGCAACCTGTGGAAGACGGAGAACGCCGGCACCACGTGGAAACCGATCTTCGAGAAGTATGCTTCCTACTCCATCGGCGCCGTGACCGTCGATCCCCACGACCCGTTGACGATCTGGGTCGGCACCGGCGAGAACAACAGCCAGCGCAGCGTCGCCTACGGGGACGGCGTCTACAAGTCGACCGACGGGGGCCGGAGCTTCAGCAACGTGGGGCTGAAGAACTCGGAGCACATCGGCATGATCCGCGTCGACCCGCGCAACTCGGACGTGGTCTATGTCGCGGCGCAGGGCCCGCTCTGGGCACCGGGCGGCGACCGCGGTCTCTACAAGACGACGGACGGCGGCGCGACCTGGGACCTGATCCTGGAGATCGACGAGAACACCGGAATCTCCGAGGTCCACTTCGAGACCGGCCACCCCGACGTGATCTACGCCGTCTCCTACCAGCGGCGCCGTCACGTCTGGACGCTGATCAACGGCGGTCCCGGCTCCGGCATCTGGAAGTCTACCGACGCCGGCGCGACGTGGAACAAGATCAACAAGGGCCTGCCCTCCGGCGACAAGGGTAAGATCGGCATGGCCGTCTCGCCCATCCGGCCCGGCGTGCTCTACGCTATCGTCGAGGCCGCCAATAACCGCAGCGGCTTCTTCCGCTCCGAGGACGGCGGCCAGAACTGGTCGAAGCAGTCGAGCTACGTCAGCGGCAGCCCGCAGTACTACAACGAGATCTTCGCCGACCCGCACAAGTTCGATCGCATCTACTCGATGGAC
>JBDHHZ010000486.1:0-2131 GCA_039589115.1 Gemmatimonadota bacterium | reverse complement strand
GACGACGGCTGCTATGGCGGACAGCACGACGGCCTGGTGGGTGTGGCCGCTCGTCCTGTTCGTGCTCACGTTCGTCATGGGAATCCTCGCGGCCCTGGGCGGTGTGGGTGGAGGGGTCCTGTACGTTCCGATCGTGAGCGGGTTCTTTCCCTTTCACCTCGATTTCGTTCGCGGCTGTGGTCTTCTGGTGGCTCTGGCCGGCGCCCTCGCCGCCGGGCCGGGCTTCCTCAAAATGAACCTGGCCAGCCTGCGACTGGCGATGCCGGTCGCGCTGATCGCCTCGAGTTGTGCCATCGTCGGGGCAATGATCGGCCTCGCTTTGCCAACGGACATCGTCCAGACAGCCCTGGGGGCGACCATCCTAGGGATTGTCGCGCTCATGATCACGGCGAAGAAATCCGTGTACCCGGAGGTCGGTGAGCCCGACCGCCTGTCCTCGACCCTGCGCATCTGCGGCGTGTACACCGAGGCCAGCCTGGGTCAGACGATCAACTGGCAGGTGCACCGGACCGTGCCCGGCCTGCTCCTGTTCATCGCCATCGGCGTTATGGCGGGGATGTTTGGGCTGGGCGCGGGTTGGGCCAACGTCCCCGTCCTGAATCTGGTCATGGGTGCGCCGCTGAAGGTCAGCGTGGCGACCAGCAAGTTTCTCCTCTCGATCACAGACACGTCGGCCGCCTGGATCTACGTCAACAAGGGTGCGGTAATCCCGATGATGGTGGTGCCGTCACTGGTTGGAATCATGCTCGGCTCGTTCATCGGCGTACGGATCCTGCGAGTCGCCAGGCCAGGATTCGTCCGCTGGATGGTGATCGGCCTGCTGCTGTTCGCCGGCGCCAAGGCAATTACCAAGGGACTGGGTATCCCGTTCATCGTATAGCGAGCGACTGGAAACATGGAATCGAATGGCGATCTTGAGTGCCCCGGTGCGGACGAGGAGCAGCTCCTATACGCCAAGATCCTCCAGACCGGCATGTACATCGGGCTGGCGCTTCTACTCGTGACCTTTGTCCTCTACACGTCTGGGATCGTCGCGCCGGCCGTACCCGTCGAAGCCCTGCCGGACTACTGGACGATGAACGTCCACGACTACCTGGATGCCACAAACCGGGACCATCTGCACCACGAGCATCCCATAGCTGGATGGTCGTGGCTCACCGTCCTCGGAAAGGGAGACTACCTGAACTTCCTAGGAATTACCTTCCTTGCCGGCGTGACCATCGTCTGCTTCCTGGGAATCGTCCCCACGCTGGTCAGGAAGGGGGACAAGGCCTACGTCGTCATGGCCCTGCTGGAGGTAGCGATCCTGACGCTGGCGGCCAGCGGCATCTTGGCCGTCGGGCACTGAACGGAAATGGCCGAGAAGAGCCACGAAGACATGTCCAGCGACTCCTCTGACACGATACGTTTCCTTCCGGTCGGGCTCGACGTTCAGAGCAGGGACTGCCTGGTCGTTGGCGGCGGAAACGTCGGGACTCGCAAGGCCGTCACCCTCACGCGTGCCGGTGCCGTCGTGACGGTGGTCTCACCGGCGGTCACGGACGAGTTGGCCGAAAAGGTCAATGCTGGCGCGGTTCGCTGGGTGGAGGACTCGTTCCGGGAGGAGCATGTCGGCGGCGCGTTTCTCGTCGTTGCCGCCACCGACAGCGACGAAACTAACGCGGCCATCGTTCGGGCTGCCGTCCAAAACCACGCGCTAGCGTGCGACGCCTCATCGGTCGAGCGCTCGCAGGTGATCTTCGGCGCCCTGCTCGAGAAAGATGGTATCACCATCGCCGTCTTCACAGGCGGCCGCGATCCTGCCGGCGCGAGGAGAGCACGCGATCGGATCCGCGATCTCATCGATCAGAAACACCTGTTCAAGCCCCAGCCCTGAGCTTCCGTTCCTCGCGAGCCGGGTCTCCCAAGCGGGCTCGTGCACCCGCGCACGGGGGCACCCACCCGATGGCAGCGTAGCCCTGAACGTGCCTGCCTCCCGGGCGCCTAGCCGGCAAGAAGAATGGCCTTGAATTTGCTACTTGCGCCGGATGAGATGGCTTGTCATTTTAAATCGTGACAAAAATCTCAGAAACCGGCCCCAATCGTGAATTTTATCGCATAATGGCGTAATGACCCCGGCAGAGACCCGCTT
>JBDHHZ010000485.1:0-3278 GCA_039589115.1 Gemmatimonadota bacterium | reverse complement strand
TCGAGGCCCAGAAGAAGAACACGGTCACCAGTAGCGTCAGGTTCATGACCGCCAGTGACACGATGATCACCGGAAGCAGGATCGCACCCTTCGAGTAGATCGGGTAACGCTTCCTGAAATCCGGCTCCATCACCGTCATCGTGTAGGTCGCGAAGAGGTGCGGCCCGCCGATCAGCATCGTGACCAGCAGGTCGACGAAGATGATGCTGGGAAACAGAGCATGGCTGACGTGCGGGAAGAAGATCAGGGCCGCCGAAAAGATGATGAAGGCCAGGTCGTATT
The DNA here is from genome assembly GCA_039589115.1 of Gemmatimonadota bacterium. Taxonomy (GTDB): domain Bacteria; phylum Gemmatimonadota; class Gemmatimonadetes; order Palauibacterales; family KS3-K002. The sequence goes on along the minus strand of JBDHHZ010000485.1, from coordinate 2,996 downwards.
TCGGGCTTATCAGCCACATATCGGGGTTCTTCACCTGCGCTCTCGGTGAATAGTCCGGTATGGATGCCGCTGCAGTCGCCATGGCAGGACTCTCCCATGCTCGTTCCTGTGTCGCCAATAAGAACCGGAATTCTACACCCTAGGGTTCCGGATGCCAGGGTGCAAGATGGGCCGGAAGGCCGTGTAGGAGCTGGAGTGGGAGTAGGAGGGGAGTAGGAGGGGAGTAGGAGTAGGAGTACGAGGGGAGTAGGAGTAAGAGTAGGAGTAGGAAGGGGGCAGGGGTAGCGGCTGCGGGGATGCTGGCGCCCCGGTTGACCGTGCCGTTGCGCCTGGGTTAGGATGCGACGTTCAGCTCCAGCCGCCATACAGGCCACAGAGAGGTGGAAAGATGAGGCTATGTACGTCAGTCAGACAGGCGCTGTTCGCCGTGCTGGCGCTCGCCGTCTTCGCGCCGGCGCTGGCGATTGCGCAGACGATCGAGTACCCCCAGACCCACAAGATAGACCACACCGACGACTACCACGGCACGGTTGTCGCCGACCCGTATCGCTGGCTCGAGGACGTCGATTCCGACGAGACGGCGGCGTGGGTCGAGGCGCAGAACGTGGTGACGTTTGGCTACCTGGAAGGGATTTCGGAGCGCGAATGGATCCGCGAGCGGCTGACCGAGCTCTGGAATTACGAGCGCTACAGCATACCGTGGAAGGATGGCGGCCGCTACTTCTACTCGAAGAACGACGGTCTGCAGAACCAGTCGGTCTACTACATGCAGGAGACGCTCGATTCCGAGCCCGTCGTCGCACTCGACCCCAATAAGCTCTCGGAGGACGGTACGGTCTCCGCCGGCCCGCTGGATATGTCTCGGAAGACGGCAAGTACCTGACCTACAGCGTATCGAGCAGCGGCTCCGACTGGCGTGAGTTCTTCGTGCGCGACCTGGAGACCGGCGAGGACCTGGATGACCACCTGATGTGGATCAAGTTCTCAGGCGCTTCCTGGACGGAGGACGGCGCCGGCTTCTTCTACAACCGCTACCCCGAACCTGAAGAGGGAGATGCCTACGAGGCGGCGAACCGCAACCAGAAGCTCTACTACCACCGTGTGGGGACGCCGCAGTCGGAGGACCAGTTGATTTACGAGCGCCCCGACCAGCCGGATTGGGGCTTCGGAGGGTCCGTCACCGATGACGGCCGCTATGTCATCATGAGCGTCTGGGCGAGCACCTCCGAGAACGCCATCTTCTACAAAGATCTCGGCGATCCGCAGAACCCGCAGCTGGATGCCGAGGTGATCGAACTTCTAGCCGAGTTCGATGCCAGCCATGGTTTCGTCGACAACGACGGCAGCACGTTCTACTTCCGGACGAACCTCGATGCGCCGAAGTACCGCCTGATCGCCATCGACGTCGAGAGCCCGGAGCCGGAGAACTGGAAGACGATCATCCCCGAAGCTGATGATGTGCTCCAGGGCGTTGGCATCGTGAACGAGCAGTTCATCGTGCGCTACATGCACGACGCCCACACGAAGATCTTCATCTACAATATGGACGGGGCGCTGGATAAAGAGGTCGAGCTACCGACGATTGGCTCGGCGAGCGGCTTCAGCGGCGAGCGCGAGGACCCGGAGGCGTTCTACTCGTTTACCTCGTTCCTCTACCCGTCGACGATCTTCCACTACGATTTCGAGACTGGCGCGAGCACGATCTTTCGCGCTCCGAACGTCAACTTCGATCCCAGCGGCTATGAGACGGAGCAGGTCTTCTACGCGTCGCGGGACGGTACGAAGGTGCCGATGTTCCTCACCCACAAGAAGGGGATCGAGCTGAACGGCAGCAATCCCACCTATCTGCACGGATACGGCGGGTTCAATATCAGTCGGACTCCCGGCTTCTCCGTCAGCATGACGGTGTGGCTGGAGATGGGCGGTATTTACGCCTCTGCCAACCTGCGTGGCGGCGGCGAATACGGCGAGGATTGGCACCAGGCGGGCACGAAGGAGAAGAAGCAGAACGTCTTCGACGACTTCATCGCCGCGGCGGAGTACTTGATCGATGAGGGTTACACGTCACCGCCGAAACTGGCCATCGCCGGCGGCTCGAACGGCGGCCTGCTGGTGGGCGCGGTGATGGCACAGCGGCCCGAGCTGTTCGGCGCGACGCTGCCCGCGGTGGGCGTCATGGACATGCTGCGCTACCACAAATTCACGATCGGCTGGGCCTGGGCCTCCGACTACGGCTCATCCGACGAGGCGGACGGCTTCAGGTACCTCTACGCCTATTCGCCGTATCACAACCTGCACCCGCACGCCTATCCGGCGACTATGGTGACGACGGCAGACCACGACGACCGCGTAGTGCCGGGCCACTCGTTCAAGTTCGCGGCGCGCCTGCAGGAGATGCAGATGGGTGACGCGCCGGTGCTGATCCGCATCCAGACCAAGGCCGGCCACGGTAGCGGCAAGCCGACGACGATGCGGATCGAGGAGCAGGCGGATCGCTGGGCATTCTTGGTGAAGAACCTGGGGATCGTGTTGGATGTGGGGGCAACGCATTAGGCCGGTGGCCGGTGGCCGGTAATCGGTAGCCGGTGGCCGGCAACTGGTAGCCGGTAGTTAGTGATCCGTGAATTGCCAACACCGGCTACCGGCCACCGGCTACTGGCTACCGGTCCCCTTGATTCTCCCTTGACCCTCCCCGGTGACCTTAGTGGCGCAAGGTCACCGAGTGGAGGGTATTTCAATGCTATATCGCACGCTTCTAGTTGCAGCGCTCCTTGCTGCGGCTCCGGTATCCGCCTGGGCGCAGGGACTGGAGAAGGACCCCACCTTCCTGTGCTTCAGGGGCGGTCCGGCGTCCCGGTGCAGCTCGTTCCTGATCACCGAATTCGCCTACGAAGTACGGTTGAACGGACCCTCGGAAAAGAGCGTGTCGTGGGAGGTCGGCTGGATGAAGAATACCGGCGAGCGTTGGGCGTTTGGCGGAACCGTGTTCTACAGTC
>JBDHHZ010000484.1:0-2154 GCA_039589115.1 Gemmatimonadota bacterium | reverse complement strand
ACGATGAAGGCATCGACCGAACAACTCGAAACTGATGTTGTCGCGATCGCGTTGCCCGAGGGCCGGATGGTGGGAACGCCCGGTCATGACGAAGCACGACGCTACCTCCTTGATCGAATGGACGCGATCGGCCTTAGGCCGTTCACCGGTGACTCCTTTGAACTTCCCTATCAGGCGGAAGGGCAGGACTTCTGCAACCTCGTCGGCACCGTCCCGGGAAGAGATCCGAGCAAGGCGCCCGTACTCATCGGCGCCCACTACGACAGCGTAATAGACGCTCCCTGCGCCGACGACAACGCCGCCGCGGTGGCAATTGCGCTCGGGGTGGCCGAGAAGCTGATCGCGACCCCGGCCGCTCGAACCGTTGTGATCGCCATCTTCGACGCCGAAGAGCCGCCCCACTACCTCAGTCCTTCGATGGGATCGATCCGCTTCTATGAGGACCAGCGGGCGGGCCAGGCGATCTCTGGGGCGGTCATCATGGACCTCGTCGGGCACGATGTGCCAGTGCCGATACCCGGAGCGAGTCTGCTCATCCCGGCACTGCCCAAGCTCGTCTTCGTAACCGGCGCCGATAGCCACCCGGAACTCGCGCGTATTGTCGAAGAGTCCGCGGGACGCGTGAAGCACCTGCCGACGATCGCCACCCTCAACGAGTACATCGGCGACATGTCGGACCATCACATCTTTAGGGTCAACGGCGTGCCGTACCTGTTCCTCTCATGTGGCCGCTGGGAGCACTACCACGCGCCCACCGACACCCCCGACAGGCTCAACTACGACAAGATGGCCAGGATCCGCGAATACCTGTTACACGTCGTACGAGCCATGTGCGGTCGGGAGCTCACGGTCGCCGAGCCGACGGACACCGTTGACCTCGAGATAAAGCTTCTCAAACGGGCGTTGGGCCCGTTGGGAATGCCTGTTTTCAAGAAAGCACTCGACCTACAGAAGTTTGAGACTCGCGAGGATCTTGACCAGCTCGCAGATGCCCTCCTGTCCACCGGGCTCTGAGCTCCGACCTCCCGCCGAGCTATCAACGCGAGCATTCTGGACTTTCTGTGACGACTTCTCGCCACCAGCATCCTCGTGCGGATGTGGTGGACCACCGACTTCCGCTGGCCATTTCGGCCGGAATGTCGGGCGTCGAAAGCCGACTACTCCGCAACTTCCGCAGGGCAAGGCGGTGGCCGAGGATCGCTGGACCAGCACACTGGTGCCACGCGAGACTGAGCCACCGGACCGCGGCCATGTCATCAGCACGCCGATTCTCGGTGGCCTTCACCACTGCTACCGGCGTGCGGCCTGAGCTTCGTGCGGTCATGGGCCCCATCAGAAGCCGATTGGCAGCCGGGCGATAGCAGAGCACGCATGGCGAGGCGGATTATCGAGAGCCGGTCGTCACCGCTCCTTTCGTCGTTCGGCTGCGGCTGTATCGAGCCATAGGTCGTGCCCATCGGTGACGTTGCCCCGATGGGACCGCTCGGATGGGGTTTTCGGGATGGACAGCCGCCAGCAGCGAAGTGACGGCGTTCCTGTTCACAATGTCCTCCTTCCTCACGGAGACCGAAGGCGTGCCTCCAGCGCATTGACCCGTTACTCGAGCGTGCGCAGCATCACTACTACATGATTCCAGTCCGGTATATGTAGCCAGCCGGTTGGCTCACCTTCGAACACGCCGCGCATTCGCTCTTTGAACGCCGGATCCGCGAGATAAGCCTTGGCCTCCTTCATTGGCTTGCCACGGCTACGCACGACTGGATCCAAGACTTCGAAGGCCACCAACTCCGCGGCGGCAAGCTTCGCTTTGGTTGCGAACTCTTCGTTCTCCCACCAACTCACCCCAAGAAGCTGGTCAGGATGGTTTCGAACGGCCGAGGCGCTGGTGACGATGCTGCTGTCCCGGCGGTCAAGATGCTGCTCAATCCGTTGGCGGAGCTTCCCCGCCGACCCCACGTAGGCGACATACCGTGCGTGGCCCTTCCCGCCATACATCGCGTAGATGGCAGGAACCTTGGGCAGATCAGCGATGGATGATGCGAGTTGCACGTCAGCCCTCTCGGTTTGTCATTCACACGGCCCCCAGAATCCCAGCAGCAGCAGAAAGTCGAGAATCCCCACGGTGCCGTCGTTGTCGATGTCCTCAGGACAGCC
>JBDHHZ010000483.1:0-2162 GCA_039589115.1 Gemmatimonadota bacterium | reverse complement strand
AGACTTGCCGGCGAGTCGGACTCGGATGACATTTTCGTCGTCCGCGCATGGTTTGAGAACTGCGACTTCGTCCAGGCTGTCGATGACGCCCTCGGACAACAGGAAACCGAGGGCCAGGGCCTGCCGTTCGTCCGGCGTGCACAGCAGCGTGTAGGTACCCAGGTTCTCTACGTCGATCGTGACCGGGGCCTCGCGCACGACCACGACTTCTTCCTCGATCAGACGCCGTGTCGCGTCCTCGGTCGAGATGCGGCGCGCCTTCACGGGACGCACCGCGTCTGGAAGCTTGTCGCGTTCAGCCATGATCGGCCCCACCGATCGAGTGTTCACAGAGTAGCAGACGGTCCTCGACTCACCGCCGTCATTGCGGCGGGAGGAGGCCGATGCCCGCTTTCGGTTCCTTGGGGCGGGCGATGCGGCGGAACTCGAAGCCCGCGATGTTCAGAGTCGGCAGGGCTCCGCAGACGAGCACCGCTTGCCGTAGGATTAGTCCGCCCACGAGTCCGAGGACGGCACCGATCGCGGCGAGCGCGAGGTGGCTGCCCGCCCCCGGCCGGGCCACGTTGAACAGGAGGATCAGCATCAGTACCAGCGGAACACCCAAGCCGAGCATGAAGTAGCCGAACACGAACGAACGGTTCCTGAGTATGCGCTCCGCAGAATCCCTCGGGTCCGGCAGCTTGAAGGCCGCCTGAAGGAAGAACACGATCGCGAGCACTTCCAGAACGACCAGGGCAGTCGCCTCGAGGGCCATCGTCCGCAGCGGCGCCGCCGGGGCCACTCCCCGGCTGAACAGCAGCATCCCGAGCATGATCGTGAAATGGCCGGTGACGAGCGCCGAGACCACGAAGACGACGGGAACCGCGCCCGTGCGCCAGAATGGTATCCCCTTCGAGGCGCCGAGCAGGATCCCGGTGTAGGCCATGGTCCCCACGGCAAAGACGATCCCCAGGATGGCGATGATGCTCACGAGCGCGCCGCGGACGTCGGTGAATTCGTGCAGGATCAGGTGCAGCAGCGACAGCACCATGAACACGCTGATGATCCAGGTGCCCCGTGCGATCCAGGACGTCCCCGGCTTCAAGCCGGCCAGGATTGCGCGCTTGGGTGAGCCGAGGTCGGCGAGCAGGCAGATGCTTCCGATCGCGAGCGCCGGAAAGCCGATCCACAGGCCGACCCGGGTCGACAACTCGACGCTCTCTCCGATGAACCAGTTGACGGCGGCGATGGTGTAGGCCCCTCCGCCGATGCCGCCCAGGAACAGGTAGATCGCGATCCACCACCCCCATTCCGTCTGCAACTGGCCGTTGGCTTTCGGATTCATGGCGCTTCTCCCACTGTCTTATCGATCCGTGCGGCTTCCCGGTTCGCCCGTCTCGCGGTCATCGCGGCGCGAGGTAGTAGACCTTGGGCTTGTTGCCAATCTCCGGATTCAACACCTCGCCGCGGTACTTCTTGATCAGAATGGATATCTCGCTGTTGGGGTCCTCGAGATCGCCGAAGGTCCGCGCATTGGCCGGACAGGCATCGACGCAGGCCGGAAGCTTGCCGTCACCGATCCGGTCGACGCAGAAATCGCACTTGGTCGCGACCCCGACACCCGACGTCTCTTCCCACTTCTTCTTGGTGAACTCCTCGTACGGCGAGAGTTGAAGACCGTCCGGAAAGTAGCTCTCCCACTTCTCTACGGAATAACGCGCGCCGTAAGGGCAGGCCATCATGCAGTACTTGCAGCCCATGCACTCGTCCTTGTCCACGATCACGATCCCGTCGTCGCGCTGCTTCGTGGCGCCGGTCGGGCACACCTCCATGCAGGACGGCTCGTCGCACTGCATGCAGAGGACCGGCAGGGCCTGTCGGACGGTGTTGGGAAATGTCCCCGACTCGCCCTTGAGGATGCGGGCCCAGAACACGCCGGGCGGCGTGTGGTTCTTCACCTTGCAGGCCATGGCACAGGCATAGCAGCCGTAACACCGCTTGAGGTCGATGACCATTCCGTATCTAGGCATGCTCGACTCCGAAATGCATGGACGTGTTCGTCTTCCCCTCGACCGTCAGCCCTGCTTGTAGATCTTCACGCGACAGCAAATGTCCTGGTTAAACGTCAGCGGATCGGTGTGCGGCAGGTCCATCTCGACCAGGTCGTTGAAGAACGTGCCCTT
>JBDHHZ010000482.1:0-2162 GCA_039589115.1 Gemmatimonadota bacterium | reverse complement strand
TCCCTCACATGACGAGGCGTACCATCGCCTGGAAGACCTCCTGGGCCGGGATCGCCAGGAACACGAGCGGCATAAATGGCAGCGCGGCTGCCAGCACCATGACCACGAGGTGCTGGAGCGAGAGAGGCACGGGCTTCATCCAGCGCGCGTTCTCATAGAGCGCGCCGAAGTCGGCCAGGCCCGAGATCTCTTCTCCTAGCGACTCCCCAGACCCGCTGTCGCGCAGTCGACGCTCCAGGTGCTCGGCGCCGCGGTAACCCCTCCCCCTCAGAAGGAGAAGGCCCGTTTCTCGCGCCCGCACGAGTGTTGGCGCGAAAGGCAGGAGCGGCAGCACCAGCACGATGACCGCCATCAACACGAACGACGCGATGTGTCCTCTGAACCCCATCAGGTTCTCTCCCTGGTACAGGGCCAGGTCGGCGAGCCCACAGGACAACTGGACGCCGAACGCGAACACCAATAGGCTGAAGGCCGCCTGCGCGGCGCCCAGGAACGCCAGGCCGCCGGCGCGATCGGGATGCGTCGGCTGAGGGCGCAGGTTCAAATGCGAGGTTCGCCACAGCACCCACGTCCACAGCAGCAAACGCCACAACCATAGAAGCATCAGGAATCGCATCACGGTCATGCTGACCAGCGAATACCACCAACCGGACAGCGTCATCCGTCCGTCGACGAATTGCCACTCGCCCGTCAGCCATTCGTGGGTGCGCCAAAACCACAGGGCCGTTACCGCCGCTGTCAGCAGCAGAAGAACCGACTTGACGCCCCGCCCTCGCCATCGTCCCGTGGCGCTGGCCAGCAATCCATCGAACGCCGGTGCATCCTCCGCAGCGAGGACTCCGGACTGCCGCAACTCCACGGCCGTCAAACCCAGACGCCGTCCGACGAGCAGCTCTCCGAGAACCAGCGCCGGGAGGACCACGAGGAGCTGGCCGTACGGGAGGAAATCCTTCAGCAGCGGCACCTGGACCCGATCGCCCCATGCTACGCCGTCGATGGCCGCCAGGAGCAGGAGCGGCAACCAGGTCACGGCTGCCAACAACGCAGCGGCTCGCCCGGCGCGAAGACGCTCTTTCTGAGTCAGCCGAAGCCGCTCCAATCCTCGACTGATCCGTGCGCCGCCCGAGAGGAATAGCGATTCTGCGTCTGGCCCCGGCGGTGGATCAGCGTGCTGGTTCATCGGAAATCTGCTCCGTTATCCTTCTCACGCGCGCTGGTCCTCGTCAGCGGTCAATGCCGCAAGACGGCCCCGAAGAACGCGAGGAGGCCGAGCACAATGATCAGGACGGCCATCGAGCCTGCTACCGACCGCGGAAGGCCCGGGCATTCCTCCCGGAGATCCTTCAGGACGCGGCGGTGCTGCAGGTTCGCCAGGAGTAACCCGACGAGTCCGATGCTGATCATGAGCATCCCGACGGTGAAGCCTCCGAAGAGCGGCGCCTGCTCCCCCCGCTGGTCGTGCAGGTACTGAAAGAACTTGGCGATGCCGAATCCGAAGCTGATCGCTCCTAGACCCGTTCGAACCCAGGCCATCTGCGTGCGCTCGAGCGCCTGAAACGTGCGCTGGAACGAGAGCCTCGTTCCGGTATCCAGTTTGGTCTCCGTTTCGATCGTTTCGCCCGTCATGGTTAGCTCTTCGAGACCAGCCGGGCGACGACGGTGCGGACGATCTGGTACGGGACGGCGACGAGGAGGAATCCGACCAGCAACGCCTCGAGCGGGTAGAACGCGCGGAGGGCGATAAGCTGGAAGATCGCGTCCAGGCCTACTCCGCCGAGGAACACGAAGCCGACGTCGTGCAACGCCTGGCGGAACATCGTTTTGCGATACGCCGCGTCCAGCGTGCGTGCAGGTTGGCTCTCGGATGCCTTACGCCTGGCGTTGCGCCGACCAGCCCTGACTCCGAAGACGATCGCCACGGCCGGCTGGAGAATGAGCCGGAACCACATCGGCCCGGTCGTCCGGGCCACGAAGTCGTTCCACACCTGTCCGAAGATTTCGTCCATGACGGGTCAGGTCGAAGTGACGGATTCGAATCGTGGCTCGGTCCCGTCGTCTTCACCTGTGGCCGGAAGCGGCTGCCAGGGCCAGCGCCCCTCGAGCTCGATCACCAGTGACCAGGTCAGAAGGATCCGAACGACGACCAGGAGCCCGAGCGTCGC
>JBDHHZ010000481.1:0-2176 GCA_039589115.1 Gemmatimonadota bacterium | reverse complement strand
TGCGGCATCTTGCGACAAGGCGGCTGGGGGAGATGGGTGACCGGAAGAGCCCGTCTAAACAAATGTTTTTGGACAACCGACAGGGAACAGGGGACAGCCAACATCCGAGTACTGCTCGACTACCGACGCTCCACTCCCAGCGTTCGACGTCCGCCGAAGATCGAGCGTCGGAAGAGGATAGTCGGGCAGTACTCGAATGTCGATTGTTTCCTGTCGGCTGTCCGATGTCGAGATTGTATGCCAGCGTCAGGTGGGTGAGCCGATAAGACGGTCCAGGAGTCGCGCCAGCCGCTCGGTCTGGGAGCGGCGCGTGTAGCCGGAGACCGCCGCCTGGTCCAGTTCGACGCTCGGTGCGCCGGAATGCTGGAACTCCCGGACCCAGCCCTCGAGCAGGTCGGCGATGTGGCTGGGATCCTCGGTCAGGTCGGCCAGTCCGCACTCATGCAAAATGCGAGAGGCGTCTCCGCCCTGTGGCCCCACGGCCAGGATGGGCCGCCCGGCGCCGAGGTACTCGAACAACTTGGCGCTGAGCCAGCCTTGTGCGGGGTCGGCCCAGCCCAGGAAAAGGAGAGCCGAGGCGGCGGCTTGGCGGGCGAGGCTCTCATGGTAGGGGACGCTGGGCAGGAGGCGCACCCATCGAGCCACACCGTGCCGTTGGGCCAGCGGTTCGACGATGCCGGGTGCTGTGCCGAGGAATTGGGGTTCGAAGCCGCAGCTCTCGAGGTCGAGCCTGGCTGCGAGGTGCGCGATGGCCGAGGAGAGAGGCTCTGGGCGCTGGCCGGGCCGGAGGAGCGGACCGGAGTAGATGATGACGCAGGACGAGGCCGGGCTCGCGGCTGGCGGGTAGTCCTGCGGGTCGAAGCCGTTGAAGACTACCTCGACGGGCCTGTTGTGGAGCTGCTCGAGGTGCCTGGCCCAGGTGGGGGCAACGGTTGTGAGGGCACTGGCACCGCGCAGCACGCGCCGCTCCAGACGGCGCTCGAGCCAGCGGAACGGTGCCACCCGCATATCCCAGTGGTTGTCGGACCAGAGGTCGCGGTAGTCGGCGACCCATGGCAGGCCGGAGTGTCGCTGCAGCCGGGCTGCAACGATATGGGAGCTTGGCGGGCCCGAGGAGCTGACGATCGCGTCGAAGTGCCCCTCAGCGAGGATCAGCTTTCCCTCGGCGACGGCCGGGCGGACCCAGCCCAACGTGGCGTCGGGCATCCTGACGGAGCTCATGGGCAGCGCATGTCGCAGGGCGAAGTAGAGTCCTCGCTTCAGCCGGCCGCCTCTGCCCAGCCGTTCGCGGAGCGAACCAGTCTTTGCGTCGCCTGCGGGCGCATTCCTCGCGCGCCGGCTCCAGGGGGACGGTGAGCGGGTCGCATGTACGGGGACGTCCCCGGCATGGGGTGGGGCATCTATGGTGCGTGCCGTGAGCACGGTGGGAGCCCAGCCGAACTCGGGCAGGTACTGGACGAACTTGGCGACACGGCGACCGCCCACCGCCGGGTCCGGCGGGTAGAAATACGAGACGACCAGCAGGCGCCGGGACTCGCTCATCTTTCTCGTGCGATCTCTTCGATCCAGGACGTCATTTCTTCGGGTGAGCGAACCGAGACTGCCTGTTCTTCCGCCCGAGCCTTAGCGTCGGCCCAGAGCGACGGCTTGGTCGCCCAGCGCATGAGCTCGACCGAAAGCTCGCGGATCGGCATCGCCAGGCCCACTCCATCCTGGTGTATGTTCTCGGCCACGCGCTCGAGGTCCGTACTGAGCACCGCCAGGCCGTTGGCCAGGTAAGCCGAATACTTCATCGTCGGCGTCAGGTGGTTGTACGGGTTGTCGGTGGGGTAGAGTATGAGGCCGACGTCGCAACGCTGTGCCAGCCAATCGTGCTCGGCCACTCCGATCTGACCGTGGTGACGGACGTTCGGCACGTCCAGCTCGTGCAGCCATTCCTCCACCGCCTCGCGCCCGGGCCCGCAGACGTGGAGCCGGGTGGCGGGTGCGCTACGGATCGAGCGCAGGACCTCCCTGAAGTTGGACGCGACGTGCGAGTCCACGGAGCCCGAGTAGAAGAAGTTGACTACCCCCTCGTCAAAGTCTATCCCCGGCGGGGCCTCCGTAGCTGCCGCTGGAAGATAGATGTTGCGCCGGAAGGTTCGGAAGCGATCCGGTTCGATGTCATAGCGCAGCC
>JBDHHZ010000480.1:0-2369 GCA_039589115.1 Gemmatimonadota bacterium | reverse complement strand
AGACCCGCTCCCGGTCGTCGCGCTTGAGCCGCACCTTTCCCTTCCGCTCGAAAAACTCGATGGTCTTCAGCATCAGCTCCCTCGACCGATCGTCGAGATCCTTGCCGTCGTACTGTTTGGGGTTCAGGAGGATCATGGGAGCTCCCAGGAAGCCACGAGAGGTGGCGTTGACGCACCGCGTCAGCGTAGTGCACGCGCGCAGTTGTCGTCCAGCGGCGGCAGCGCGGCGTGAGCGAGTCGAAGGGTAGCAGCGGGAATCGAACCCGCTTCCGATGTTTTCGAAGAATGGCGGCGACGCGCGACTTTCGTGGTCGATTCGGGAAAGGGCAACGAGTTACGGGTCAACTCGTTGTCCCCTCCAGTCCCCAGGAGTACTCCCCAGTCTTGGAGAAATGTTGGCAAGCGGCGGGACAGGTGTCCCGACGCCTGGTCGATTTTCGGGTGGATCGGCGTTGCCTGGCCGCAACTCACCTAGGCTCGATTCTGCCGTCGGCGAGCTAACGTGGCCGCCGCTCCGAACAGGACGACTCCACCTCCCGCTGCAGCCGTTTAGCTGACAGCTTCTCTGCGCAGAACGACGCCATGCGGCGAGTCTCCGGAGTCGGCTCAGCCAGCGCTGGCCGTATTCTGATTGGCCAATTCCATCTCTTGCTGCATGCGGCGTGAGAGTCTCCCTACCCGGCGCAGGTAAAAGCCGAAGGTGACCAGGAGCAAGCCCACGATCACCCATCCGGTAGTGCCCCAGAATGACGCGCCGCTGCGTCCGGTTGCCTCGAGAATCTTCTCGACGACGGCAGCGCCCAACAGCGCGGCCACGGCAATCTTCGCAAACATGAAGTACTTCGCCTGGACCCCGGCGAGTTGTTCCCCCAGTCGTAACGAGACTTGCGGGCGTTTGCGCAGACTTGGAATGTGCGTCGCCAGGGAGCCGACATCGGCGCCTTTGCGGACGGTGTGATAGAGCGCGCCGAGGACGAACAGGCTCTGCAATCCGAACAGGACGAGCACGTTCGTTCGACCCGCCACTACATGACTGTCGGGCGTCGCAGACAAGAACCCGGGCGCGGTCGCCAGGAAGAGGGCGGTGGCCACGAAGACCATGATCGGCAGCGCTTCCAGCGCAGGGTGATACCACTGGCTCAGTGAGCGGCGCTCGAGCGACGCGCGCCTGACGCTACCGCCCGGATAGAGCTCAGCGAGCAGACGCATCATTCTGCGATCCTTCGCAAGCGCCAGTGTAAATGCGAAGGCTGAGGTTATGGAAACCGCCGTCATGAGCAGCTTGCCCACCAAGGTGGTCCCCACGAGTCCGGTTACCGGAACCAGCGCGACCACGATGAGCACCCCGCCCATGGCCATTCTGAACTTCGATGTGCGCTCCGCGTGGTTTAGCAACGGTTGCGGCACCTCCGCATCCAGTGAGGAGATCTCCTGCCGCATGAGCGATCGGTTGGCCAGCGCCGCCATGAACTGAAAGAGGACGATTTCGCCAAGAACGACCAGGGTGAGGATGAACATGGACATGCCTCCTTTGTACTACGAGACTCCTCCCGCCGAATCTTTGAGCCGACGGGCCAGCGCAATTAACAGATCGTCGGGATCAACTCCCAAGTGGGCCGTTTCGCGGATCACCCGTTCGGCCGCAGCGTCCACACGACTCCTGAGCAGCCGGCGGGCGCATTCAGGCGCGGTTACCGCCACTCGTGTTCCCCGCCGTCGCGCCGTCTCGAGTATTCCGTCCTTCTCCAGCAGGCTGTACGCCCGGGCCACGGTGTTGGGATTGATCTCCAGATCCATCGCAAGCTGCCGAACGGACGGGAGGAATACACCTGGAGCCAGTTTGCTTTCGCGGACCAGTCGCTGGATACCATCAATGATCTGCTCATAGATGGGGACCGGGCTCTGCGCATCGATCTCAAGATAGAGCATGATTACCTTTTTGTACTATCTGAACTAGTTCAATACACACATACCAGCAGAGCGTCAAGCCCCATTTTCGATTCTATTTGCGAAGCGGCTATTCTGTTGTCTTACAGTAGGTTACGCTGGAGCTTGTGGCTCGACTCAAGCGCCCGGGCCCGGGGTCCTCGCCACAGCGGTGCGTCTAGCTCGACTTGTCCAGCTACAATTGGCCCGGTTCCAGGGGTCACCTCAGACCCATTGCCCGTCATCGCCGACGCTTGCTCGGGGGCGCAGTCGCACGGCGGCGGAGCCGAGCCGCGAAGCGGTGGAGGCGGCGGGAATCGAACCCGCGTCCGAGAAAGGCGGCAGGGTCTACGGCACCAGCGGCCAAACCAGCGGTAGCAGGAGCAGCGTGACCAGGAGACAGACCACGGTCAGCGGCAGGCCGACCTTGACGTAGTCGATGA
>JBDHHZ010000479.1:0-2232 GCA_039589115.1 Gemmatimonadota bacterium | reverse complement strand
GTCGTTCATCCTTCAGTCCCAACCATTCAAGGAGATGCTCATGAAACGCATCGTCGCGAGCGCGTTCTGGGCGCTACCCGCCGCTCTCCTGATCCTGTTCGCTCTGGCGATAGGGCGAGCGGGTGACGTCACCTGGCAGGAGGCGGATGCCGCCCAGGTCACCGTTCACCGCGTGGATATCACCGTCGATCCGGCGACGGGGACCTTCACGTACTCGTTGGATCCCGTCAACGCCAAGCGAGGCGACCACATCGAATGGAGCTGCGACCAGGGTTCGTGGTCGGTCCACTTCATCGATAGGTCGCCGGCCAACCAGGCCAGCCAGCGCGGCCCGCGGGGTGGTCCGCGCCGTCTGCCGGTCAGGCAAAGCGCGGAGTTCGGCAGCTACAAGTATTTCGTCGCCGTGGCGATCGGCGAGGATGTCTTCACCGACGATCCTGAGGTCATCATCGGACCCGATTGATGGGCCGTACTCAACATTCAACAGTCAACAATCGACAGCCAACATTCGAGTACTGCCCAACGATCGAGTCCCTACGGCCGACGTCCGACACACCGCGCACGTCGAAAGTAGGGCGTCGAAAGTCGAGAGTTGGGTTGTACTCGGCTGTCGGCTGTCGATTGTTGACTGTTGGAGTGTCCTTCCGGGACTACTGGGCTTCGGCGCTGACGAGTTCCTGAAAGCGTGGGTCCTCCCAGACTTCCCTGAACATCCAGTCCGACGCGACGTAGCTCTTCCGCTGCGGGATCGCTGCGAGGAAGGCGCCCAACAAATCGAGCGCCCGGTCACGATCCCCGGCCTGCAGGTACACGTTCGCCGCGTAGTAGTCGATCCAGGGAGCTAGTCCGCCGCTGGCGTCGGCGCGAGCCCGCTCGACGACCGAGCGCGCGCTGTCGGGATACCCGGCACGGGCCAAGGCCGCCGCCACCCAGGCCGCGCCGACGATCCGACGCTGTTCCCGCGCCTGCGGAGTGCTGAGCCGCTGGAGCGTGTCGTGAAGCGCCCACAGGGTCCCGACCTCGGGGACCGGCCCCTCCGAGAGCGAGTAGATTGCGAGGGAGCATGCCACGAAATAGTCCCGGTCCGGAAACCTGCGATGGCCTTCGTCACACCAACGCATGGACTCGTCGATGTCCATCAAATCCAGCGAGGTCGTGAACAGCCGGTAAACGATGACGTCGGCCTCGCTGAGGAACGGGTCGGCCTCGAGCGCCCGCTCGGCATCGCGCCTCGCTTCGGCGAATCGCGTGCCCATCCTGCGAAGGTCGCTGAGCGTGCTCCATGCGTGGGCCCGGAACGGGTCCGCCGCCACGGCGGCGCTGAGATCCCGTTCCGCTCGTTCTAGCAGCTCGGTGGGGTCGCTCGCCTCCTGGGCTTCCGACATCCGGAAGAGCAGAGAACCGTGAAGCTCGAGGGCGCCGGCATCATCCGGCGCGAGCTGCAGCGCTCGCTCGGAGTGAGCGAGGGCTCCTATGAGAGCTTCTCTGTCGAACGCGTCGCTCGTTGGGTTCTCGAGATTGGATTCGTCGAACGCGAGCCAGCCGCGCAGGACTATCGGCTCGACCCACGCCGGGTCGAGGGTCTCCGCCCGCTCGAGCAGCGAATCGCCGCGCAGCAGGGCTCTCCGGGCGGCTTCGATGTCGCCGGCCATCTCGAGCTGCTCCGCTTCTTCGCGGAGCTGCTCGCCGCGCTCCACCAGAGCCAACGCCTCGGCGCTCCCGGTCGCGGCTCGCCGCTCGCGCAGCTGGACTTCGACCCCGAGTCGCCGGCGCAGGCGATTCGCCACCTCGACTGCGAGCTCTTCACGCAGGTCCTGCCACTCTTCGACAGGTCCATCCAGGGTGAAGCTCTCGATGGTCGACTGAGTTGCGGGGTCGATGAGCGCGGCGCTCAAGGAAATGCGTTCCCTGTTACCGGAGACGCTGCCCTCGACCAGGGTGCCCATCGCGATAGCGTTGACGATGCTGTCCATCGAAACCGAGGCGTCGCGATAAGGCTTGACCGACCCCCGCGGGACGACGTCCAGTGCGCTCACCTGGGTCAGCTCGTCGATCAGCGCGCCGGTGAACGCGCTCGCCAGGTGCCCGAGGTCCTGCGTCTCACTCTCATCGTCGAAGTACAGCACCGCGATGCGTGTGGGGTCGAGCGCGGCAGCGACGATTGCCGGGTTGGGTCCCAAGCCGCCGCGCGACATCGTGGAGGCGGCTAGCGCGACGGCGATCAGCAGGTTG
>JBDHHZ010000478.1:0-2264 GCA_039589115.1 Gemmatimonadota bacterium | reverse complement strand
GTGTTCGAGTGGCAGTACAGGCAGTCGATCTCGAACTCACCGGCGTGCCGCCGATGGCTGAAGAAGATCGGTTGGACCGGTCCCCTTCCCCAGCCGACGGCTGTATCGGGGTCGAGTGAGAACTGAGCGCCCTGGACGGCGGCCGCAGCGGCGAGCACGGGAGGACCACCCGGCGAGCGCCGCGCCTGGGAGACGAACGCGACGAGCGCAAGTCCGGCGAATCCGGACATACCGAGTGTGAACGCCCTACCCGGGGTGAGCATCATCCTCCCGATTTCAGCCTTGGAATGCCCTGAAAGGTCGGGGTGAGACTAAGAGTAGGGTCAGTAGGCGTCAAGGGTTTTCAGCGCCGCAGCAGCCCCGCCACCCGCTCCAGCGCCTGGACGGCGATCCAGGTCTGAGCGCCCAAATGATGCCGGCCCCACGCGCCGTACTTGTGCTGCGTCTCCAGCAGACGCAAACCCGCCTGCTTCAGCATGCGATCGCTGGTCGGATGCTTTACCTCCAGCAGCATCTCCAGCACGAAGAAGAACTCCACGTTGGGCCAGCTGCCATCCTTCGCCTGCGCCGCCGCCAGCGACTCGAGGCCCGCATCCAGCTCGCCGCTACGTATCCCCCGCAACCACGCCAGCGCCTGCAGCGCCCCCACCAACACCGCCGGAGTGTAGCTGCCGCCGTACTCCAGATAGAGCGGAAGACTGCGGAGGCCCGATACCGAAGCCGCCGCCCGCGGATCGTCGGGCCGCGCTCGCAGCGCCGAGCGCAGAGCCCGCTCCGAGATCAGCAGCCGCGCGCCCGAGTCCGAGGTCACACTCTGGCCGTTGCTCAGAGCGATCTCCTGGGGCTCGTCGCTCGTATCGGGGCTGAAGAATCCGCTGATGTAGTGCTCGCAGATCTGTTGCTCGTGACGCGATGGCGTGCAGCCCGAGCCGTACGCACCTTCCTCGTCCCGCCGCCCGTACAGCCAGTCCAGCGCTCGGTCAATCACCGGAGAATCCGACGGCAGCTTAAGATCCAGCAGGCTCCAAACAGCCTCCGCCGACTCCGCCAGATCGCCCTCGCTCCAGCTGCCGTCCGGCCCCTGTTTGGCCCGCAGGTCGCCTCGCAGGTGAGCCGCTAGCTCCGGCGCACCACGACCGCTGTCCCGCCGGCTCAGGTAGCCGTAGTAGTCCCGCTGCTCTGCCAGCCAGCTCCGGGCCTGGTCCACCGAGTCCTGGATGGTCCTCGGTGCCAGAACGATCGCCGCCGCCTTGGACGAGGCCGCCTTGGCCTTCTTCGCTGGGGCGGCCTTGGCTTTCTTCGCCGGGGCGCTCTTGGCTTTCTTCGCCGGCGCGCGCCGTTTTGTAGTGCTAACCTGCTTCCGCTTGGCCAACTGGTCCCTCCCACCTGGTCGTCAAGACGTCAGGAACGCCGTAGATTATCACGTCGGCCGACTCCACGCGAGTAGCCGGGTAACATTCACCTTCATTAACGTGAGCTATGATACGAACCGAGGTGGTTTCGACGGGTTATTATGTGCCTGAACGTGTGATAACTAACAAAGACCTCGCCCAGTGGATGGAGACCAGCGACGAGTGGATCCGCCAGCGGTCGGGGATCGAGGAGCGACACTGGGTGGACGGCGGTGTGGGGTCCTCCGATTTGGCGAAGCAGGCGTCGGAGCGTGCGCTGGCGCAGGCGGGTCTGGAGGCGTCCGACCTGGACTGCATCATCGTGGCGACGCTGAGCCCGGACGTCTACTTCCCGGGCTCCGGGGTGTTCCTGCAGCGGAAGCTGGGGATCAAGAACATCCCGTGCCTGGACGTGAGGAACCAGTGCAGCGGTTTCATCTACGGGCTGTCGATCGCCGATGCCTGGATCCGGACGGGCATGTACGAGCGGATCCTGCTGGTGGGGACCGAGGTGCAGTCAACCGGTTTAATCCTGTCGACGGACGGCCGAGACACGGCGGTGCTGTTCGGCGACGGAGCAGGCGCGGCGATCCTGGGTCCGACGGAGGATGGCGATCGAGGGGTTCTCTCGGTGAACATCCATGCGGACGGCAAGTATGCGGAGAAGCTGTGGATGGAGGCGCCGGGCTCGCGCTACAACCCGTGGCTGGTGCCGGAGCATATCGAGAAGGGGCTGACGCGGCCGGTCATGGAGGGCCGCGAAGTGTTCAAGCACGCGGCGGTGAAGATGCCGGCGGCGGTGAAGGAGGCGGTTGAGGCCAGCGGGCTGAGCCTAGAGGACGTGGACTTCGTGATCCCGCACCAGGCCAACCT
>JBDHHZ010000477.1:0-3707 GCA_039589115.1 Gemmatimonadota bacterium | reverse complement strand
GAAAGCTGCTCTCGACGGACACTACTATCTCGGGCGCGTCTACCTGGCACGCGAGATGTTCGACGACGCCGAGAGTTACTTCCTGAAGACGATCGAGCTCGGCCCCGCGATGTGCGAGGCCTATTTCCAGCTCGGCCGTGCGCGCTACCTGGCCGGCCGCAAAGCCGACGCCATCTCCGCCTGGAGAGATGGCGTAGCTGCCAACGTCTTCAATCCCTGGTCTGAACGCTGCGGCACCGCCGTGCGGGCGGTCGAAGCCGGCGAAGAGCCGCCGGCTGAGTAGAGCGACGCCCCGGCTATGGCGGCGTGAACACTAGAGGAGTCGGCCGCACCGCCAGCTCCAGCAGCAGCGCCAGCGCCAGATCACCCACCGTAATCATCCCCGGCTCATCGATCAGCGACACCTCGTCGGACGGCATGTGATACTGCGAGTGTAGTCCCGTGTGCAGGAATAGGACGGGCTTCGCGTTGTCGTAGAAACAGGCCTGGTCGCTGCGCCTCATAAGCGACTCGTTGATGCCGAAGTCCAGCGAGTCCTCGTTCACCTCGGCGATCAACGGCAGCCAGTCGGACGAGGAAGTCACCCCGATCAAAATCAAGCCGTTGTCGCTCAGCCGGCCCACCATGTCGAGGTTCAGCATCGCCACTATGTCGCCCATCGGAACGGTGGGGTTGTCGCAGAAGTATTCCGAGCCCACCAGACCGATCTCCTCGGAGCCGTAGGCCTGGAACATGATCGAGCGCCGGTCGGCGTCGCCCATGTTGTGACCGGCGACGTGGTCGCTCATGTAGCGGGCGATCTCCATCATCAGCACCGTCCCCGACGCGTTGTCGTCCGCCCCGTTGTAGACCGTGTCAGGGTCCGGTAGTTCCGGCGGGCCGATCCCAACGTGGTCGTAGTGCGCGCCCACGATCACCCATTGATTCGCCAGACTGCCCTGCCCCGGCAGCACGCCCAGCACGTTCTGCGAGGTCGTTCCAGGCGCGATCACCTGGAACGTCTGCAGCCAGCCGGCCGTGCCTGGATCGAGGTCGTACTCGATGAACTCGTCGCGCACGTATTCGGCGGCCATCAGCTCGTACGTCGAGCCCGCCTGCCGCCCGTACAGGCTATCCGCCGCTAGAACGTTCAGGTGCTCCATCAGAGCGACCTGGCTGAGCGGGTCCGCCGGCACCGGGTCCGGCGGGTCCTCCGGCGGCGCAGTCGAAGATTCGCATGCTACTACAGCCAGCAATGTGAAGACCAGATACCGTTTCATGGCTAGTGCATCCAGTGCGAGGTCCACGCGGGGGAAGCAGTGGGGAGGCTCTACAAATATAACAAAATGCCAGCCGCTCCGCCCTTTGCAGGGTAGCCACCGGTGCACTTACCTTCCCTCTCCCCAGATCATAACCTGAGAACAGATGGAGTGGCTCTGCCATGAAGGTCATCGAGATCGCCGACGTCCCTCGTCCCGAGATCCGGCCCGGGCAAGTGCTGATCGCCGTCCGCGCGACGGCGATGAATCACCTCGACCTCTGGGCGCGCCGCGGCCTGCCGGGCCTGCACTTCGACTTTCCCCACATCGGCGGCTCCGATATGGCCGGAACGATCGAGGAGCTGGGCGACGGCGTGGAGGGCCTGGTAGTCGGGGCCCGCGCCCTGGTCAACCCGAGCCTCTGGTGCGGCAGCTGCGAGTGGTGCCTGAAAGGCGAAGAAAGCCTCTGCACGTCGTACCGCATCATCGGCGAGCACGTGCGCGGCGGCTTCGCCGAGTTCGCCGCGGTCCCCGCCACCAACGTGATGCCGATACCGGACGACCTGTCATTCCAGGACGCAGCGGCGGTCCCGCTCGTCTATCAGACCGCCTGGCGCGGCCTGGTCGGGCGCGGCGCGCTGAGAGACGGCGAGACGGTCCTGATCACCGGCGCGTCGGGTGGCGTGTCCACCGCGGCGATACAGATCGCCAAGCACATCGGCGCCTACGTCTATGCGGTCACCAGCGGCCCCGAGAAAGCGGAGCGCGTCCGCGAGCTGGGCGCCGACGTCGTCATCGACCGCTTAGAGTCCGACTTCACCAAAGAACTGTGGAAGTTGACGGAGAAGCGCGGCGTCGACCTAGCGTTCGACAGCGTCGGTGAAGCGGTATGGCCGGATATCCTGCGCGTCATGGCGCGCAATGGCCGCCTCGTCACCTACGGCGCCACCACGGGCCCGCGCGGCCAGGTCGAGATCCGACTCACTTTCTGGAGGCAGCTACGCGTCATCGGCAGCACCATGTCCAGTCGCCGCGAGTTCGATGACGTGATGTCGCTCGTCTTCGAGAAGAAGCTGAAGCCGGTGATCGACGTGGCCTGGCCCCTCGACCGGGCGCGCGATGCCCACGAACGCCTCGAGGCCGGCGAGGGTGTCGGCAAGATCGTGCTCGAGCCATAGCGCCATGGCTGAGACCACCGTCGGCGAAGCGATCAAGGCACGGGCCCGCGAGCTGGGCTTCGAGCTCGTCGGCATCGCCCCGGCCGAGCGACCGACCCATGCCGACTTCTATCTCGACTGGCTGAAGCGCGGCTACAACGGCGAGATGGCGTACCTTGCCCGCGACGACGCTGTGGAGCGACGCTTGGCGCCAGCCGAGGCGCTGCCCGGCGCCCGGTCAATCATCATGGTCGCGTTGAACTACCATACCGCCGGTGACGGACCTGCCGACGACCCGTCGCGCCCAGTCATCGCCCGCTACGCCCGCGGTATCGACTACCACACCATCTTCGAGGAAAGACTCGGCCAGCTGGCCGCTGCGATCGCCGGACTTTGCGGCGACGATATCGGGATGCGCAGCTATGTCGACTACGGGCCGGTCCTCGAGCGCGACCACGCCCAGCGTGCCGGCTTGGGTTGGATCGGGAAGAACACCTGCCTCATCCACCCGGAGCTCGGTTCGTACCTGTTCATAGGCGAGATCATCACCGACGCCGAGCTCGAGCCCGACGAGCCGTTCTTGCCCGACCACTGCGGGACCTGCGACCGCTGTATCTGGGCCTGTCCCACAGGCGCCATAGAGAGTCCACGCGTGCTCGATGCGAGGCTCTGCATCTCCTACCTGACCATCGAGCTGCGAAGCCCCATCCCCATCGAGCTGCGCCCGCTCATCGGCAACCGCATCTTCGGCTGCGACATCTGCCAGGAAGTCTGCCCCTGGAACAAGGAAGCGCCCGAGACGACCGAACCGCGCTTCCGCCCGCGCGACGAGGTCACGGGCCCGGTACTGGTGAGACTGATGAGCCTGAGCGAACAGGAGTTCGAGTCACGCTACGGCGGCACACCCATCGCGCGTGCGAAGCGGCGCGGCTTCCTACGTAACGTCGCCGTCGCACTCGGCAACTGGGCGGACGTCGCCGCCTTACCCGCACTGATCCTCGGTTTGAACGATAAGGACCCGATGATCCGCGGCCACGCCGCCTGGGCGCTGGGACGCATAGGCAGGCCCGCGGCGCTTCATGCCCTCGAAGCGCGCCTCGATTTCGAGGACGACGGCTGGGTGAGGACGGAGATCGGGCTCGCCATGGAGAGCGAGTTCGCGGGGAAGTAAACGCGGTGGGCGGTCGGGTGCAGACGGGGGCCTCGCTTCAAGTCGCTGTGGGCGGTCGGGTGCAGACGGGGGCCTCACTTCATGTCGCGCGGCGCTCGGGCATAGCCCCTGCACGGGCCGCGGCGCTCCAAATGTCCGCTC
>JBDHHZ010000476.1:0-2286 GCA_039589115.1 Gemmatimonadota bacterium | reverse complement strand
ATCTTGTAGTCGAGCAGTGAAGGTGCATTGTGGAGCCCGGTCTCCTTGAATATGTGCTCCTCCATTATCGCCTCTGCGAACCCCATGTAGGCCGACCCCTCCATCTGACCTTCGACCAGTACGGGATTCAACGCGCGCCCGCAGTCGTGGGCGATCCAGATCTTCTGCACTTCGACGAATCCGGTCTCGGTGTCGACCTCCACCTCGGCCACATGCGCGGTGAACGAATACGCGGGTGATGAGCCTATCGTGCCGCCGCGATAGCTGCCGTGGATGTCCTTGGGCGTGTTGTAGGAACCGCTGGCTCCCAGCGCGCCGTACTTGGCCTCCGCCAGATTGAAGGCCTCGGAGATCGGCACCTTCGCCTCGGTGTCCAGCGCGTTGAAGGCCCAACCGCCCACGAGCTTCACGTGCTTCGGTCGGCACAGCCATTCCTCGGCCACCGCTTGCTGGACCTTTTGCCTGATCTTCTGTGCCGCATCGATGCAAGCGTTGCCACACATGAAGGTGACGCGTGACGAATACGCGCCCAGGTCAACCGGCGTGAGGTCGGTATCGGCCGACAGGATGCGCACGTAATCGAGAGGAACGCCTAGTTCCTCCGACACGATGTAGGCGAGCATCGAGTCGGAGCCTTGTCCAATCTCGGAGGCGCCGCAGAAGACGGCGACGCGCCCCGACCGGTCCACCTGCAACTGCACGGCTGACTGGGGCATCTCGTTGGGGTAGATCGGATAGTTGGTGCCGGAGATATAGCAGGAGCCGGCAACGCCGACACCACGCCCGTATGGCAGCCTTCGATACTTCGCCTTCCAGTCGGCGGCATCCTCCACGGCGTCGAGGCACTGAAGGAACCCGTTCGAGTTCACGCGGAATTCGTTTATAGTGCGGGCGCCAGGCTCGAGGATGTTACGCCGCCGCAACTCTATGGGGTCGATATCGAGGCGCTCGGCGATCTTATCGAGCTGGATCTCGATGGCGAAACGCGGTTGTACCGATCCGTGCCCCCGCTTCGGCCCGCAGCAAGGCTTGTTCGTATAGACGCGGGTCGAATCGAAACGGTACGACTCCATCGCATAGGGTGCCGTGATGAGCTGGCCGGAGTAGTAGGTGGTGACAAGCCCAAAGGACTCGTAGCCACCGCCATCGAGGATCGTCGTCGCGTCCACCGCCTTGATACGTCCGTCTGTGTCGGCGCCGGTCTTGTAACGCATCAGCATCGGGTGCCGACCGCGATGCGCGTAGAAGACCTCCTCCCTCGTGTAGAGGATCTTCACCGGCCTGCCCGTTATCATGGCCAGCTTGGCGACGCAGAACTCCAAGTCGAACGGTTCCGACTTGCCGCCAAAGGCGCCGCCGATAGGTGGCTGAATGACCCGAACCTTTGCCAAGTCCAGGTCAAGCACCCGCGCCAACTCTCGATGCAGATAGTGCGGCACCTGGGTTGTCGACCAAACGGTGAGCTTGCCTGCGGGCGCGAAGTACCCGATCGCACAGTGCGGCTCGATGGCGGTGTGAGTCGTACCCTCGAAATAGTACTCGCCCTCGACGATAACATCGGACTGCGCCATCAGCGCGTCCACGTAGCTGAACTCGAGGCGCACTTGTTTGGAGACGTTTCCGTTCTCTCCCGGCTTCTTCGGGTCGTGGATCGGAGTTTCCGGGTGGGCCAACGCCTCCTCGGGATCGAGGAAGTGAGGAAGCACCTCGTACTCGACCTCGATGAGGTCGAGTGCTTCGCAGGCGGTCTCCTCGTCCACGGCGGCCACGGCCGCTACGCCATCTCCAACATACCGTACCTTGTCGAGGCAGAGGGGGTACTCATCTCGTGCCCAAGGAATGATGCCAAAGGTCTCCGGCATGTCGCTGCCGGTGACCACTGCGTGCACCCCTTCGAGGGCAAGAGCAGCGGAGACATCGATCGAGAGGATCTTGGCGTGCGGGTGGGGGCTCCGTAGGATCTTCCCGTGTAGCATGCCCGGCAGCGTGATGTCGTCGGTATAGACTGCGGTTCCGGTAGACTTCGCCAGACCATCGGTGCGACGAAGTCGGCGGCCGATGACTTGGAACTCGCGCTCCAGGGCTTCGTGGAGCTCCTCCGCGCTTGCTGCGCTCTCGGCCTGCTTGGCCCGAAAATCCTCGAGCCTCATCACCGCGCTTCTTCCTGGGTGGCGCGCTCCTCACGCAGCGTCGCGGCGGCGAGCTCCACCGCCTCATAGATCTTGGTGTAGCCCGTGCAGCGGCAAAGGTTTCCTGATAGTGCGTCGCGTATCTCCTGGCGGGTCG
>JBDHHZ010000475.1:0-2300 GCA_039589115.1 Gemmatimonadota bacterium | reverse complement strand
GGTATCGGGGACGGTAGGGATCGTACATCACGGTAGAGTAAGCCGCGCGAGCAAGAACGCACGTTTCGACGAGTCCTGGCCCATCGAAGGCGGCTGGCCCGTGTCACCGCCGTGGAAGTCGGTTATTCTGTCCAACCCCCTGTACAGGTCAACCAGAGGGGGCCGGTCAGCCCATGTTGCAGCGCCTCTACTCCACGCTCTTTTGGATTTTTCTCACGGTCAGCTCGATCGTGCTCTTTCCCCTGGCCATGCTGATCTGGGCGATCACGGTTCCCTTTGACCGGCGCAAGGTGCTGCTTCACCGCTTCACCTGCTTCTGGGCGTCGCTCTACACCTGGCTCAATCCCGTCTGGCCTGTGACGGTCGAGGGGCGAGGGAAGATCCGGCCCGATACCCCGTACGTGATGGTGGCCAACCACCTCTCGTTGCTCGACATCCTGGTGCTCTTCCGGCTCTTTACCCACTTCAAGTGGGTCTCGAAGATCGAGAATTTCCGTGTGCCGTTCATCGGTTGGAACATGACCCTCAACCGCTACATTAAGCTACGCCGCGGCGACCGGACAAGCGTGGTCCAGATGATGAAAGACTGCGAGTTCACACTGGGCCAGGGAAACTCGATCATGATGTTCCCGGAGGGCACCCGCTCCCCCACCGGGCAAATGCGCTCTTTCAAGACCGGAGCGTTCGAGCTGGCCCTCAAGACCGGGCGCCCCATCCTGCCGATCGTCATTCGCGGCACCGCGAACGCGCTGCCCAAACGCGGCTTCGTGCTCAAGGGACGTCACCCGATCAGGATCACGGTGCTCGACGAGGTTCCGGCCGAGAGCTTCACCGGAGCCACCGTGGATGAGCTCACGGGTCGCGTTCGCCAAATCATCGCGACTGAGCTCGACGAGAAGGGGGCCGCGCGGGCTTGAGCCGGGCGGCGGAGCGCGCTACAGGAGCACCTTTTCCATATCCAGGAAACTACGCCACGAAATAAGCAGTCCGACCGCGGTGACGATGGTCGCACTCACCAGCGGCAAGGTGGCACCCGCCCGCGTCACGAACCCGCCCCCGCCAAACCGCTCCATAAGACCTTTCATGGTCACCAGCAGGACACCGATCACCATCAGCACAAGCGCCAGTCCGAGCGAGAAGAACGCCACGAGCGCGAGGCCCAGACCGATGCGCCCCAGCGCAATCGCCGTAAGCAGAACCACCAGGGCGGACGGGCAGGGAACCAGGCCACCGCTTATGCCCAACGCCACGAGACTGCCAAGCTTCACTTCTCGGAGCTGGTCCTGTGAAACATCCGCGCCATCTTCGCGCAGCTGATGACCATGACGCGCGCTGCGGAACGCTCGACGGAACATGAAGAGACCGACCCCCACAATCAGCACTCCGGAGATGACCCCGAGCACCGGAGCCAGCTTCCCGGGTACGAGGTAGTCGGCAGCGATTAGCGCAATGATGCCGAGCACGAGCACCGAGAAGACGTGGGTCAAGGTGACGATGCCTCCAAGCGCAATCGCGTGAGCAACGGTTCCCCGAGTGCCGACGAGATAGGCCGCCACGAGCGCCTTGCCATGACCGGGCGAGAGGGCGTGGAGGGCGCCGAGACCCAAGGCGAGCAGAAGCGCGCCGACAATCAGACCCGTCGTCAGCTCTGTCTCGCGCAGAACGCTCAGCATTCCCTGATCGTCGTGGTCGGAGTCGTGGTGCTCCTCGCCAGAAGACATGCTCGCAAGGCCGCTTCCGTCGACAGCGTGGACATCGACGCCTACGAAGGCGAAGAGGAATAGGGTGGCGAGAAACGCCGCTGTCGTCAGTTGGAGGTTCATACGGGTCACAAATGCCGCTGCTGGGTCGTCCATGTTAAGCGCCCCAAAGTTTCTGCGTCAAGGCGCAACCTCGCTGGGGTTTCCGCCATGAGTTCATACCGAAATCCTCCGCCACCCAAACGCTATACTCAGAACCCGGGGGGATCGATCATTCCAGACAGCTCGAAGCACAGGAGATGAGCCGTGTACGGTGGTGACGAAATCCGAATCACATCCGGCATGCAGGCATACATCGACAGGAATAACGCCTATCTCGCCAAGCGGAGCCACTACATCCGCGATGTCGTCAAGAAGTGGAAGTTCGACACGATCGCGGTTCACGGGCTCTACTCCGTCGAGGACGCCATCGAGGACTATCAGGGCGCCATCATCGAGCCCGTCTTCATGAGCGCCTCCCAGGCGTACCGAGACTCGGACGAGATGGCGGCTGCGCTAGGATACCTCATCCCTACCTGGTGCTATTCGCGAATCGCCAAC
>JBDHHZ010000474.1:0-2301 GCA_039589115.1 Gemmatimonadota bacterium | reverse complement strand
CCGGGTGCTCCGGGCAGCGGCCATCTACCAGGTCCTTCTCCTGCTTGAAGCTCTCGCAGCGCTCGCAGTAATAGCCCTCGTAGGTGCCCTCGAAGATGTAGCCGTGTGCCCATACGGTCTTCGGCAGCGGGACTTCAGCCGCCATCAGCATGGCGGGCCAGATGATGCAGTGGTGGCGCGTGATGCCCTTGCCGATCACGTGAAGCTGCGCGGGCCATCTTTCGTTGTAGCGATCGTCGGGAAAACCGACGGCGGATAGGTAGTTGATTAGGGCGTCGTACCAGACGTAGACGGCGTGGTCGGGATTGCCCGGGAACCGGATCCCCCAATCGCGTTGCGGCCGCGAGACGGAGACGTCTTGGAGCCCCTCCTCGAGGACGTTTCGGATCTCGTTGCGGCGGATCTCCGGCTGGATGAACTCGGGATGTTCGTCTAGGAGATCGAGCAGCTGTCCTCGGAACGCGGAAAGCTTGAAGAAGTAGTTGTCTTCCTTGGTCCAGAGCACGTCCCGGTCCGGGTGCTCCGGGCAGCGACCATCTACCAGGTCCTTCTCCTGCTTGAAGCTCTCGCAGCGCTCGCAGTAATAGCCCTCGTAGGTGCCCTCGAAGATGTAGCCGGCTTTCTGAGTGCGCTCGACCATCTCCGCGACGGCACCAAGATGACGCTCTTCCGTGGTGCGGATGAAATCGTCGTGGCTGATCCCCAGCCGGTTCCACGCCTCGGAGAAGACGGTCGCCATCTTGTCGACCCAGGCTTGAGGCGTGAGTCCTGCATCGGCAGCGGGCTGCAGGATGGTCTGCGAGTTCTCGTCCATCCCGATGACGAAGTGCACGTCGTCACCGCACAGGCGCCGGTAACGAGCGATTGCGTCGGCGCCGATCTTCTCGAAAGCGTGTCCCAGATGGGGATCGCCGTTGGAGTAGTCGATGGCTGTAGTGATGTAGAACTTTGACAAAGCGTGAACCCTAATTCTTGCGCGCGCGCTTTCTCGATTCAGCGGTTTCGTGTTTCAGTTCCTCGAGGGACAAAATTCTGAACTCGCCGGCCGGACCCTTCAGCGTTACTCGATTGCCGAAGATATTGACCGCCTCGACCGTCTCCTCGCCGACCGTGGTCCTGACCTGCCGGCCCTCCTTGGGAAACCGTTTGCGGGCCTGTACGTAGAAATCATGCTCGAAGCGGAGCGAGCACATCAAGCGGCCGCAAGCACCGGAGATCTGCGAGGGGTTCAGCGACAGGTTCTGGTCCTTGGCCAGCTGAAGCGTCACGGGCTTCAGCTCCGGGAGCCAGTTGGACGAACAGAGTTCCCGCCCGCAGCGACCGACTCCGTCGAGGCGCTTCGCCTCGTCCCGGACGCCAATCTGCTTTAGTTCGATCCGCGTGCGGTACTTCTTGGCCAGGCTACGCACGAGGACACGGAAGTCCACCCGTTTGTCAGCGGTGAAGTAGATGATCAGCTTGTTGCGGTCCCACTGCCACTCGGCATCGCTGATCTTCATCTTCAGCTTGTGCTCCGCCACCATCAGCCGTACTTCGCGCCTGATCGCAACTTCCTGATCACGGAGGTCCAGCGCTCTCTCGACATCGACGGGAGCGGCGCGCCTGAGCACTCTCTGAGGCGGCACGGTGCTGACGTTGCAGCCCTCGCACGCTTCACACTTCTTCTTTGCCAGCTCGCCCACCGCGCTGACCAGGCCGAGGTCCTGACCGCGGTCCGCTTCGACGACCACGTATTCGCGCTCTCTGACGCGTGGAGTGACGTGTGCCGTGTAAAAGTCGCGTCGCTTGCCCTTGAAGCGAACTTCGAGGAGCTGCGGGGGCGGACCCTTCTGGATTATGCCATGAACGAGCTGCTCGGACGAATCGGGGGTTCCGTCGGTTGGCGGCTCGTCGGTTTCCTGCGGTTCGCCGGCCTTCTGCTGCTCGTCGGTTTCTTGCGGTTCTTCGGGTTCCTGCAGTTCGCCGGCTTCCTGCGGTTCGGCGGCGTCTTGCGGTTCGCTGGCTTCCTGTGGTTCACCGGCTTCTCGCGATTCGCTGGCTTGCTGCGGTTCGCCTACTTTCTTGGGTTCGCTGGCCTCTGGCGCCCGTTCAATCACCCGCCCAAGCCCCCATCTTGCGGTACTTCTCGTAGCGGCCGTCGAGCATCTGCTCTACCGGCATACCGCGAAACTCGGCGAGGTTTCGTTCCAGCGCCTCTTTGAGCAGCATGGCGGCGCCATCCCAGTCGTCGTGGGCGCCACCTTCCGGCTCGCGGACCAATTCGTCGACGACGCCCAGCGCCTGAAGGTCGGGCGCTGTGAG
>JBDHHZ010000473.1:0-2304 GCA_039589115.1 Gemmatimonadota bacterium | reverse complement strand
GTGGTTGGCAGAGCGGCTGACCAAGCATGAGGTCTACATCACTATGCGAGACGGCGTCCGCCTGTTCACGTCCTATTATGTGCCGAAGGACACGAGCCAGACGTATCCGATCTTGCTGCGGCGCACCCCGTACAACATCGAGCCACGCGGAGAGGACAGTTACACCATGGGCCTGATGTTCGACGCCGGTCTCGTCGAGGCGGGATACATCCTCGCGTTCCAGGATGTGCGTGGACGCTTCATGAGTGAAGGACAGTTCGAGGATGTCAGGCCGCACAACCCCGATAAGAGAGGCGAGCAGGACATCGATGAGAGCAGCGACACCTGGGACACGATCGACTGGCTGGTCGAGAACGTGCCCCACAACAATGGGCGCGTCGGGGTCTTCGGCATCTCGTATCCCGGGTTCTACTCGACCATGTCGCTCCCGGATGCGCATCCGGCGCTCAAGGCCGTGTCGCCGCAGGCGCCGGTGACCAACTGGTTCATCGGCGACGATTGGCACCACAACGGCGCCTTCTTCCTGTTGGACGCCTTCTCGTTCTACTCCTCCGTCGGGCGTCCGAGACCCGAGCCGACGCGGCAGGGGCCGTCACCTTTCCGTTGGCCGAATCGGGACAACTACGAGTTCTTCCTCGAGCTCGGTCCGATCAAGAATATCGAGGCGATGTACTTCGGTGATACCATCCAGTTCTGGCCCGAGCTAATGAGCCACCCCGACTACGACGACTTCTGGAAGGCCCGCGACCCGCTCCCCCATCTGACGGATGTGAAGCCGGCCGTACTGGTAGTCGGAGGCTGGTTCGACGCGGAGGACCTTTGGGGGCCGCTCAATACGTACGAGGCCATCGAGACCCAGAACCCGCAGACTACAGAGAACCGCCTGCTGATGGGCCCCTGGTTCCACGGCCAGTGGGCGTTCGATCAAGGCGAAAACCTCGGCAACGTGCATTGGGGAGCTGCGACATCCGCCTTTTACAGAGACGTGGAGCTGCAGTTCTTCAACTACTACCTGAAAGATCAGGGGACGCTGGACCTGGCAGAGGCGACGATATACGACACCGGCGCAAGCGAGTGGCTTCGGTTCGACGTGTGGCCACCCGCCGATGTGACGGAGAGGCAGCTCTATTTCCACTCGGACGGTCGGCTATCGTTCGAGCCGCCGAGTTCCTCGGACAGTTACGACGAGTACGTGGCCGATCCGATGAAACCGGTTCCCTATACTGAAGACGTCCACCTGCGGCGGACGCGCGAGTACATGACCGACGATCAGCGGTTCGCGTCCCGGCGGCCGGACGTGATGGTGTACCAATCCGACGTGCTCACGGAAGCCGTCACGTTGACCGGCCCGGTCGTGGCCGATCTGTTCTTCAGCACGACGGGCAGCGCTGCGGACTTCGTGGTCAAGCTGATCGACGTGTTCCCCGACTCGCTGCGCGACTACCCGACCAACGACATGAACGTGCCGATGGCGGGCTACCAGATGCTGGTGCGCGGGGAAGTGCTGCGCGGCCGCTACCGGAACAGCTTCGAGACGCCGGAGCCGTTCAGGCCGGGCGAGGTGACATCGGTTGGCTTCGAGCTGCCGGACGTGGCCCACACCTTCAAGCCGGGCCACCGCATCATGGTCCAGGTGCAGCATTCGTGGTTCCCTCTGGTCGACCGCAATCCGCAGACGTTCGTGAACATCTACGAGGCGGACCAGGAGGATTTCCAGAAGGCGACGCACAGGATCTATCACGATGCGCAGCGCCCGTCGAGTGTGAGGGTCTTCGTGCTGGAGCGATAGAGGACCGCGAGAAAGCGAAGGAGGCCATGACGATGAAGACATTGGGAAGCTCGGATCTGAATATCACGTCGGTCGGGTTGGGTGCCTGGGCCATCGGAGGCGATTTCGCATTCGGCTGGGGGCCGCAGGATGATGCAGAATCCATCGCCGCCATTCGGCGAAGCGTGGAATGCGGCATCAACTGGATCGACACGGCGCCCATCTACGGTCTCGGCCATTCAGAGTCGATCGTCGCCCAGGCGCTCAAGGATCTCGGCGGCGCGGAACGTCCTCTCGTGTTCACGAAGTGCAGCCTGGTCTGGGATGACGAGAAGAACATCACACACACGCTCAAGGCGGACTCGATTCGAAACGAGGTGGAAGCCAGCCTTCGACGACTGCATACCGATGTTCTGGACTTGTGCCAGATCCACTGGGCTTCGTTCCCTCCGGGTGGACCCGATCCCGACATCGAGGAGGCGTGGACGGCGCTCGCGGAGTTGAAGGAGCAGGGCAAGATCAGGCATATCGCCGTA
>JBDHHZ010000472.1:0-2314 GCA_039589115.1 Gemmatimonadota bacterium | reverse complement strand
TAACCGCCAGGCCATCCACCATCTCAATCAAGCCCTCGGCGGCGTCGGTCGCGCATAGGCCGCAACCCGTGCAAGCAACCTTGCAGATCTCCTCGGCCTCGTCGCCCTCCAGCAGGCTCTTGCACTGCACGATCAGATTCTGCGTTACCGGCATGATCTCGAAGAGATCTCGCGGGCAGACTTCAACGCAGTCACCACAGGCCGTGCACCTGTCCGGTACGACTACGGGCAGGCCGTAGTGGTTCATGTAGATGGCGTCGTAGTCGCAGACCCGCTCACAGTCGTCGAGGCCCAGGCACGACCAGGCGCATCCCTTTCCGCCGGCCGACACTGCGGCTGCTGCGCCGCAGGTCTGGAGTCCGATGTACTCGGCGCGCCGCAACGAGACGTGCGAGCCGCCGGCGCAGAGCAGGCGCGCGACGCGCTTCACCGCCTCACCGGCGTCGACTCCCAGATAATCTGCGATGTCTACGACATCTTCACCGCCGAGCTGCGTGCACTGGGCGGGCTGCCTCTGGCCACCGACCAGCTCCTCGGCAAACGCGCGGCAGCCGGCCGCGCCACAAGCGCCACAGTTCGAGCCGGGCAGCATGTCGCTGACGGCGTCGATCCTCGGATCCTCGTAAACCTTGAGCTTCTTGTTGGCCAGCGCGATGAGCACGCCGAACGTGAGCGCCACGCCTCCAAGGATCAGGACCGAGACTCCTATTGCCGTCAGGCTCATTCTCTAGCTACGCGTCGCTGAGATCGGCCTGGCTGAGCAGCCACGCCGCCAGCTTGTCCACCTTGGTGGCAACCGGTCCCGCAGCGCCGTCTTCACTCTCGGCGATCTGCGCAGCGGGCTCAGCCGCCAGGTTCTTGAGCTGCTCCAGTTCGTCCAACTGCTGCCGCACGCTCGTTCCGCCGACCGCTGCTCCGGGCTCTGCCTCCGGCAGGGCGGTCAACTCCAGGCGTTCGCCGGGGGTCTTGCCACGCGCCGGGTCGTGGACGAACCGGGCGGCGGACTTCGAGACGAGCGCAGCGACCGCCGGGCCCTCCGCACCGGCGAAACGATCGAGTCCGGCGTCGCCCGCGGTTTGAAGGACGAAGATCGACGGCGTGATCAAGCGGACGAGGGGCGCCGGTGCCATCTCGCCGTTGACTACCAGGACGATCTTCACTGTCCCGTCGAGGAACTCGACCAGGTCGCCGGCGTGTAGGTCGGCTCCATCGAGCTCGACCACGAGCGGCGGCGCCAGCTGTCGCTCGGCCTGGTTCCAGCGCTCGAAGTTCAGGGGCTCGAGCAGCTTGTCCTCGTTCTTCGAGTTCAGGCTCCCGGCCTGTGCCATGCTGACGACGCGAGCGGCGGCGAAAGCGCGGCCGATCTCGGCCCAGCGTCCACCCACGGCATCGCGCAGGCGGCCACCCGACTTCACCTTCACTACGAAGGCATCCTCTCCGCCTGAAGCGACGTCGCGGAGGATCTCGAACGCTTTCTCTACTTTCTTCAGTGTGTCCGGGTTGTCCTGCACGGTGGTGTTCGTGAAGCTGGAGAAGCGGTCGATATCGATCCGCCCCGCCGCGAACTTACCGAGCCCGGCCGCCACGCCTCCGTCGGCACTCTCTTCCTTCGGCTGATGAGAGGCCAGATAACCCCGCACCTCCTCGACGGTGGTGACCACCGCGGACCGGTACCGCTCGATGGGTCCGGCCAGGGCACGGAGCGCCTTGTCGATCCGTGGGTCAGACGGCATAACGATCCAACTCCTCGTTTAGGAGCACGACCCTTTCTTCCGCCGTATGGACCGGCAGCTTGCGGAGATCCTCATAGCGCGGCTTCTCCTCGTTTCTGTAGAAGATGCCGATCCGGATCTTGTCGGTCAGCTCCGCCAACCGCCGAGCCTCATTGAGATTCCTGGGATCGTGTACAGCCTGGTTCTTGTAGATCTGATCCAGATCGGGGATGTGGATCCCATCATCGTGGATCAGCATTTCGATCAGATCGGGGGACTTGACCGCTTCGTCGTAGATCATACCCGTGTAGACCGGGCAACGCTGTAGGATCCGAACGAAGGAGAACCCTTTATGGTGATAGGCCGCCTTCAACGTCTCGAACAGATGCTGCGGTACCCACTCGGCCGTCTGTGCGACGAACGAGGCATTCGTCACGCCGAGCGTCGCCGTCAGCGGATTCAGCGCCTGCAGGTAACTGCCCTGCGGTTGCGTGTTGCTGGGAAACAGCGCCGGCGTGGTGGGTGAAGTCTGCCCCTTGGTTAGCCCGTACATGTTGTTGTCGAGCAGCAGAACCACCATGTCGACGTTGTAGCGGATCGCA
>JBDHHZ010000471.1:0-2326 GCA_039589115.1 Gemmatimonadota bacterium | reverse complement strand
CTCGTCACGGTTCCGTGTGCGACCTTTCCGATCCGCGTGCGCATCACTCCCGACGGTCGACACGCCCTGGTGTCCAACGCCCGTTCCGCGGATCTGGCGGTCTTCGACGTGGCGGCGCGCAAGGAAGTCAAGCGGATCGCTTTCGAGCGCGAGGCCGCGTCGACCGAGGGACGGCTCTTCGGTGACCAGTTCGGAGACAGCTCCGTCCCCATCGGCGTAGTCGTGGCCCCCGACTGCTCGACGGCCTGGGTCGCCCACTCCAACGCCGACGCGATCTCGGTGGTGGATCTGAAGAGTTGGAAGGCAACGGGCCATTTGGTCGCGGGCAAGGAGCCCGACGGGATGGCGTACTCCCCTCGCTAGACCTCAACGGTCTGGAACACCCCCGACTGCGCCCACTCCCGAAACCAGTCAAAGATCAGGTCGCCGGTGGGCGCCCAGGACGAGAGGACCCCGTTCGAACGGCTCTCTCCCTGGCCGCGATGACGGCCTGTCGTTTCAATCCCAGGATGCGAGCGGTTCACCAGCGAATGCGCGACAGCGGAAAACCGCCAAAGCCCGCGATGCCCCCGCCTCGAGCGCTTACTCGCTCAGCTTCGCGAGGTTTTCCAGATGACTCTTGCGATTGATCCGATAGAAGACCAGAGGGGCTAGAGAAGCCAGGTAGATGACCATGAAGACGGGGCCGTAAACCAGCCCGAGATCGAAGAGCGTTTCAGCGGGGACATCGGCCGATTCGACCTGCGTGGGAAAACTGATCAACTCGAGAAAGACTCTGCCGAGAAGGCCGTTCGCGACATTCGTCGCAAGACCCGCCGAAAGTTCTCCGCCGAAGAGAAGATCCGGATCGTACTTGAAGGCCTGCGACCACGCGGGGGTAACGCGCATCTCACTCTACGAAGGCACCAAGCACAGTTTCGCCACGGATGCCGTGCGACGTGGCGTTCCCGAACGGGTGCTTCAGCGCATGCTCGGGCACCGCGATGTGGCCTCGGCGCGACGCTACGCGAAGCTTGGGGACGACGCCTTGGTCTACGCCCTGCGCTCGCGCGAGGCGTCACCGAATGGTGACGTTTTGTCCCCCGCTTGTCCTTGGCGCGAAGTCGAGTCTCGGGGGATCGGTTCCAACTCCCCGTTGCGCTCCATCTCGCGCACCCGCTCGGCGAGGGCACGAGAGATTGGGAAGGAGTTATGTTTTGGTGGAGCGGAGGATCCGGAGATGCTGAAATCAAGGTCGTCTACCACCTGCCTTCTCGCCCTCGCCGCCCTCCTAGTGGGCTGCGGTGACGCGGCTGCGCCGTCCACCGCGATCCGCCTGATCGACGTCTTTGTCGACGCCACCGTCCTCGATGTGGTCGAGCCGATGGACATCGGGCAGACCGTCCTACGCTTTGACGGCGCGTCGACGATCGAGGACCCCAAAGAGCCCGAAGAGACCCTGGGCTGGGAGGCGGTGTATGGGGCCGACGACTTTGGGATTGTCGAGGGCAGTCTGGCAGGCCGCCTCGAAGATGTAGTGGCCGTCCTGAGCCTGGCCAAGCCCGAAGGTCTGGGCCAGGGAGACCTCTTGCACGCTTTCGAGATCCGAGTCCGCGCGACGGCCGAGATTGAGCTGCACATCTATCCGGACCAGGAGAAGCCCGAAGTCGAGGACCCCGAGGAGTGGAAAGACTATAAAGGTTGGGTCTATAGCGTCACGGTCGAGGCGGGCGAGGACTTCTCGACCCACACCGTGACCGACCCCTATTCCGCGCCGCCGCCCTCTCTCGGCCGCACGAACTTCATCGGTGTGGTTCTGGAAGGCCCCGAGGACACCCAATTTGCGATCGAGTCGCTGCGCTTCATCACCCGCCGCGAGGAGCTCTCCAAGGTGGCATCAGGACCCGGCTTTCACGGACTTTCGAGCGTCTACCGCGAGACGCTGGTCACTCGGGCTCCGGAAACCGTGCTCTATGCCGTCGACGTGCCCTCCAGCCCCTGGTTGGAGATCCATCTCGGAACGATCGACGACGGTCCCTTGCGTTTCCAGATCAGCGTGCGCCGGGGAGGGCAGGACGAGGCGCTACTCACCAAGACCCTCACCACACCGCGGCGTTGGGAGAAAGCGTCGATCGATCTGGCGGACTTCGCCGGACAGTCGATCACGCTCGCTCTTGCCCTGGACGCAGAGCAGCGTGGACGGATCGGCTTTTGGGGATCTCCCGCGATTCGCAGCCGGGGCGCAAGCGCGAGCGCGTCTGAACCGTCGCCAGCGCGCGCTGCTCTCGGCGGCGCCGAGGACCCGAAAGCGCCGCAGGGGGTCATCGTCATTCTCGCCGACACTTTG
>JBDHHZ010000470.1:0-2351 GCA_039589115.1 Gemmatimonadota bacterium | reverse complement strand
TCCGGATGCCCGATTCTGCCGAGAAGAGTTCGTTCGGCCTAAAGCAGCCGCATGCGCTGTCGCCGCGCATCCAGTGGCTGCGCGACTACTACTTCCGGGGTGTGCAGCGCGCCTGGAACAACGAGTGGTCGTGCTGGAGCACCGGCGCCCCCTGGGACGTGTGCTACGACGAGCCGAACTTCTACATCGTCCCGGAGAACTATGCGATGTTTGACGCGCTCACGGCGTCGATGCTCATGGCCTCCCGGGACGTGTCGTTGCCGGCCGACTTCTGGATCTGGAGTCTGGTGGAGCGTCGGGCGTGGTTCATCCGCGAAGTTGTCGTCAACCACCTGCCTCAGGAGATCCTGCCGGGCGACCTGATCGCCGGTGCGCGGTTCAACCTGATGGCGTCGCGCTGCTACGACAGGAAGGAGGCTCGGCGGCGAGCAAAGAAGCTCGCTCGAGTGCGCCCCTCGGTGAAGTGGTTCCACGAGCATGGATACGGCAACGCCGGAGCCACCAGCGGCCACCTGATCCCGGACTTCGCCCGCGTGCTGCGCGAGGGCTTCCGCGGCATCCACGCCGAGCTCCGGGAACGCTACGACCGGCTGGGGAGGCGGGAGCAGGAAGGAGAGCCGGGACGGCAGCTACGGGCCATGATGACGTCCGCCGAGATGCCGCGCGAGCTGGCGTCTCGCTACGCTGGGCTGTGCCGGCGGCTCGCTCCCGAGGAAGGGGAAGCCGCGCGCGCGGGCGAGCTGGAGCAGATGGCGCGCAACCTCGACCGCGTGCCGTGGGAGCCCCCGCATACCTTCTGGGAGGCGGTGCAGTCGCTCTGGCTGACGCACATGCTTGTCATGAGTGACGAGTGCTCTCCGGGCCCGGGGGATTCCTTCGGCCGCGTGGACCAGTACCTGTTGCCGTACTGGAGTACCTCCATCGACGAGGGCATGGACCGCGAATTCGGCAAGGAGATCCTGAAGTGCTTCTCGGTCCACGCCAACACCGCGTACGACGCCATGATCCAGGTGGGGGGGAACCAGGGCATCACGTCCGGATTCGGTCAGCTGATCACCCTGTCGGGCTGCGGAAAGGACGGGGAGGATCTCACCAACGATCTGACGATGGCGATCCTCGAGGTCATCGACGAGATGAACCCGATTCTCGAGCCCAAGCCCAACGTGCGCCTGCACCGCAACAGCCCCGAGTTCCTGCTCGACAAGGTCGTCGACATGGTGGCGTCGTGTCAGGGCGCGCCGTTCCTTCTGAACTTCGACGAGCGCAGCATGGCGGGCATGCTGCGCGAAGCGCGTCTCGGCGGCTACACGGACAAGATCCATCTCGACAACGTCCACGAGTACGCGCCGGTCGGATGCCTCGAGAACACGATGGTTGGGAACGACCGCTCCGGAACCGTCGACTGCAACCTGAACCTTCTCAAGGCGGTGGAGCTGGCCCTGACCGGTGGCAAGGACCTGGTGCCGGCTGTTGATCCGCTGACGCAGAACGAGCGAGCGGTCTCCCAGGATGGGCCCGACACGGGGGATTCACAGGAGTTCGCGACCTGGCAGCGCATCTGGGAAGCCTACGCTCTGCAGACGCGCCACATTGTCGAACGCTGCGTCAACCTCTACGGGCTCAGCGAAGGGGTGCGGGCGGGGTTCTCGCCGACACCGTACCTGTCCTGTCTGGTGCGTGGGTGTGCCGACAAGGCCCTCGACATCACGCGTGGCGGTCCCGAGATCAAGTTCGTGACGGTGGAGGGCGTCACCTTCGGCACGACCGTGGACGCGCTGCTCGCCATCAAGTACCTGGTCTACGACGAGCAGCGTTGCACCATGGCGGAGCTGGTCGAGGGCCTGCGCGACAACTGGGACGGCCATGACAAGCTTCAGGCCTGGGCGCGCTTCCGCGCGCCCAAGTACGGGCGCAATCACGCAGAGGCCGACGCCATGGCGCTGGCGGTCATGCAGCTGTGGACCGACGAGGTGTGGAAGCACCGCACCCGCTCCACGGACAGGCAGTTCCGGCCGGGAATGCTTAGCTGGAACTACTGGGTGGGCGATGGGTACATCATGGCGGCCAGCGCCGACGGGCGCCCCAAGGGCCAGTTCCTGTCCAACGCGATCTGCCCCTCCAACGGCGCCGACATCGAGGGCCCGACGGCGAACGCCAACTCCGTGGGCCGGGCCCTGGGCGGGCACGCCGCGGATGGAGACGGGGACTTTGAAGATTGGGTCAACCTGCTCCCGAATGGGGCGAGCCACACCATCAGCTTCAGCCCCTCCATGCTGCGCGACGCCGAGCACCGGGAGAAGTTCAAGGCCTTTCTGCGCGGGTACTGCCGCAACGGCGGCACGGCGCTGCAG
>JBDHHZ010000469.1:0-2376 GCA_039589115.1 Gemmatimonadota bacterium | reverse complement strand
CACACTCCCCAGAAACACGCTGCCGTCTATAGCCTCGGACGCCGACACCAAGTTAACGGTCAAAGGCGGGCCTGCATCCGCGAAGGGTACGAGTATATCCACGTTGAGGTCGCTGAGCGCATAGACAGCCTCAGCTTCGAACCCGAATCGCTGGCTCGGCCAGACGGTGATTCGCCCGCCGAACTGAAAGGCGGTCTTCTGTCTGAACGTAGCGGCGACGTCGCCAGTGAACGGTGGGTCCGTAATCGAGATGGGGAAGATGCCCCCGGTCAGGTCGGATGCCGGGAGGAACGCTCCGCCGAAGGCGCTGACGGCGAACTGAGTCTGCGCGTTCAGGGATGTTGGCACCACGGCTAACAGGAATGCGAGTATTACCGCACGGTAACGGGGCATTGAAACCTCCGCGCTTTGGGTTATCAGGCCTCTTGGCTGGGAACCCAAGATAGCATCTTCCGGCGAGCATTCGAAAGTGGGCACAGCTGTGGCAGGTGCAGCCGAAATTGACCGCTGCCACCGCCTCGGTTACTTTTGTTTCTGTTGACGGTCCTTCCCCGTACGACCTCCCTATTAGTCCATCCAGTCGCGATTCATCGAGAGGTGGAGTCTGTGGATAGAGATACGCGCACGGCGATCGTCGCTATTGCATTCGCCGGTCTGGCGGCCGGTTGCGGCGGGAACGACCTGACCGGCCCGGTAAACTCCCGGAACAACGGTGGGGTCGGCAATCAGACGCTTCTGGTCCGAGCGGACGTACAGCTCGACCCGGAGCCCGGTGGCTTCTTGACCAGTTTTGACGTCGAGGTGCGTGACCGTGACGGCCAGCCGGTCTCGGGAGCCGACGTGACCATCGAGTGGAACAACGCCCCTCTCCGCCTGCTCGAAGTCGACTCGACCGGCGACTACGCAGCTGAGCTCAGCGGCTCGGGATCGGGGACGCTACGGCTGACCGTGGAGAAGGATAGCATGTACGTGCGTGGCGTCGCCCTGGGCAACATCGGGATCCACGCCATCGTCGAGCCGCAGGCAAACGACACCGTCCCGGCCGACGTTTCGCTACCCATCCACTGGGTCTCCGACACGGAGGCACCCTTCGCCAGCCTCTCCACCCGTGACGAAGAGTTCGAGGTGCTCGATCAAGGTGCCTTCGTGGTGCCGGATAGCATGAACCCGGCGCGCTCTAGCCAGTGGATCGAGCTCACGCGCTACAACGAGGTTCTGCTCGCCGGTGCTTTGATGGGGTCCTACTTCCGCATGGAGGTCGAGACCAGGGTCGAACCGGTCAGGGTCATCGACCAGTCCTGATACCGGCTCAGAGGGTTATCTCCAGGCCACCGCTGATCCAGAAGTCGTTCTGTAGCTCGGCGTCGAGTTGCCCCGTCGGCAGGGTCTGAGTGTAGGAAGATATGTAGTCACGCACGTCGAAGCGGATGCCGTACCTAGGGCTCAGGCCATAGCGTAAACCGCTTCCCAGGATCAACGATATGTCCGTTCCGCCGTCCAGGCTGTCGAAGAACCCGCCGCCCTCCTCGAAGAACTTGCCACCGCGATTCACCAGCGCCAGTCCGCCCAGCAGGTGAATAGCAAAGGGCGTGAAGGGTGCTCGGTAGACCTCCCAGAGCACATTACCACCCAATGTCAGCACTCTCGCGTCCATGGTCTTGGTCGGCTCTGGCAGCGGTTCCCGTCGCGTGGCGTTGATCGTGACATCGCTCTTCGCGTACTGGATCTCGAGCTCCAGCCACCAACTGCTGCTCAAGGAGCGGCTCGCCCTGAGCCCCACGGCGAGACCGGTTTCCTGGGTTGTGCTGATCGCATCAGGGTCGAGTGGGCCCGGGTCCGGCACCATCTGGTCATTCACCAGACTTCCCGTCGGAATGTAGACGCCGACGAAGGGAGTGATGGTGAGCAAAGGCTCGTCCTGTGCGATCGCGGGGCTGGCGACGCCGATGATCAGGCTGATTACGATGCTGGCCAAACTCTTGTGGGTCACGGACCTTTTCTCGCTGCTATGGCGTAGACTCTAACTACGGCGGTGCGTAGCGCCCCGCTCCGGCTCGGAAGGGGGACGTTGGGGCGGAGGAGGGAGTGGCGCCGCCAAGCTAAGGTACACAGGTGCCGGCGCGCAAGGAAATGGGTAACCGGCGGTGCTTCTCTACGAGTTTCACGCCGCCGTTGCCGCCCAGGCGCCTAATAGGTAACTTTATAGTCCCTCCTGTGTGCCAGCCTACGACTTCCCCGGCTGTAACTCCCCCGCGCGTAAGGATATGGCCACATCTTGCCTGCGTTGTGCGGCCAGTCTGCCGTTCGACGGAGCACCATGCCCGGACTGCGGATCACTCGTCGCGGCTCCAGAGTTCTATCTGGGCCCGGCGGAGC
>JBDHHZ010000468.1:0-2384 GCA_039589115.1 Gemmatimonadota bacterium | reverse complement strand
GAAGCGAGAATATCGTTGAGCACCACTCCCTCAGCAGTGTTGACCATGTTGACATTCCAGTGTGGCGTATAGCCGCGCTCGCCGGGAATGAACTCGGCGACGTTGGCCTGGTACCTACGGTCACCACCGATCAGATAGAGGTCATTTTCTCCCCGCTCTGTAACGCCTTCTTCGACTTCGCCGACGATGTAGTAGATTTCCTCCTCTTCATACCACCCGTTGGCCGTGAATACGCCTGCGGAGACTGAACCCGCTGCTAAAACGCTTGCAGCAATGATCGATACTGTCATTCGGATCCTAAACAACATCTCACATTCTCCTCTAAAAATTGCATTTGATGACCACCGCCAGCGAAAGCTCCGCCGCGCGGTTGCCGCCGGGGAAGCCAATCTTCTCCCGCTTGTCGCTCCCTAATACGCAGGACGCCGGCTAAAGGTCGCAGGCCGGTTACGCGCGCTTCTCCTAGAGCCAAGAAAGCATCGCTGCGACTCGAGGTGGAGTTCATGCGTAGAGGAAGGCAGGTGGTGAGGGAGAAGATTGACGATTCTCGGCCGCAATAGTGCGTAAAGGCACTGGGCGAGGCATCCTCGCGGGGCAATGGGAATCGAGGAACAGCGAGATCGACCCGGAGTAGCGCGCGCCGAGGAGGAGGCGCGCTGGTCGGAGTGGATGATTCGCGCCAACGCCGGGGATGCGGAGGCGTATACGAGGCTCCTCGGAGAAATCGGCATCGTCATGGAGCGGTACCTGCGACGGCATTTCGGAGGAAGTGATTTCATTGAAGACTGCGTGCAGGAGTGCCTGCTCTCCATTCACCGCGCCCGCGCGACCTACGACCCCGCCCGGCGGCTCCGACCCTGGATGTTCACGATCGTGCGCCACAAGGCGATCGATATGCTGCGGCACCGCGGATCGCGTCACCGACACGAGGTGCCCCACCGCTCCGACGAGGAGCCGGCGACTCCGGTGACCGACGACCCCACGATTGCTCTCCAGGCGGCGGAGGCGTTGCGGGGTCTCGCGCCGGAGTACCGCGCCGCGCTGCTGATGACGAAACTCGAGGGCCACTCGCTGGGCGAGGCGGCCCGTCGGGCAGGCGTGAGCGTGACCGCAATGAAGAGCCGCGTTCACAGGGGAATCAAGCAGGTTCGACACCTGCTGGCCCAGGAGGAGGACTGACGTGCGAAGCCGGAGCGAGCTGATCCGCGAGCTCTCCGAGGAACTCGGCCCCGCACCGCGCCTGCGCGGGCCATTCCAGCTGGCCCTGCTGTGGTGGATCGGAGCCTGGATCTTCGTCGTGGCCGCGACCCTCGGGGTGCAGCCCATGCGGCCCGGCTTCGCGAACCAGCTTCTCGCCTCGCCCCGCTTCGCGGCCGAGACGTTGCTCGGGATCGCCGCGGGGGCGCTCGCGATCGGCGTCGCGTTCGCGGTGGGGATCCCGGGCTGGGGATCGCCTCGGCGGCGGATCGCTCTGGTTCTGGGCTTGCTGGCGCTCTGGGCCGGCAGTTATTTCTACGGCCTCGTGGATCCGGCACTGGAGCCGTCGATGTTGGGCAAGCGGCCCCTCTGCTTCTTAGAGGTGCTGATTCACGGACTTCCAATCCTCGTCGTCGGCCTGCTGCTGCTCCGGCGCCTGGCGCCTCTCGAGCGCTGGAGCGCCGGACTCGTGACCGGTGCTGCGGCGGGCGCGATTCCCGGCCTGCTGATGCAGCTGGCTTGCCTGTACATCCCCTCTCACATTCTGATCTTCCACCTTGCACCGGCCCTGGTGCTGGCATTGTTGGGGAGCCTGGCGGGCCGCGTTCTCCTCCGCCGCATCTAGGCTGTGTCCCTGACCGAGATCCCCGTCGGTCCGGTCGCGGCGAGCGTGTGACGAAACCAACAGAAGGAAGCTACGAGCTGTCAACTGATCGGGGGTCCGTTCAACAGGGCAGTCCACTCCGGTCGGCGATGGTCCCACCTCTGTCTGCGACGGACTGGACCCGGTTCAGTTTGCCGCGCAGCACGGTGAGAGGGTCGCGTGTAACCGTTGACAAATCCGAGGCGTAGGCAGGCTATCGCATCTTCAACTCGCAGAGACTCACGCTGCTAGCCGGCTCCGTTGGACGGACCGATCGCATCGAAGGAGACCGATTCGAATGTACAAGCTCTACTGGGCACAAGGGAGCGGTGCGATGGCGCCGCAAGCGCTCTTCGAGGAAATCGGCGCCGAGTACGAAAAGATCATCATCGACTTCGACAAGGAGGAACATAAGAGCGACGAGTTCCTGGCCGTGAACCCGATGGGACAGATCCCGGCGCTGGTTCTACCCGATGGCACGCTGATGACCGAAACAGCGGCCATGCTGGTTCAGATCGTCGACCGTCATCCCGAAGCCAAACTG
>JBDHHZ010000467.1:0-2403 GCA_039589115.1 Gemmatimonadota bacterium | reverse complement strand
CCTCGGCTGAGGAGGTAGACCCATGGTGGTCACAGAGACGATCGAGCTCAGTACTCGCGGGCACGCCGAGATGCTCGACATAACCGCAGAAGTCGCCGCCAAGGTCAGAGACAGTGGCATCACCTCAGGTATCGTCACGATCTTCTGCCCCGGCTCCACCAGCGCCCTCACCACCATCGAGTACGAGTCGGGCGCCCTCTCCGACCTGCAACGCCTGTTCGATGAGATAGCACCTCCCGACCGCGACTACGCCCACAACCTCCGCTGGGGCGACGGTAACGGTCACTCGCACGTCCGCGCCGCTCTCCTCGGCCCCTCGCTCACCGTCCCCTTCGTCGACGGCGAGCTGCAGCTGGGCACCTGGCAGCAGCTAACGTACGTCGACTTTGACAACCGCAGTCGCTCTAGGCGCCTCATCGTGCAAATCATGGGGGAGTGAGAGCGGTGTGCGGTGTGCAGTATGCGGTGTGCAGTGGGCGGTGCCCCCCCAACTGAGTCTTGACAGCCCGGCGTTTGTTCTTTATAGTGAGTTCGTTACAATGTAGCGCACACGTTACCTGATGTAGCGGCGTCGGTTTTACCGCATACCGCATACTGCACACCGCATACTGAGAATGCTGCCTGACCTAACAAAGTCCGAGCTCGCCGTCATCAAGATCCTCTGGGCCGCGGGCGAGCTGAGCGCGCGTGAAGTCCACGAAGGTTTGCCCAGCGCCCTGGACTGGGCCTACTCGACGACGCGCACCACGTTGGACCGGATGGCGGGGAAGGGGCTGCTGTCGCGACGAAGCTCTCACGGGCTGTACCTGTATGAGGCGCGGGTCTCGCGGGCGGCGGGACTGGCGGGCGTGGTACGCGATCTGGCGGATCGGGTGCTGGAGATGGACTACGCGCCGGTGGTCTCGTTGTTCGCGGAGGCGAACGCGCTGACCCCGGAGGAAGTCGAGGAGCTGTCGCGGCTTCTCGAGGAGGAAGGCGCGTCGTGATCGGCGAGCTGACCTCCGGGTCCTCCGGGTTGGCTGCGGCGCTGATCCGTGCCGCCGGGTGGGAAGTGCTGTTTTCCGCGGTGCTGTTCGTGATCGTACTGGTCCTCACGCGGCTGCTGCGCGGGAGCTCTCCGGTATTGCGTCACGCGCTCTGGGGTCTCGTGCTGTTGCGGCTGGTCCTGCCGGTAGATCTCTCCACGCCGTTCAGCCTGGGTAGTCTGTCGAAGTACGGGCCGGTGGCGCCCGCAACGGAGCCGGTCTGGCTTGTCGGACTGCCGATGGCCGCCGTCGGCGAAGCGGACGTAGCGAGCGGCGCGGAGTCGGCCGCGATGGTTGGAGACGGCGCGTCCCGGCTGCCCCTGGGGCTCCTCGTTCTGAGCTTCTGGCTGGCCGGCGCGCTGGCGGTCGGCGGTGCGGTATGGCGCCGGCGGCGTGGCTATCGAGAGGTCGTGCGCCGCGCCGCGCCGCTGCGGCAGCGTCGAGCGCTCGCCGTATTGCGTCGCTGGCGTCGCGAGCTCGGCCTCAGGCGGCCGGTTCGCCTGGTGACATCGCGCGAGCGTCACGTGCCTTTCACGCTA
The DNA here is from genome assembly GCA_039589115.1 of Gemmatimonadota bacterium. Classification (GTDB taxonomy): domain Bacteria; phylum Gemmatimonadota; class Gemmatimonadetes; order Palauibacterales; family KS3-K002. The sequence continues at coordinate 839 of JBDHHZ010000467.1, read as the reverse complement.
GGCACGTTGAGGCCGGTGATCTTCACCCCCGACGAGGTCGTGGAGCACGAGGACTCCGCGGTGCTGGAATCGGTCATCGCGCACGAGCTGGCGCACATCAAACGCTGGGACGACCTGGCGCTCGTGTTCCAGCTGGCGGTCTCGGTGTTCTACTTCTTCAACCCGGTGGCCTGGGCCAGCGCGCGCCGGATGCGCGAGGAGAGCGAGCGAGCGTGCGACCAGCTGGTGCTGTCTCGCGGCGATCTGTCGCCCAGAGCCTACGGCCGTAGCATCGTGGCGGTGTTGAAGCTGGGGCTCGGCGAACCTGCCACAGCCCCGGCGCTGGGCAGCCGCAAAAGGAGTCTTCGAAATAGACTGGAGACGATAATGAAGGGACGAAGCTCTTCTACGAATCGACTGAAGTCTCTATATCCTCTTCCCGCAGCGTTGGCGTTGGGCCTCTTCCTGCTTCCGATGGCCGGGAATCCGGCCGACCGGGCCGAGCCTGCTGCATCGGACGGCGTAGTCTCTCGCGCCGCTCAGCAGGAGACGGCGAGCGGCTGGCAACTGCAGGTGTCTCTGACGAATCCGCTGCCTGGATCGACGATCACCGCGCGGTTCGGTCCGATGATCCATCCCTACACGAAGAACCAAGCCCCTCACAACGGGATCGACATCAAAGCGCCCGCCGGCTCTCAGATCCTCGCGCCGGCTGACGGTATCGTGGAGGTGGCGACCGCCGAGTACTCCGGCGGCGCCGACTTCGGCATCGTCATCATCGTCGATCATGGGAGTGGCGTGAGGACACTGTATGCCCACCTTGACAGCTTCGCCGTCGAGGCGGGACAGCGCGTGTCGCA
>JBDHHZ010000466.1:0-2403 GCA_039589115.1 Gemmatimonadota bacterium | reverse complement strand
AAGAAAACCATCGTTCGTTTCCTGCGCGATCGAGCACAGCGCCCGCTGAAAGTGAAAGAGATCGGCCGGGCGCTGCGCGTCGAAGCGCGCGACTATGGCCGCTTCAAACAGGCGCTCCGAGAGCTGGAGGACGCCGGCGAGGTCTATCGCGTTCGGAGAAGGCGCTACGCAGTACCGGATCGCATCAACCTTGCCGTCGGGCGCTTGCAGGTGACCCGTCGCGGTCACGGCTTCGTCATCCCGGAAGCGGGAGGACACGACGTCTTCATCCCGGCGTCGCAGCTGGGCAGCGCGTACGAGGGCGACCGCGTGGCGGCTCGCATCGAGCGGCGACCTCGGGGCCACAATCCCGAAGGAACAGTGGTCAAGGTGCTGGAGCGGGCGCGCAGCCGGGTGGTCGGAGTATTCCACCGGGCCGGGCGCTACGGCTTCCTGGCCCCACGCAAAGAGGCTCTTCATCGCGACGTGTTCGTCCCGTCGGCGTCCGAAGCTGGAGCTCGAGATGGTGACGTGGTGGTCGCCCGGATCATCGATTGGGGCAGCGAGCACCATGACCCGGTTGGAAAGATCACAGAAGTCCTGGGCCGACCTGGAGATCCCGGGGTCGACATCCTGGCGATCGTGCACGCCAACGATCTGCCGGTGGAGTTCCCGCGGGAAGTGCTCGAGGAGGCGGAGGAGTTGGCACGCCGAGCCAAAGGCGGCTTGGACATGCAGGGCCGTACCGATCTGCGCGACCAATTGGTGTTCACCATCGACCCCGCAGAAGCCAAGGACCACGACGACGCTGTCTCCATCGAGGCTCTGGGGCCGGACCGTTGGCGCGTCGGCGTTCATATCGCCGACGTGTCTCACTTCGTCGACGAGAGATCCGCTATCGACTTGGAGGCGCTCAACAGGGGCACGAGCGTCTACCTGGTCGACCGCGTACTACCGATGCTCCCCGATGTTCTCTCCGGAGACCTGTGTTCCCTACGACCCGGTCAGGACCGGCTAACCCTGTCGGTGCGCCTCGATCTGAATGCGACCGGCGAGGTGCTGGCGACGGAGTACATGAGCAGTGTGATCCGCAGCCGGCACGCGCTAAGCTACGAAGAGGCCCAGTCGATCATCGACGGCGCGAAAGCGGCGGATACCGAGTTGCGGGAGGCATTGAGGAGCTTGCGGAATCTGGCTCTTCGTCTGCGTGAGCAACGCCGCAAGCGGGGTGGCCTGGACTTCGATCTGCCTGAAGCGCGTGTGATCGTCAATGCGGCGGGCGAGCCCACTGACATCCAGCGGATCTTGCGGCTGGATACGCACAGACTGATCGAGGAGTTCATGATACTCGTCAACGAGTCGGTGGCGCAGCAGGCTGCGGCTCTGAAGCTCCCGTTCATCTATCGCGTGCACGATGCTCCGGATCCCGATCGCCTGGAACAGCTGCGTGAGTTCTTGGCCGGCCTGGGGCTGAAGCTGGGAAAGGGCGCGAAAGGCTCCCCGCACGCTCTGCAAAAGCTCCTGGCTGCGGTGGAGGGACGTCCTGAAGAGGGTGTGGTATCGACGCTGGTGCTTCGCAGTCAGAAGCAGGCACGTTACAGCGCGGAGCGCGGCGAGCACTTCGGGCTGGGCTCGCGCGCCTACACTCACTTCACGTCGCCGATCCGGCGCTATCCCGATCTCGCCATTCACCGGCTGGTGCGCGCCGCGCTCCTCGAAGGGCGGGCGTTGCCCGAGTCCCTCATCGAGTACCTGGAGATGGCGGCGAGCCGGGCCTCGGTCCGTGAGCGGATGGCGATGGAAGCCGAGCGCGAGTCGGTAGATCTGAAGAGAATTGAGTATATGGAGCGCCATCTGGGCGACGTGTTCGACGGTACTGTAAGCGGGGTCACATCCTTTGGCCTGTTCGTCATGCTCGACGAAGTGCTGGCGGAGGGGCTCGTTCACGTCAGTCAGTTGGAGGACGACTACTACCACTTTCTGGAGGAGGAGTACGCCCTGGTAGGCGAAATCGGGCGTCGGCGCTTCCGGCTGGGCGATCGTGTCCGCGTCCAGGTAGTCCGAGTCGACAGGGAGGCGCGCCAGCTGGATTTAGGCCTGGCCCCGTGAGGGGCGAATCTATTCAAATTGACTGGGGTATAGGGGTCTAGTAAGTTCAGCGGGTTGTGTCGAGGAGACAATCACATCATTCTGCGCTAATGCCGCTACCACCGGTTATAGTATTCTACTCGTCCGTCGACGCGTGTCCGCCGCAGGCCCTGGCGGCATACGTGGCGGACCGAGAGTCGAAATTGGTCACAGCCCGAGCCGGGGCTGACGTCCTGGCAATGGTCAACCGGGGCCATCCGTCCCTGGTTGTGCTCGATGGCGACGGCGAAGTCGATGAGGTCTGCGAGGTCATCGCGATTCTAAGATCGGACCCTT
>JBDHHZ010000465.1:0-2415 GCA_039589115.1 Gemmatimonadota bacterium | reverse complement strand
AAACGATCTCAGAACAGTTCGAGCACGTTTACTCGAGAGTCCTAGAGATCGAAGACCGAGCGTCTGGATCGATAGAGACTCCAGACTAGAGGGAGCCAGAAGATCGTCAACTGTAGTGCGCCACGGAGTTGAGCGAACTCAAATGACTTCTGGGCCCTCTACGGTTATGATCTGATTGTATGTCGGGGATCTCCCATAATCTCAAAGAGTAGAGTTCGGTTCGTAATCGCGACGGAGGCCTTCTCGGCGTGGTGGGCCCGGAACCGTAAGCGTCGACCGCGCAGGAAGTTGCGAGCCTCACAGCCATGAACGGCGTCCAGAAGAATGTCAGATTGATAGTGTCGTCCTATCTGAATGTGGTTGACACTCATTACCTCAATTCTTAGCCTTGATGATGAATTGAATGCCGTTTCAGGGATAAGTACTCCTTCAACAATATGCGACATATACTGCTTGACATTCGCTCAAGCCAAAGATATTCTGGCCCTCCAAAGCAGCGGAGGGCCCGTTCATGGCCAAGCGACACCCCAAGCGCCAATTCCTCGAGGAAACAGGTGCCCTACACCGTCATCCCGAGCGGGTTCGTGCAGAGCCGTTCGAGCGCCATCGGTTTTTCGATCCGCTGGACAAGGTCCAGGTCAAGTACGAGATGCTGCGTGCCCATGCCGTCGATGGGCGCAGCGTGGCATCGGTGGCCGGGGAGTTCGGCTTTTCGCGGGAGACGTACTACTCGACGCTCGCCGCATTCGAGTCGGGAGGTGTGGCCTGGCTGGCCGACGGCAAACCCGGGCGTCCGGGCCCGCTCAAGCTGACGGACGAGGCGGCGGCGTGGGTCTTCGATCTTCATCGCCGACAGCCCGATCTGAGCGGGCGCGAGATTGCGGAGCAACTGGCGGAGCAGCGGGGCATCGAAGTCCACCGTCGCACGATCGAGCGCCTGCTGGGCGGCGGACGAAGAAAAAAAAACGATTGAAGTCGAGTGGCGCCCTACGCGACCAGCCGCGCCCGTGTCGTTTCTTTCGGCCGGCGGGACAGCGCAGCAGCGCTACGAGCGGCTGCGTAGCTACATGCTCGAAGAGCCGGCTCAACGTCGCCGCACGAGTCCCGCGCAATTCGACCTGCATCGGTTCCGGCGCTTCGGCCTGTTGGGCTTGGTGGACTGCTATCCACGGCGCAGCGCGTCGGGCGATTTCGAGATCCTGCTCGTGCCACTGGGTACCGAGGATGCCGGGGATCGCCTATCTCGCCTGTGCGCCTTGCTGGGCGGGCTGATCACCGGAAGCCAAGGAGATCAGGATGCAACGTGCCGCACTATACGCCCGGGTCTCGACGGATCTGCAGGAGAAAGAGCAGACGATCCAGAGCCAGCTCGCCGCGATCACGCACTACGCGGATGAGCAGGGTTTTCGCTACACGCCGGCGCTGACCTATAAAGATGATGGCTACAGCGGGACCTGGCTCGATCGGCCGGGGCTGGACGAGCTACGGGACCACGCCCGGGAAGGGCGCTTCGATGTCGTGGTCGTGCTGTGCCCGGACCGTCTGGCCCGGCGCTATGCGTATCAGGTGCTGCTTCTGGAAGAGCTGAAGCGGGCCGGCATCGAAGTCCATTTCTGCGAGCGGCCGATCGGAGACACGCCGGACGATCAGCTGCTGCTGCAGATTCAAGGGGCGATTGCGGAGTACGAGCGGGCCAAGCTGCTCGAACGCTGCAGGCGGGGTCGTTTGCACCGCGCCCGCCAGGGCGAGCTGGCCCCACCGCACACGCCCTACGGCTACAGCTACGCCGCACGCAAATACGGCGGGGACGGCCAGATCCGGATCGACGAGGAAGAGGCGGCGATGGTGCGCCAGGCCTTCGCCTGGTACGCGGAGGAGGGTGTCAGTCTGCTGGGCTTGGTGAAGAAGCTGAACGGCTCGCCGTGGAAGACGCGAGGTGGGAAGAAGGAATGGAACAGCTCGACGGTCCGGGCAATCCTGCAGTGCGAGTGGTACGTCGGCCGGGCGTACTACAACCGGGTCAAGTACCACGCACGAGAGCGGACACGCGACGAGATTGCACGTGGCACGGCGAGGAAGATCGTCCGTACCGAGCGGTCACGGTCGGATTGGATCAGCGTCACGGTGCCGCGGATCGTGGAGGACGAGCTATTCGAACACGTGCAACAGCGAGTCCAGGAGAATCGACATTTCGCAGACCGCCGACTGAAACGGAAACGGACGTACCTACTTCGCGGACTTCTGAAGTGCGGCATGTGCGGCTATGCCTATCTGGGAATGACGCAGCCGACGCGCAGCCCTGACCGCCCTGGGTTTCGCTACTACCGTTGCAGCGTCCGCTACGAATCCGAACGTGTGCTCAACGGGCTGACCGAGCCCTGTGCCAACCAGACGCTTCGCGGCGACGGTGTGGAC
>JBDHHZ010000464.1:0-2422 GCA_039589115.1 Gemmatimonadota bacterium | reverse complement strand
AACGAGTTCACGACCCATGACAATCATCACTTCGAAGATGCCGGGACTCACAGCAGAGCCAGTGATCGCGACTCTCAGAGGGTGGATGAGCTTGCCGGCGCCGACGCCCATAAGTTCAGCAAGGGCACGGAGTTGCGCCTCCAGTCCTTCCTCGCTCCAAGCTTCGTTTTTCGATAGTTCGGAAAGAAGTTGTGAAAGTCGATCGATTACTTCTTCCGGATGCTTCCAATGTTTTTTTACCGCGGCAGGATCGAATTCTAAATCGCGCGAGAAGAACGGTCGAACGCGTTCGCACAATTCGTTCAAAGTTCGCGCCCTTGTTTTGACGAGATCAAGTACGCTGTCAAACCATTCGCTACGCTTCTTCAGTTCTTCTTCGGTGGTCACACCCGCCGCAATGAGGATTGGTTTCACCAACTCGGTGAGTCGAGGACTGGGTGTGTTCGCAATATGCTGACCGTTCAACCACTCGAGCTTTTCGTGATCGAAGATCGCCGACTTCACATTGATGCGGTCGAGAGTGAAACGTTCAACCAACTCATCGACGTTCATGAACTCGGTGTCGTCGCCCGGCGACCAACCGAGCAACGCCAGGAAGTTGTTCATGCCGCTCGACAGAAAACCCGCCGTTCGATACTCGCCCACCGCCGTCGAGCCGTGCCGTTTTGACAGTCGCTTCCCGTCAGGCCCCATAATCAGCGGTACATGGCTGAAGACAGGCGGTGCTGCCCCCAACGCCCGGTAGATCTGTATCTGTTTTGGCGTGTTCGAAACGTGATCTGCCCCACGTATGACGTGGCTGATCTTCATCTCCAGGTCATCGGAAACGACGGCCAGATTGTAGGTCGGTGTGCCGTCGGTTCGCAGGACGATGAAGTCCTCGATGTCCGAGTTCTTGAACCGCGTTGAGCCACCGACGACGTCGTCCCACACTGTTTCGCCTTCCGGCATGCGGAAGCGAACTGTGAACGGCTCGTCCTTCGCACGCCGCTCGACTTCGTCCGCCGGGATCTCTCGACAGCGGCCGTCGTATGCCGCCGCCCTTCCCTGCTCATGGGCCTGGGCGCGCATCTCGTCGACTTGTTCGGGCGTACAGAAGCAGCGGTAGGCCGCGCCCGACTCGAGGAGGCGCTGCACGTCGGCTCGGTGGCGCTCGACGCCATCAGCCTGATGATGCGGTCCTTCGTCCCACGTGACGCCCAGCCATTCCAACCCGTCCAGTATCGCCTGCGTCAGCTCTGCCTGGCTGCGTTCCCGGTCGGTGTCCTCGATGCGGAGGACGAAGACACCGCCCTCGTGGCGAGCGAAGAGCCAGTTGAACAGAGCGGTCCGGGCTCCACCGACGTGGAGAAAGCCCGTGGGGCTGGGCGCGAAGCGAACGCGTGGCGCACTTGCCATCGGCTAATCCTGTCGAGCTGCAAGTAGGTACGGGCTGTGCCTCGCCGGAGACGCAGCCCGTCGCTTGAGAATTGAAATGGCGGAGAGGGTGGGATTCGAACCCACGAGGGGCTTGCGCCCCCAACACCTTAGCAGGGTGCCGCCTTAAGCCGCTCGGCCACCTCTCCCCGGGTTGCCAGCCGGAAGTGCGCTGGCTAGTGCAGTGTAGGGATAAAATAGTCGGGAGCGCTGGATTGTCACGGGTGAGTGGTATAGTGGTGCGGTGGTGAGGTGGTAATGTAGTATAGCTGTGCCGTGGCCAGCGGTACCACTAACGGATACCACCGCACCACCTCACCACCGCACCACTTCACCACCCTACCGTCTACTCATACCGCAAAGCCACCATCGGATCCACCCGCGTCGCCCGGCGCGCCGGGACCGCGGACGCCAGCAGGCCCGTCGCCACCAGCACGATGGCGATGGAGACGAACGTCATGGGATCCATCGGCTGCACCTCGAAGAGGATGTCCTGCAGCCCGCGGGAGAGGAGCCAGCCCATGCCCAGGCCGAGCACAATCCCAACGGCAAGCTGCCAGAGCCCCTGCTTGAGCACCAGCCGCATCACATCGCTGCGCTCGGCGCCGAGCGCCATGCGGACGCCGACCTCTTTGGTGCGCTGGCTGACCGCGAAGGCCATCACGCCGTAGAGTCCGATCGCCGCCAAGAAGAGCGCGACGCCGCCAAACACCACGAAGAGGGTTCCGAACACCGTGTAGAACCATGTGTTCTCCGCGATCGCCCCCTCGAGTGTCCGGACCCAGTAGATCGGGAGGTTCTCGTCTATCGCGACGATCTCGTCCCTGACCCTCGGCGCCAGCGCCATGGCATCGCCGTCGGTTCGGGCGATCATGAACATGAAGCGGGCCACATTCTGCGCCATCGGCAGGTAGAAGCCTTCTGGGAATTCGTTGTCCGGACCGCCCATGTACATGTCGGGCACCACGCCGACGATCATCAGCCAGGCCTCCTCCGTCTCGGAGGC
>JBDHHZ010000463.1:0-2445 GCA_039589115.1 Gemmatimonadota bacterium | reverse complement strand
GCCGAAGGCGTTGAGCGGCGTGCCCATGTCGTAGAGATCGACGCTGACCACCAGATCACCCGAGGCGAGGTCCGCCGTCCTGCAGGTCTGCACGTCGTACTGGATGAACAGCTCAGCAGCTCCGTTTATGTACTCCCACAGGTTGTCGGCGTCATAGGTCAGTACGTCGCCGGCCCGCGTCCAGCCGTCGAGCTCCGGGAAATCCGACACCTCGCCGGAGCAGGAAAGAGAAGACAAGGCAACGACGAGGCCCGTCAGCGACAGCATCCGTTTCATAGCACGCGCTCCCGTTTACACCAGCGTCAGCAGATCGTGCACCTGGAGCATATTGGGCAGTATGTCGATCCCGTGTGGGCAGGCGCCGGCACAATCGCCGCCACAATCGCGGCAGACGGAGGCATCATTGCCATCCAGGCCCGCGTACAGCGTCATGGCGTACTTCTCGTTCCCCTGTCCTTCATAGTAGTAGGCGTAGCGCATGACGGTGCTCACCGGCACATCGTGAGGACAGCTCTCTCGGCACGCGATGCATCCGTGACGACAGTACTGGTCGTTCAGCGCCAGTCTGCACTCCTCTAGCATCTGCAATTCGGCCGCCCCGAGTTGGGTGCCGGAGAGCGGGACCACTTTGTCGACCAGGTCGAAATCGGTGAACGCGACGCACGCTGCGTGCATGTCTGGATTCTGGAGGACCCAGTGAATGGCGCCGAGCCGTAGCTGCTCCTCGGTCAGCAGCCCGTACCGCTCGACGAAGGGGCGCGTGCGTTCGTACAGGTCCTTTTGCCTCTGGCTGCGGGACTCGAGCCGCTCTAGCGCCGCCTCCCGGGTCTGGCCCCGGCCGGTCATGCGCTCGATGTAACTCTCCTGTTGCTCCGTGAGATTCTCGGGGTCTACAGGCTCCCAACGCAGCACGCCCGGCGCGGTCTTCATCGCGGTGGTACCCACGTCGTTGGCCTTGCAGGCCGCCATGATCCGGTCTCCCTCCTCGTAGTTCAGGAAGTTGTAAACGAGCAGCATCAGGTCGAAGCGACCGTCCTCCGCGGCGGCTACCAACACGTCGGCCATGCTGCCCTGGTTCGCACCCCTGGGCCCATGGTAGGAAACGCCGGCGAAGCGAACTCGTCCTTCAGCCTTGAGCTGGTCCATCGCGGCGTGGTAGCCGGGGTGGCTCAGCGCCTCGACCGTCGAAGCCATGTGTATGGAGTAGGCGTCGACGTAGTCGGTACCCAGGCGCTCGAGGCTGGCGCGAACGCGATCGACGACCTTCTCTGCGGTGTCGTCGTGTCTCATGCGTCCCTTCGTGGCGATGAAGATCTTATCGCGGTCCATGTGCTGCATGGCTTCACCGATCGCCCGCTCGGCTGCCCCGTTTCCGTAGCCCTCAGCCGTGTCGAAGTAGTTGACCCCCTTGTCGTAAGCGTAGCGGACAACGGCGGACTCTCTGAGCGGGACGCTACCCATGCCGACGTCGGAGACACGCCAACCGGTGCGGCCCAGGGTGCGGTAGCTCTGGATCTGTGCATTCCGGCCAGCCGGGGTCGGGAACATGCCGGGCGTCGTGCCGGCGGCGGCGGGTATCGCTCCGCCCCCCCCGCCCACCAACGCCGCTCCCCCGGCCAGGACCGCGCCACCTACTTTGACGAAGTTTCTGCGGGAGATTTCGTCACCCTGAGGCTCGGACTCGGGCTTCTTGCTCATGATGCAGCTCCTTACGGGCCGGCGTGAGTCGGTTCGCTACATAACCTGTCTGGAACAGCTTGGTGGGGTGGGGAAGAGCGCCTCGAGCACCGCGGCCCGGCACTCCGCATCCACTGGCATACTAACACCCGAGCGGGAATTTCGCTGCCGGCCCGAGACGCAAAGCGAGTTTGCAGCGACTCAGGCAGCGTCTTATACTGGGCGGAAGCCATAGGAGGCATCGAAAAGCGATGGATCGTAGGGACTTTCTGAAGAAGACGGGCCCAGCGGTGGCTCTTGCGGCGGTCACCGGTGGCACGGGCCTGGTCTTCCACAATCGCGAGACGACGCGGCGACGGACGCTGTTCGTCAAGAGCGCGAGCTTCGAGGTGCCGCCCGATCCCTCGCTCCCCGCACTGACATCTGCCACCAATCCTGATCATGTGGCGGCTTTGAACGCCGCGCTCGATGCTATCGGTGGAATCGAGCGGTTCGTTCACACGGGTGAGCGAGTCGTGCTGAAGCCGAACGTCGGCTGGGATCGCACTCCGGCACAGGGCGCGAACACGCATCCCGTCCTCGTGAGCGAGATGGTCCGGCTCTGCCTGGACGCGGGCGCTGCCCAAGTGATCGTCGCCGACGTCAGCTGTAACGATCCGCGACGCAGCTTCCTGCGCTCCGGCATCAAGGAGGCGAGCGAAACGGCCGGAGCAAGCGTGATGCTTCCCACCCCGGAAGATTTCGTCGATGTCGATCTCGGCGGCTCGG
>JBDHHZ010000462.1:0-2471 GCA_039589115.1 Gemmatimonadota bacterium | reverse complement strand
GCTGCTGTCCGGCCTTGCCGCGCAGGATGCGGTATGGATTATCCGGCGCCTGCAACTGCTCGCCGTCGACCGCCAGGATGTAATCGCCGGCCGACACATCGACTCCTACTTCCGTGAACGGCGAGCGATAACGATCCTCCGCGTTGTCGCCCTCATAGATGCGGGCGATGCGATAGCGGCCCGACCCCTCGTCCAACTCGAAGCTGGCACCCAACAACGCGAAGCGCGGGCGCGCCGGCACCTCATAGTCTCCACCGGAGATGTAAGTGTGCGATGTGTTAAGCTCGGAGATCATCTCGCCGATCACGTAATTGAGATCGGAGCGATGTGCCACATGCTGCAGCCACGGGCGGTACTGCTCGCGCAGCCCCTCCCAGTCGTAGCCGTGCATGTTCTCGACATAGAAGTAATCACGGAAGCGGCGCCACACCTCATCGAAGATCTGATTCCACTCCTCCGCCGGGACCCGGTCAACCATGAGCCCGGAAGTGGAGACGTTCGTCCCTGAGGCGTTCGGCTTCACGTCGTACAGCTTGTAGCCTCCACCCTGACCGATGAGGATCTTCTTGCCGTCGAAGGAGAGCGCGGCACCGCCGAACCCCTCCACCAACGTCGACTCCTCGCGGTCCTCCATCGAGTAGATCAGCAGCGCTGGCGTCTGGCCGCTGCCGCGCCCGTAGTAGAACGGCGTGCCGCGGAAGTAGAGCAAGTTGCCTTCGACAGCCGCCAGGCCGCCGTAATTGCCCGCTCCAATCGGTACGCGCATGACGCGCTGGGCGAGTCCGTCGAAGTCGATGGCGATGGGCTCGTCGCCATTCTCGCCATCACTCTCGCTTTCGTCCTCACCGTCGTCCTCGCCGTCGATCGTCACCTCGTCGCTCCGCTGCGGGAACGGGTGCGGCACATCATCGCGCAAAGCCAAGGCAAAGATGTACGTCTCCCGGTCCACGACATAATTCCACTCGAAAGAGCCGATCTGCGGCGCAAGCGCCCTATCGGCCATGTAGAACAGGTAGTTCCCTTCCGGACCCCAAGCCGGCGTGAACTCGTTGAAGTACTCGGCGGTGACCCGATGCAGACGCCCTTCCGCCATGCTGTAGACGTAAACAGACGAGAAGCCGCTGGGATCGCCGAGAGTGAAGGCCAGATAGCCGCCGTTGGGAGACCAAGTGTAGTCGGTGCTCTGACCCTGGGCCTCGTTGGCGATCTCTTGCACCCGCTTGCTCTCGACATCGAGTACGTAGATCCGTCCTTCCTTGTCGGCGTAAGCGATGTTCTCACCGTCCGGCGACCAGGCAGGAGCATAGAGCCTCCCCTCGCTACCGCTGGTCAGCTGCTCCGGCGCGCCCGAGCCGTCCTGATTGATCAGGTACAGCTCCTCTTCGCCGGTCATGTCGCTCACGAAGGCGATCTTCGTGCCGTCGGGCGACCAACGAGCAAGCCTGTCGTGCGCACCCGTGGAGCGAGTCAGGTTGCGGGTCGGTCCATGCTCGATGGGCGCGGTGAAGATGTCACCGCGTGCAACGAACAAGGCGCGCTCGCCCTTCGGGCTTAGCTCGAAGTCCTCGATGTTGTCGGCGGCGCTGATCCGCGACGGCCGCATCGCTACACCGTCCGTGGGGACGTTGATCGAGATCGAGGTCGTCGAGCTGTCCTCCACTCCATAGATGACCAGCTCGCCGTTCAGCTCGTAGACGATACGACCCTCGTTGTCCGAGCTCGGCCAGCGCACATCCCAGGTCGCGTTGCGGGTCAGCTGGGCAGTCGCGCCCTCGGCCGGATCGTAGGAGTACAGGTTAAGCGTCCCGTCGCGATCCGAGGTGAAGTAGATCATGTCACCGATCCACATGGGATCGCGGTCGGCACGCGGATGGTCGGTGATCTGCTGCGCGTCATTAGTCGCGAGATCAAAGATGTAGAGGTTCTGCGCCCAACCGCCCTCGTGGCGCTTCCATGCGCGAAAATCACGGAAGGGGAACGAGTAGACGGCCTGTCTGGCATCTGGCGACAGATCGCCGGCACCAGAGACAGGCATCGGCAGTGCCGCCGGGAAACCGCCCTCACGCGCTACGGTGTAAAGGCGACTGTCGGTTAGATCCCAGCCATCTCCGCGCAACGAGCGGAAGAGCACCGCTGACCCGTCCGGCGTCCAGCCGTACACCTGGTTGTCGTAGCCCCAACGCGGGGCCAGCGGACCACGCGCCGGGTAGTAGGTCAGTTGCTCCGGGATGCCACCAGTCGCCGGGATCACGTAGACCTGCTCGTCACCGTCGTACTGGCCGGTGAAGGCGATCCAGCGTCCATCCGGCGAGAACTTCGGGAACAGCTCGAGCCCGGAGTGCGACGTCAGGCGCGTGGCCGTCCCTCCGTCTGCCGGCGCCAGCCACAAGTCGCCGGCATAGGAGAACACGACCTGGTCGCCGTGGATATCCGGGAAACGGAGCAGCTTCGTCTGGGCGCTGGCTACGCTC
>JBDHHZ010000461.1:0-2482 GCA_039589115.1 Gemmatimonadota bacterium | reverse complement strand
CGTGGGAAGCGAGGAGCACGGGAGCCCACGGCGTCCGGGCCGGAACCCAGGTCACAAGAGCCCGAGGTCATTCCGCCGGAGTCTGGCGAAGCGGTGCCTATGCCGACGGAGTCCGAGAGCGTAGGACCTGAGCCCAGTGAGGCCGTTCCAAGGTCGAAGGAGCCGGAGTCGCCTGAACCTGTTCGCGAGGAACCGGCACTCGCGAACGCCGAGCACTCGCGCAGACATTTCTTCCGCAAAGCCTGGTTAGCGCTGGGCGGCCTGGCCGTGCTCGAGTACCTCTGGGTGGTCGTGAACTTCTTGCGCCCGCGCCTGACACCCGAACAGGAGGCCGGCATAGTGATTGCCGGCCCGGTCGAACGCTTCGAACCGAGCACCGTGACCGCGTTCCAGCGCGGGAAGTTCTACCTCTCTCGGTTGGAAGACGGAGGACTCCTGGCCCTGTCGCGCGAGTGCACGCACCTGGGCTGCACGGTTCCCTGGGTCGAAGAGGAGGGCCGCTTCGTATGCCCCTGCCACTCGTCGGAGTACGATGAGAAAGGCGAGGTGGTGAGCCCGCCGGCCCCGCGACCGCTAGACCTGTTTCCGATTCGGATCGAGAACGGCGTTGTGAAAGTCCATACCGCCGAGCCGCAAAAGCGGACCTATTTCGACGTCACGCAGGTCACGCAGCCTTGAGGCCGGCACACCGATTACCCGGAGAAGCTTCTCGAAAGTGATGCACCGCGACCCGATGCATCGGTGGAAGATCGCCGGACTGATCGCCCTGGGGGTGATCGTCCTCAGCGTCCCACTACACGTGATCAAGGAGAACCGGTTCCGCGCAGCGCGCTTTGCCGAGGACAGGTCCGTGGCGGCGTTCGTCGGCCGCGAAGCGTGCATCGATTGCCACGAGGAGGCGGATCAAGCCTGGCTCGGGTCGGACCACGACCGGGCGATGGCACTCGCGACCGACAGCACGGTGCTGGGTGACTTCGCGGACGCGGTCTTCGAGTACAACGATATCCGCGCGCGTTTCTACACCAGAGACGACAAGTACTACGTCCATACTCGAGGACCCGATGGCGAGCTTGAAGATTTCGAGATCGCCTACACGATAGGCTTCGAGCCCGTACAGCAGTACCTGGTTCCGTTCCCAGGCGGCAGGTTTCAAGCCTTGCCGATCGCTTGGGATACGGAGCGCGGCCGCTGGTACTATCTCTTCCCCGGCGAGGGATTATCGCCCGAGGACTGGCGACACTGGACGCGCGGCGGCCAGACCTGGAACGGCATGTGCGCCGGTTGTCACTCCACGAACGTCGTCAAAGGCTACGATCCGGAAACACAGACGTACTCGACGACGTGGTCTGAGATCGACGTGAGTTGCGAGACATGCCACGGACCGGGCTCACGCCACGTCGCCTGGGCCGAGGTCCCCACAATGGCGAGGGTCGCCTCGGATAACTACGAACTGGTGACTAACACCTCCGACATGAACGCTCGTCAGGAAGTGGACCTGTGTACCCCCTGTCATTCGCGCCGCATGGCGCTGGGCGACTACGACCATAGGCACACAGAAGTACTGGCGACTCTTGTCCCATCGCTGTTGACGGATGAACTGTACTTTGCCGACGGCCAGATCCTCGGCGAGGTCTACGACTACGGCTCGTACCAACAGAGCAAGATGTACCGGGAAGGCGTTCGCTGCGGCGATTGTCACAACGTGCACAGCCTCGAACTGATCGAAGAGGGCAACGATCTCTGTCTGGGATGCCACCGCGCCAGCACTTACGACGACTACGATCATCACTTCCACCAGAGAACATATCGAGGCGAGCCCAGCGATGGAGCGCTCTGCGTCAACTGTCACATGCCCGAACGCCCTTACATGCTGATCGACTATCGGGCCGACCACAGCATCGGGGTGCCCCGACCCGACCTGACAATAGCGATCGGAGTGCCCAACGCCTGTAGCGCCAGCGGCTGCCACGACGACCAATCCGCGCGGTGGTCAGCAGAGCACTTCCAGCGCTGGTATGGCGAATCGCCGACGCCTCATTACGGCACCGTGCTCGCGGCGGCGCGCCAGGGAGCGCCAGAGGCGGAGGCCGAACTAATCGCGGCGGCGGGCGACACACTGTATCCGCCCATCGTTCGTTCTACTGCGCTGGCGTTGTTGCGGTCGTACCCGGGCGAAGCGAGCACGGCGGCCTACAAGGAAGCGCTGGCGGACAAGGACGCGCTGGTCCGCTACGCGGCCGCGGACAACGTGACCGGGCTGAATGCCGAGGAACGGGTCGAACTGCTGGCGCCGCTACTGTTCGATCCGGCCAAAGCCGTCAGGCTAGCAGCGGCGACGCGACTGGCGGCGATCCCCGCGGGCCTGCTTCAGGACTACCAACGGGAGGGGTTGGACGAGGCGCTGCGCGAGTTTCAGCAGGCCATGGAATACTCGCTCGACTTCCCGTTCGCCGGATTCAATCTCGGCAACCTTTACATGAGC
>JBDHHZ010000460.1:0-2494 GCA_039589115.1 Gemmatimonadota bacterium | reverse complement strand
ATCAACGCCTTGTGCGCGTGTCCGCATTCGCCGATGAGCATCCTCTTGGCCCTGAGGTTCTTGGCCACCTCGTAGTGTTTGATGGCGATGCGCGAATACTGCACGTCATCGTAGAACAGGCCGTAGTTGACCGAGTCGTATCCCAGGAGATCCGAGGCCATCGTCCACTTCACGCCGGCTACCGAGAGAATGATCGCGAATGCCTGGAGATTCTCCGGCCAGGAGAGGAACTCACCCGCGTTGTGCATGACCAGGTAGTCGGCCCCTTCGACATCGAAGGGAATCTTGATGTCCAGGCCCGTCTTCTCGCGAATGTCCTCCTCGGCAAAGTCGACGATGTCTTTGACGCCCGCGGGATTCATGCCGGTCGACGACCCGCTTTTCAGCTGCTTCACCGTTCCCACATCGTGCAGCTCGGGCATGTTTAACCCGAGCTCCTGGCTGAACAGCTTGCGAATCTCGCGGGTGATCAACGCGTTGTCCACGCCGATGGGGCAGGCCTGGGCACAGCGGCGACAGAGCGTGCAGCGATAGGACACCTCGGCCAGACGCACGATGAGGTCCCAGCTCAACTCGATGTCGTTGCCGCGCAGCTTCGGAAAGATGTTGCCGCCCGGTTTGAGATAGCGGTTGACGATCTTGCGTAGGATCTCGGGCCGGAAAGTGGGGCGGTAGATTTCAGCCCGGCCGGATGCGGTGTAGATGGGACAGGATTCCGCGCACGTCTGACACTTGACGCAATTCTCCAGCGAGAGGATGAGGGGCTGGAGGAACGTCCAGTTGTTCTCCTTGGTCAGCAGCTTGCGCAGTCCGTCGAGGAAACCGGCGACCAGCTTGTCCCGCTCTTCCTCGCTCTTGGGTATCGGGATGCGCAGCGCGGACACGCCGTCCGGACCAACTTCGTAGCGCTCGAGTTGTTCGTCGGTCAGCTCCGGAATGGGCTCGTCCTTCCAGTCCTGGTACGGATAAGGGAGGGGCACCAGGTCGTCGGGGGCGATCCCCTGGTTCTCGAGGAGAAACCGCTCGAGGTCTTCAGGACTTTTTACTTGCCGAAACGGCATCCTCAATCTCCGTCCTTCTCGGGTTCTTCGGGCAGCGTCGTTGCCACCTCGGCCCATGTCGCTCCGGTTCTGATGTGGTCGGCCGACCAGTCCACGCCGAAGTCCAGCGCACTACGCAGGCGTTTCTCGAGTGCGCTACCCGGCTGCACCGGACGATCGTCCCATCGGACCTGGTGATAGGTGAAGTACTTGGAGAAGAAATGCACCATCCGTGTGAACGGAAGATAGAAGATGAACAAAGCGGCCAGGGCCATCTGCAGACCCAGCAGGAGCGAAACCTCGGGCGCGCGGAGGCGCAGGAGCTGGCCGATCGCGGCGGCAGCCTGGGCCATGCCCCCGGGAACGATCGCCACTGCCGCGCTCAGCGCACCGAGGACGACGAGCAGCGCGAGGTTCAGGCGATCCAGCGGTGTGGTGTAGGGGCGAAGGCGCGGGTCCCGGAATCGGAGAATCAACAGGATCAGCGCCCCGACGGCCGTCATCGCACCCCCGAGGCCGCCCGACAGCGCGACCAGATCCAGCCAGAGAGGAGACGAGAATCCCAGACCGGCGATGAGCAGGCCGAATGACGTGAGCACGAGTACGTAGAGGCCCCAATGGAAGGGCAGCGAGCCCCACCACATCTTCCGGTTGTTCACGCGGACTCCCTTCAGCAGCAAGATCTCCTCGATCATGAACGAGGCCTCGCCCCAGTGTCTTTTTTCCCGCGGTTTGGTCCACCAATCCTTCTCTTCCAGGTATGAACCGCCGTGGTCCCGCCGCGGCTCGTGAGCCACCGGATAGAGATCCCAGCGCAGGTGGTCGGGAGCGCGCAGGTATCTGAGCGCGCGCCAAGCGCAACCGACGATGAACAGGCCGGCGGCCAGCCAAACCCACCACAGAAGTACTGTGATCACATCGGTCCCTCCACCACGATGACTAGGGGAAGACTGCCTGCAATGCCCATGCCGGTGCCCCGACACGGAATCGACCGCGCCGCTCCCGGCCAGCTGGAATCAACCCTTGTCGAGCAGTTCCTCGCCGCCGTACTTCTTCTTGATCCATCCGGGGATGAGCGACACGATCACCAAGACGATCGCACCCACGGCAAGATAAAGAAGGAACTTCCCGAACTCTCCGGTCCGTACCGACCCGGCCATGAAGTTGAAAGCGATACAGCCCGGCAACATGCAGAGGAAGGAGACGACGACGTAGGTCGGCAACGAAATCTTGGTCAGCCCGTAGACGTAGTTCTGTGCATTGAAGGGGAACAGTGGTACCAGCCGGGTGATCATCAGCATGCGCCAGCCCTGCCGTTCGCCCCCGTCGTCGATCTTTTGTAGGGCCTTGTTCTTCCGAACCAACCCCTCGACCATGCCCCTGGCCGCATAGCGACCCACGAGAAAGGCCGCCGTGGCCCCGATCGTCGCGCCGACGGAACTGTAGGCTGTGCC
>JBDHHZ010000459.1:0-2495 GCA_039589115.1 Gemmatimonadota bacterium | reverse complement strand
CGGGGCTGCGACGCCGTGCGTACGGTGCCCGATATGGATGGCGATGGGCTCCTCGACATCGAGGAGGTGACCCTCAGAACCAACGCCCTGGTCCCGGACACCGACGGGGATGGTTTCGGCGATGGCGAAGAGATCCTGCTGCTGGGAACCGACCCGCTGAATGCCTACGACCCGGCGCCCGCGGAGAAGCCGCAGCGGCGGAGCAGACGGCGACGTTAGCTGGGGACCAGCAGGACGATTCACGGTGACTGGGGGCCCTCGCCCTCCTAGCGGGCGTGGCGCTGGTGCCGTGATACGAGGTGCTTGTCAGCACCTCCAGCGGAATCCGACACTTCCGAATCGTTGACGGGGTATGCTCGGAGCCGTGGTGACAAGAGGCCAGAGCTGGGAGGACCGGCCGCCCTACGCAAACGACGCGGCGTTCTCCGCGACCTACCGCGCTCGCTGTCTTTGTGGTGCAGTGGTCTTCGAGGTCCGCGCCGATCCGGTGGATTCCAAGATCTGCCACTGCATCCGGTGCCAGTCGTTGCACGCCGCGCCTTTTCAATGGGCCGTCATCTTCCACAAGAACGACGTGCGTTTCGTGCGAGGTGTCGAGAACCTCCACTTCTACAACGATGAAACCCGGACATCGGGGCACCGCCTGCCATGCAAGCTCAGCTGCCAGGAATGCCGGTCACCCGTCGCTGACGAAGGCCGGCGCATGTTCATGGCCTTCGGGCCGCTCTTCGATTTCGGGCAGCCAGCGAACGTGCCGTCGGCCTTTGCTCCCACCTGTCACATCTTCTACGGAGCCCGGGTCATGGATATCGACGACGGCAAGCCGAAGTTCCTCGGGCACAAGGACAGCTCGCCCCTCTGGCAGGACGCTCCTGGCTCGCGCTAGCGCGACAGGACCTTCGGCAAGCCCAGGCTCAGGAGTCACTCGACCGCGATCATCTTCCCCGTCTTCAGATAGTAGTTCAATGCCATCTCCCACTGTGCCATGAACTCGTTGAACGAGTCGTCGGTGAACTCCTTCATGAAGTCGTGGCCCGCGGCACCGATGGCCGTGATCTCGTACGAAATCTTTGCGGACGTGGTCGCTCCAGATTCCTCCTCCAGTGAGATGTCGAGCTTCGAGATCGTATGCTCGGGCGTGACCTTGTACATCTGGAGAGTCCAGCTTGCGGGGTCGTGCTTCGAGACGATCCAGATCGAGCTGTGACGTTCGGACGGCGGCTCGGGAGACGTGATGAAGGCGCAGTCCTGCTCGCAGACACCCGATCGGGAAAGCACCAGCTCCGGCATCCAACCCGGTGCCCACTCGGCCTCCAGAACGGGGCACAGCAGAGGAAAGACGCCCTCCGGAGATGCGTCGAGGTGCTGCACATAGCTGCGTTTCGTGCGATTCGGCTCCTTGATGTTCATCGGTTACCTCCTGCGGTCCACCCGGACTCTGACGCCACCCAACCTGAGGCGCGAATGCGCCAACCTATCAACTGGGCCGCAAGGCCTCGAGGGTGTAACGGATCTCGTCCAGGTTGAGACGGGGATTGATCATCAGGCTGGGCACAGCGGCGCCCGCCGCGTGCCATAGGCCCACCTTGTCGCGGACTTCTCGAGGCGTGCCGTAGAGCGTCAGCTGGTCCAGCAAGGTCTCCGCATCCGATGGCACGAGCGCGGGCTCGCGCCCGGCGTTCGCCGCGAGCACACTCTCTACCTCAGCTGCGTAGCCGAAGCGCGAGAGGGCGTTCCTGTAGACGGGGCCCATGGTCGTCAGATAGAAGGCGACCACCCAGGCCGCACCGCGTCGCGCTGTGTCGGTATCGGGGGCCACGATGGTCGGAACGATGGGGCGCACGTCCCACTCTCGCCGGGCAACGCCCGCGCGACTCGCGCCTTCTTCCAGGAGCGCGATGCCGTCCCCCAGCCGGTCGCGGGGAAAGAGAAAAGGGATCCAGCCGTCGCAGAGCTCGCCCGCGAGCCGGATGGACTTGGGCGAGGACGCGGCGAGGTAGATGGGTAGGTCGGAGCTTCGAGGGAGATTGAGCCGCAGCGGTCGCGCCTCGGTGGCGGCGGCGAGCGGGATGCGTTCGCCCTGGACCAGCGCCCTGATCTGGGTGATGACCTGGCGCAGCTTTGCGTACGGCGCGTCGAACGGGACGTCGTGCAGCCCTTCGACCAACTGTCGCGTGCTCGAACCGAGCCCCAGGATGAAGCGACCGCCAGAGAGGACGTCGAGTGTCGACGCGGCCATCGCAATCGTCGCCGCGCTGCGACCCCACACGCTGAGGATGCCGGTGCCGACGCGCAGATTTTTCGTGCGCGTGGCGAGCTCCGTCAGCAAGATGGTCGTGTTGTAGGACCATGTCTCGGGGAGCAAGATCGCCTCGTAGCCGAGCTCGTCGGCGCCCACTCCCAGTTGCATGATGGCTTCCCACCGGGTCTCTAGCGGCATCATGGCTACGCCCAACGGTCGATTCCCGGCTGGCATGCGATGGTCCTTCAGGCTG
>JBDHHZ010000458.1:0-2506 GCA_039589115.1 Gemmatimonadota bacterium | reverse complement strand
GCATCGTTGTTCCTTGACGAGGGAATCTCCGATGAAAAACACAGTGGCTCCCAGAACCGCATCGACGGCAATTCCGACCCACTGTGTGCTAGCGTCCTGAGATATCTTGATATCGAAAAAGTAGTAGGGAAGGTAGACGAGCTCGACGCGCGTCGGTTGGACCGGCTTGCTCCACAACCTGGCTGGAAACGACGTCTCTGGCGCAGAGAAGCTGGCCGTCGCCTGCTCCTTCGATAAGGTCGGGGAAACGCTGACGCGTGCGTCGATCAGGGTCCCGTACCTTGCTTGCGGCGATTGGCCCGCCCCTTCAGGATGCAGGCGATGCCGACCCCGAGCAACAGCGCACCAGCGATGAGATTGGTGACGACACCTCGCATTACGGGCACCTGTGGTGTTTCTCTCACAAAGAACGTGGCCACCAATATGACGAGGCCGAATGCAGACCAGAACACGCCGAGGATCATGAACGGCTCGAAAGTCTTCTTGTGGTCCATATCGGTCTCCCGCTTCGTTCAGAAGGCCAGGTAGATCAGGATCTGGATCGCCATCAAGAGAGAAGCCCAAACTCTGAGGTCGCGCCAACCGTGACCGTCCGGTGCACCGTTGTAGATGAAGCTCCGGGGTCTACGCCATGCCCAGACCGCGATAGCAAGGAAGAACGCCACCGCGATCACCTTCCCCCACCACAGCGGCAGGCCGGCCAGCCACTCAGTCATATCACTCACCTCCCTCGGCACGCCGTTCAAGGACATCCTGGATCTCGCCGTTCTTCATGACGAGCCCGTAGACGAGGCCCTCGAGCTTGGAGGTCGGTTCCGGTTTGGTCAGGAGGCTCACGACGATGTTTACGATCAGCGCGCCGACGAACGACCACCAGGCGACGTAGAGGAAGCTCCACCCCGCGGCGAAGTAGAGAGTGCTCGAGATCGCCACACCCACCAAGAGTCCGAATAGGCCGCCCCACTGGGTGGCGCGACTCCACGCGATGCCCAGCAGCGTGATTGCGAAAGTGGGGCCTTGGAAGATCGACAGCAGGCTCTGCATGGCAACGTAGATGCCGGGGAACTTTTGTGTTACCGGGGCGAAGGCGATTGCCCACAACACGAATACGAGCGTCAGTATCCGGCCGACTGCCAAGTAGTGCCGGTCCGATGCGTCTTTGACGAAGAACCGCTGGTAGATATCTCTGGTCCACACCGTCGCGGCGGAGTTCAATGTCGAGTCGACGCTGGAGATCAGAGCCGCCATGAACGCCGCGAACACCAACCCGGCGAGCCCGGCAGGGAGGAGATTGCGGATCAGCCATGGGAAAGCGCGGTCCATCTCCGGGCCGGTTAGGTTCGGATTCAGCGACAAGGCCAGCAGCCCTGGCAACACGACCAGCACGGGAATGAACATCTTGGGGAACGCGGCGAACATCATGCCCGCCTTGGCATCCCACTCGCTGCGAGCTCCGAGGGTACGCTGGATGATCGCCTGGTGGCAGCACCACCAGGCCGGCGACAGCACGAACGCGAGGCCCAGGATCATGCCGAGCCACGGTATCGTGGGGTTGTCGAGCGGCAAGAACAACTTGAAGTGGTCTGGGTGCGTCGGCGCGATGCTCGCCACCAACCCGGACCAGCCACCGACGGTCCACAGTCCCAGCACGGTGAGGGCGATGCCACCGATGAACATCACGAGGAGCTGTACGACGTCGGTCATGGCGACGGCGGCCAGACCTCCGGTAATCGTGTAGATCCCAACGATGGTAGCCGTCAGAAGAAGGCTGACCCATATGGGGATCCCGAGGTACTCGTTGAGCATCAGTCCGGCGGCCCAGAAGAATACGCCGAGCACACACGCCAGGAACAACCCCCACAGCAGCGCCTGGATGACTCGGACGGCCAGGTTGTAACGCCGGCCGAGGAACTCCGGCACGGTGTACACACCGGCCTTCCAGTAGTACGGGACGAATAGGAGGGCGGAGAGCACCATCGCCGGCACGGCGCCGATCCACTCGTAGTTGGCCTGGGCGATTCCGAAGCGATACGCACCGCCGGCGGCCCCCATGTAGTCGTAAGCGCCGATGTTGGTGCCGATGATGGACATGCTGATGACCCACCACGGCAGCATCCGCCCGGCGAGGAAGTAGTCCTCTTCGGTCTTGACGTACTTCTTGAAATACACGCCGAAGATGGGGATCGCGACGAGATAAGCGACAACGATGAACAGATCGATTCCGCCGATCGTCACTTCCACCTCCCGCAGGCTAGACGCGTCGAAGAGATCCGTCACATATTAGAAATGCTCTCGACTTCCGCAAGAAGGGAAGACTACGATGTGCAGGGGCTCTCTTTCTCTTCATTCTTCGCGGCCGTGTTCGGCAAGCCGCAGGGATCCGACAGCTGCGGGAAGGAGTCGATCATGATACGACGCCAACTTGCTGTAGTCGTTCTGATGCAGATAACGCTTGCCTGCACGGAGTCACAGGATCATCTCCCTCGGGGGCCGGTGATGCGCGATA
>JBDHHZ010000457.1:0-2509 GCA_039589115.1 Gemmatimonadota bacterium | reverse complement strand
GATCTTGCCGCGCGGGCTCATAGGGGCGGCACGGGGGCCAACGAGCGTAATTTGGAGCGCGGCGGCGGCGGAGCCGCCGTTTTTGCAATCGAGCCGCGCGACATGGAGCGAGAGGTCCCCGTGCCGTCCCAGCGCCCGCGCGTCAGCTGGCGATGCGCTGGCCGCGTATCCGCTCGAGCGCCCGGCGCGCAGCTTCGACCCGGGGCTGCAGGTGGTCATCGGCGTCCGCCCACATATCGATGAAGCGCGCGTAGTATCGCGCCGCCTCGTCCAGCTCGCCGCGCCGCTCGTGCAACTCGGCCCTGTGGAGGTAGGCCATCGCCTCGGCCCATGGATTCCAATAGAGCGAGCCGTAGACGCTGATCGCCTCTTCCTCGCCGTCCCGATCCTGGATCAAGTGCGCCAGCCAATAGCGGTCCAGGTCGCGGGGCCCGGTCCAGGTGGCATTGATCATGGAGAGCCCGCGCCGCAGGTTGGCGATGGCCTCATCGATGCTGTCGTGAGCGGCGGCGATGCGGCCGCGCAGCGTCCAGGCGCGTCCGCGCATCGAGCGGGCCCTGGCCGAGTCGCCTTGGGCGAGCAGAGTGTCGGCGATAGCCTCGAGCTCGGCGACCACGGCGGCGGCTTCCTCCGACCGGCCCTCCTGAGCGGCCTGGACGGCCATCGACGGCGTCATGTAGTCGTCCCTACTCGCCAGGCGCTCCACCAGCTGGAGCGAGGTCGAGTCTACGGCGAGCCCCACCTCGCGGGCCGTGGATATCAGGTTGAGCGCCGCGCGATCCATGCCTCCGCCCGACAACGCCATGCTCTGCTGGATGAGGTCGAGCGCGATGCTGACTTGGCCGTGCTTCATGTATCGCAGGCCCAAGAACCAGAGGGGCATGTGCCGCTCGTCATCGGTGAAGCGTGGATCGGCGCCTGCGAGTGCGATCCGCTGGTAGAGCGACATGGGAGTGCCGGTGCCGCGCATCCTGGCCAGCATCCAGCTGAGTTGTTGGGAGCTGGCCGTATCGAGTACGGCGGCCGCTCTGGCCGAGTCGGCCGGCGACCCGAAGTGCAGCGGTGTGAGCAGCCGAAACGACTGGGCGTAGATAGACGTCGAGTCGAGGGCCAGGTAGCGCTCGGTCCATTCGCGCCCGCGTGTCGAGTCGTCCGTGGCATAGGCGATTTCCACAAGGTGGATCAGCGCCGGCGCGAAGCTGGAGTCGAGCTCCAGTGCGCGTTCCATTGGCTCGACAGAGGCGATCAAAGGTTCCCCGTCCTGCGCGCCCATGTGGAAGAGCGCGTCGCCGAGGCCATGCCAGGCCTCCACGTCGTCGGGGTAGCGAGTGGTCAGCCGGTTGAAGAGCGGGATCGCAGCCAGGCTGCCATCGACGTCAGCCAACTTCCAGCCACGGATGAGCAGGCTGTCGCGCTCCGACAGGCCCTGGCTGTGACGCAGCGCGGCGGAGAGATGCCGCGAAATTTCGCCTGCTCCTAGGCCGAACGACCAGCCGTAGGCGTGCGCCAGCCGGTAGTGGGCGATGGCAAATGCGGAGTCGTGCTCGATCGCCTGATTTAAAGCGGCCTGGGCCTCCGCGAACTGGGAGTGGCGGAACGCCTGCTCTCCCTCGAGGTAGGCGCGTAGCGCCGGGATCGAGGTCGTGGTCATCGCCGACACGCGGACTTCGGGCATCGAGTCGCCACGCCAGATCGACCGCAGCAGGTCCAGGGTCAGGCGGTCGACCAGTGCCGTCATCTGATCCTCGGAGCCTTCGACCGCGGCCGATGCTTCCTTACGCCGCCAACGGACGGAATAGAGGTCGGCCGACAGACGGACGCCGTTGGAGCCCGTCTTGATCACGCTGCCCAAGATCACCCGGCTGGCGCCCAGCGAGCCCGCGACCTCGGCGGCGATATCGGGCTCGGGCAACTCCTCCGGGTCACGGGCCAGCCTGTGCCACCGGTTGATCACCGCCCGCGGGTCGGACGCGTGGAACTGTCCCGTGGCGTTGAGCGCCGCGCCCAGAAGATCGACCATCCCTTCGCGCCAGAGCTCGACTTCGTCGCCGACCACATGGAAGGGCATGACGGCCACGGCGTCGGGCCGAAGCTCGTGCGCGCGTATCCGCAGCCAGACCACCGTCGCGCCCACGCTCCCCAATGCGAGGAAGGCGAGTACGCCGCCCAGGAAGGCCAGTCGCCAGGTGAATAGTCGCCGGACGCCGTTGCCTGCCGAGTCTACCGGCGCCGGATCGGCGGCGGCGGGCTCGCTCTGCTTCTGCATGTGGGCCTGGATCACGGCCGTGGCGCCTAGGACCGGTAGCCCGAGTAACAGCAGGCCCAGGCCAACCGGGAAGAACCAAGCTGGCAGGCCGAATTGGGCTATCAGGAGATCGACGGCCTGGAGGATTGCGTAGGACGCGATGATGTAGACGCCCAGCACGCGGACCAGCCGTGCCGAGCGCGCTTGCTCGACGAGGTGTTTCAGGTTGGGGCCTGTCATATGTCTTCCTGTATGCTAGGTCCA
>JBDHHZ010000456.1:0-4763 GCA_039589115.1 Gemmatimonadota bacterium | reverse complement strand
CTCCCCATACGTCGAGGAAGGCTTCGCCCCATATCGACATCGGGGTGAGCGGGTCCACCCGTGCGAGCCGCTCCGCCAACGGATACGCCTCATCCCCCCTGCCCACGAAGGTGTGGCCTACCAGCAGCCAGAGAAGCGCGTGGGGATCGTCCGGATTCCCGGCGAGAGCCTGCTTCAGGTGGTAGAAGCCCTTTCTCACGTCTCCTCGAAAGGCCATATGGGTGAAGCCGAGGACGAGGTGGGCCTCAGCGGATTCGGGGTCCTGCTCTAGCGCCTTCCTTGCGTACTCCTCCGCCTTCTCGATGTACTCCTCGTGTTCCACCCCGATGTTGGCATACTGCGCGTACACGTACCCCATTCCCGCCAACAGGAGCGCGTTCTCTCCGATGATCTCCAGACCGTTCCGCAGATGTTGCCGGGCGTGGTCCAGTGCTTCTTTCGTGAACAGCCAGGTCTCCTGCCGCGCCCGCAGATAGCACTCGTAGGCCTGCGCGTTGTCGATCGGCCGCTCCGTCAGCCGGCGCTGTTCCTCCGGGCTGAGTTCGAGCATCAGCGCATCGACGATCGAGCAGGAGAGCCGCTCCTGCATGTCGAAGACGTCATCGAGCGTGCCGCTGTAGCGCTCCGACCAGAGGTGCTCGTCCGTTCTACCGTCGATCAGCTGAGCGATGATGCGCAGATCGTTCCCCGCCTTCCGCACGCTGCCCTCGAGCACGTATTGGACGTCGAGCTCCCGCGCGATCGTCCGCGTGTCTTTATCCGTGCCCTTGAGCACTCGCGCGGAGTTTCTCGAGATCACGCGCAGCGGCCCGCAACAGGATAAGCCGGTGATGATCTCCTCGGTGAGGCCGTCGCTCAGGTAGGCATCCTGCGGATCGGGGCTCATGTTGTCGAACGGCAGCACGACGATCGATTTGCGCTCAGCCGGGACGTCCAAAGACGGCACTGCCGGCCGCTCGGCCGCCGCGGTCTCCGACTCCGTGCGCTTCACACCTTCCGGCGTGATATCGAACGCCCAGGCGAGGGCTAGGGCCACGGGAAACCCGAGAGCCGTTAGCAGGATGACGGTCGTGAGGACGATGTTGGGGAGGTTCAGGCCCGGGACGGCGATCTCGGCGACCTGCCAGATAACGAAGGCGGCGGCGGCGTACACGACGGCGACGCGGAAGACACGCCGCCGCTTCAGTTCGTCGGTCAGCCGCTTCAGACGGGACATGCTGCCTCTCGCGGCCCTTGGACTGTCGGGGCTTCGGCCGAGGAAGTGACCTCGGCTACAAGATGGCGGCCGCCAGAGCCGGGAGCAAACGGCTCGGGCCGGCCTCGGACCTCGGAATCACGCGACGGCGATCTCGCAGAACAGGCTCGAAGCATCGACTTCCGTGATGCGCGGCGGCCGGTGATACCCGGCGAGCAAGGAACGGAAACCCTCGGGGCTCACGGTTTCCGCCCGGAACCCGTCTTTGCAGACGATCACACCGTCGCCCGTCGCCTCTGCGTCGAGCTCGCCGATCAGCCCGTGGGCCGCCTGGATCCGGAACCAATCGAGGCGATCGTCCCAGAAGTTCTCCGAGTAGGTCGAGAAAAGGACGGTGCCGCCCGACCGGGTGACGCGGATCGCCTCGTCGATGAGTCTCCGCTGATCGATGCCGAAGGCGGCGATACCGTTTTGCACGCAGATCACGAGGTCGAAGGCGGCGTCGGCCAGCCCCAGAGCGACGGCATCCATCGCGGCCAGCCGGCACTTCTCACCCAGCTCCGCGCGCGCCAGGTGCACGCTGTCCAGCGAGGTGTCGATGCCGAGTACTACGGCCGCGCGGTCGACTAGCCGCCCAAGCACCCTTCCGTACCCGCAGCCCAGCTCCAGCACGCGACACGAGGGCCGGAGATATCGCTGAACGAAATCGATCTCGGCCTCCAGGTAGCGTTGCACCCTGGGCGGTGCCAACTCGTAGCACAGCCTGAGTCGCTGCCCCGAGAGTCTCTCCGAGTAGTAGCCCATTCTGACGGCTGCGATGCCTCCCGTCGCGGAGCGCGTTGCGCGACCTGCGTGTCTACCCCAAAGTGGAGATGTACACCGCCCGGTCAAGACGGGCACCGAGCCACAAGGAGGCCGCATGCCTGAAGTCGTCAACCTGACCCAGAAGTTATCCGTGTTCACGGAGCATTGGAGCCCGAAGATCGTCGGCGAGCTGAACGACTTCTATGTAAAGCTGGTGAAGTTCAAAGGTGAGTTCGTCTGGCATCACCATGATGAGGAGGACGAGATGTTCCTCGTTGTGAAGGGGAAGCTCCAGATGAGGCTGCGTGACGAGGAGCTCTGGCTGGACGAAGGCGAGTTCGTGATCATCCCCAGGGGCGTCGAGCACATGCCCGTCGCGCCCGACGAAGTCCACGTCGTCTTGTTCGAGCCGAAATCCGAGCCGAAATCGACGCTCAACACCGGCAACGTACAGGACGAGAAGACCGTAACCGATTTGGATCGCATCTAGAAGCACCTCTCTCAGCGAACGTAGGAGGTAGCCATGTCTCGTAGACGATCGGCAGCCTTTCTCGCCGCCGTCATGGTAGGCGTACTCGCCGTAACCGCAGCTGTATCCTCTCAGGCAGTGGGCCGCCAGTTCACCACCAGTGGTCCGTCGGTGAAAGCCTATCTCAGCCTCGAAGGCATCGAGGGCGAGGCTACAGCAGCCGGCCACGAGAACTGGATCGAGGTGGTCGCCTTCGGTTGGGGCGTTCATAACGAGATCGCACCGGTGGGCACTCAGATGATCGCTCGCGATGGTCGGGTCGAGTTTCAGGACCTCGTCATCACGAAGCACATCGACAAGGCCAGTCCGCTGCTCGCCGTAACCTGCGCCGACGGCGGCTCGATCGGGGAAGCCGAGCTCGTCTTCTATTCGGGCGGCTCCGACGATCAGCCCACCGGCATCGTCCGGCTCTCCGGGCTCCAAGTCCGCTCGGTGGCGAGCACGAGCGGCTCGTCGTCCGGCCCAACGGAAGTTCTGAGCCTGACCTTCAGCAGGGTCGAGTGGGTCTATTACGAGTACGATGACCGGGGGCGATCCGGCGAAACGCGCGCTGGCTGGGACGTGGCGAGCAACAGCAGGCTATAGCGGACTCGAGCGCGGCGGTTCGGCGCGCTCTGTGTGGGCGCCGCCGGGCACTGGAGTCCGTTGGCCCGTCGCGATGGCCAACGTGCCGGCGATCACCAGGAGCGATCCCACGGCGCTCCAAGTATTGAGGAACTCGGCGAAGAAGATCACACCCCAGATCGTTACGAAGACGATCTGCGAGTACCCGATCGTTATCGCGCGCGCTGCGGGCTGCAGGCTGAGTGCGCGAGTGAGAAAGACCTGGGCCAGCTGGGTGCTGACACCCACGCCGAGCAGCACCAGCCAGGTCCAGCCGTGCGGCAGCTCGAAGCTCGACCAGAAGGGCGCCGTCGCCGGGATCGTCACCAGCGGGAAATAGAAGACGATGATCAGCGGATCCTCGGTCTTACTCGCCTCACGCACCGCCACATAGGCCCCGGAGGAGAGCATCGCGCCCAGCAGACCGACTCCGACGCCCAGCAGGTCGACCTGCGCGGCGGCGGCGCCGAACAGCAAAGCTGGCCGCGTGATCAGCAAGACGCCGGCGAAGCTGACGGCGATCGAGGCGATGACCCGGCGCGTGACCCGCTCACCGAGGAACAGCCCTGCGAGCAAGGCGGTCCACATCGGACTGGTGAAGTGCAGGACCGTGGCCTCGGCGATGGGGATCCGGGTGAGGGCGAAATAGAAGCAGCTCATCGCCGCGAACCCGATCAGCCCCCGGAGCACCAGAATCCAGCGACGATGAGGATTCCCCCACATCGGCACCCCAGCCCGCCGCACCAGCCAATAGCTGAGGATCAGGCTGACGACGGCGCGGGCGAAGATGATCTCCTGCACCGGCAGCACCCGTCCCGCCAGCTTCACGAGCAGGCTCATGAGGCTGAAGAAGAAGGCACTGGCCAGCATGTAGCGGACGCCCATAGCCAGGACCGAAGAGTGAGACGCGCTCATGGGCGTAATCTAGCGCACTTTCCGGGCCGCGTCCGTCACCTGTCGATGTTCCGCCGGGCGCCTTAGCTTCCTGTGCGTCAAACATCTCGGCCAGGGGGGTCAGTGAATGGCGGGACGTAGGGGTGTACTGAAGTACGCCAGTGATGTGGTGAGGCAGCCCAGAGGCAAGCCCGGCTGGTTGGAGAACATCATCTGGCACATAACGAGCTATTTCGTCACCAACATCACAGTTAGCCTCGGCTGGTTTTTCTTTCGCGTGCTGAACCGCACGATCGTGATCGGCCGAAAGAACGTGGGTGACGAACCGAACACGCTCCTGCTGTCCAACCACCAGTCGATGGTCGACAGCATGCCGCTGGGGATCGCGGCGTACTACCCCAAGTCGCTGATCAAGCCCTACCTCATACCGTGGCATCCGGCGGCCCGGGAGAATTTCTTCAAGAACCGGTTCATAGCGTTCTGGTCGTCGCATACCCGCTGCATCCCTGTCAAACCGGGGCGGCGCGACGTGCACGCGCTGCACAAGATGATCGAGGTGCTACCCCAAGGAACGATCATACTCTTTCCAGAGGGCACGCGAAGTCGCACCGGCGACGTGGGGAAAGGAAAGCCGGGGGCGGGCCTGGTCATCCTGGCGACCCACCCGCGGGTCATACCGGTGGCGATCGACGGGATGCAGGACGTGTTGCCCATCGGCCGCACGTTCCCAAAGATCGG
>JBDHHZ010000455.1:0-2523 GCA_039589115.1 Gemmatimonadota bacterium | reverse complement strand
CATCGTCGATGCGCCACCGACCCCCGTGGTCAGCGTGAGCCCCGACAACGAGTGGATGGTGCTGACCGAACGGCGCGCCTATCCGACCATCGCGCAACTGGCCGACCCGGCCCTTGGCCTCGCCGGAATCCGCTTCAACCCACGGACCAACGGCGACGACCAGCCCCCCTTGGGAATAGGACTGAAGCTCGTACGCCTGTCCGACGGACGAGACTGGACGATCGATCTCCCGGACGACGTCCAGCTGACCTACCCGTACTGGTCTCCGGACGGGAAGCGCCTGGCGTTCACGAACACGACCGGCGAGGGCGTCGAGCTTTGGATCGCCGACGTCGACTCGAAGCGGGCGAAGCGATTGACCGGCGCCGAGCTGATGGCCGCCTACATGAGGCCCTGCCAGTGGCTGCCAGGCTCCGATGGTCTGATCTGCCAGCTCATCCCGGCCGACCGGGGCCCCGTCCCCGAGGCCTCCCGCGTGCCGGTGGGCCCGACGATCCAGGAGGCGGGCGGCGGCCGGCGCGCGCCGGTGCGTACGTATCAGAACCTGCTGACCTCACCGTTCGACCAGGTCTTGCTCGACTACTACTTCACCGCCCAGCTGGCGCTGATCGATCTGGACGGCGAGCGCCAGCTGTGGGGCGAGCCGGAGATCTTCAACGACGTGGACCCGGCGCCCGATGGCAATCACTTCCTGGTCAGCCGGGTCCAGCGTCCATACTCGTACCTGGTCCCCGTCTATCGCTTCCCGCAGGAAGTGGAGGTATGGGGCCACGGCGGCCAGGAGGTGCACAGCGTCGCCTCGCTGCCGCTGGCGGAGAACGTGCCGATCGGCGGAGTGGCCGAGGGCCCGCGTAGCTTCCGCTGGCGGCCCGGCGACTCGCACACGCTGGTCTGGGTGGAAGCTCTGGACGGGGGCGATCCGAAGGCCGAGGCCGAGCACCGCGACCGGATCGTCATCATGCAGCCGCCGTTCGACGGCGATGCGATCGAGATCGTGCGCACTGAGCTGCGCTACTCCTACGCGACCTTCACCGAACTCGGCAGCTCGGCGCTCGTCAACACCTATGACCGGCCGACCAGGTGGTCGAAGGTTCTACTAGTCGATTTCGCCTCTCCGCTCTCCCAGCCCCGCGTCATCTGGGACCGCAGCTCCGAGGACGCCTACGGCGATCCGGGCAGGCCGGTGTATACGAGCACCGAGCGCGGCGAAGCAGTCATGCTCCTCGCTCCGGACCAGCATTCCATCTACCTGGCCGGATCCGGCGCGTCGCCGGAAGGCGATCACCCCTTCATCGATCGCTTCGACCTGATGAGCGGCACGACGGAGCGGCTGTGGCAGAGCGAGGATCCATACTACGAGTGGCCCGTCGAGATGCTCGATGACGAAGGGCGACGCATCCTGGTACAGCGCGAGTCGAAGACCGAACCACCCAACTATTTCGTTCGCGACCTCGAGAGCGGCGAGCTGACGGCCCTCACAGACATCGAGGACCCGGCGCCCCAGCTGACCGGCGTGAACAAACAGGTCATCCATTTTCAGCGCGCCGACGGACTCGATCTGACCGGCACGCTGTACCTGCCGCCGGGCTACGAGGAAGGAACGCCGCTGCCCACGGTCGTCTGGGCCTATCCCCGCGAGTTCAAGACCGCCCGCGGCGCCGGTCAGGTACGCGGGTCGGAGTACCGCTTCACCTTCTATCGCGGCTACTCGCACCTCTTCTTCCTCACCCAGGGCTACGCGATCCTCGACCGCGCCAGCATGCCAGTCGTCGGTGAAGGTGACGAGGAGCCCAACGACTCGTTCGTCGACCAGCTGGTGGCGAACGGCCAGGCCGCCGTCGATGCGCTCGTCGAGATGGGCGTCACCGACCGCGACCGCGTCGGCGTCGGCGGCCACTCCTATGGCGCCTTCATGACCGCTAACCTGCTCGCCCACTCGGATGTCTTCAGGGCGGGGATCGCGCGCAGCGGCGCCTACAACCGCTCGCTCACACCGTTCGGGTTTCAGAACGAGCAGCGCACCTTCTGGGAGGCGCCCGAGATCTACTTCGCCATGTCGCCGTTCATGCACGCCGAGGCGATCAACGAGCCGCTCCTGATGATCCACGGCGAACAGGACACCAACTCAGGTACTTTCCCCGTCCAGTCGCTGCGGATGTACCACGCGGTGAAGGGCCTGGGCGGTACCGTCAAGCTGGTGATGTACCCGCACGAGCAGCACGGCTACCGCGCGCGTGAGACTGTGCTCGACGCACTCTACCAGCAGTTCGAGTGGTTCGAGCGGCACGTGAAGAACGCGCCGCCGCGGGAAGAGGCGACGACGACGGACGCCACCGGGTCGTAGGGCGACATCCGGATAACGCGGCTTTCAGAGGAGGCGGGGCCCGGCGCTCCGCCTCCTGCGCATCAGGTGCAGAGCGGGCACCTATTGAAGTTGGCCCGCCGATTACGATAATATCTATGGAGAAGCAGAGCAGGAGTAGGAGTGGGAGCAGGAGTGGAGAGAGAGTAGCAGTAGGAGTA
>JBDHHZ010000454.1:0-2524 GCA_039589115.1 Gemmatimonadota bacterium | reverse complement strand
ACCCACCGTCGAGAGCACCCCTACCTGGTACAGCAGCGCGTTGACGAGCGTACCGGTCGGATGACCGGGCGCCGGGTGCGCGACCATGCCGGCGGGCTTATTCACGACCAGGAAGCCCTCGTCCTCGAACAGTACGTCGACGGGAATGTCCTCGGCCACGACATCCAGCGGCTCAGAAGGAGGTAGATCAACAACGATGAGATCACCGGCCTCCGGAACGTAGCTTTTCTTGGGAACTTGACCGGCGATCCGGACGTGGCCCGCCTCGATGAGCGAAGCGGCCCGACTACGAGATAGCGAGAGACTTTCGGCGAGAAGACGATCGAGCCGCTGTCCACCGGGCTCGTCGACCATGACGCGGTAGGTTACACCCCCGTCCGGGCCCTCAACTGGCTCCACTCTTGTCCCGGTCACGCCTCTGGTCCTCCGCCCAGAGTGAAGCCAGGAGCAGCACTGCGCCGATGGTAACAGCCGTATCCGCGATGTTGAAGACGGGCCAGCGGAGATTGCCGATCCCGAAGTCGAGGAAGTCGACCACACCCTCAGCAGACCGGATACGGTCCAGCACGTTACCCAGCGCACCGCCGGCGATGGCACCGATCGCGAACAGCCTCAAGCGATCGTCCGCCGCAGTGTGCCGGTACATGACGAGAAGAACTCCCAGCGCGACGAAAGCGAGGCTCAGAAAGATGAAGCGGGAATAAGGGCCCAGGTGCAGCCCGAACGCCGCTCCGGGGTTGTAGATGTACGTCAGACGAAAGAAATCTCCGAAGACCGGAATCGACTCGTAGACGTGCAGGGTCTGTTTGACCAGAAACTTGGTGAAGATGTCGAGAGCCAGTATCGCGCCGGCAGTGCCGGCGAAAGCGCCCAGCTTGCTTCTCAGAGCCGTGCCGCCAGCTATGTCTTTCGCCCCCTCCACTTCCTCCACGCCAGAGTAGCCGTTAGGCACCGTTGTTCTCCTCACGCTCCTTGCACTTGATACACAGCCTGGCGTGAGGCAGCGCATCAAGCCGCTCGTGCCCTACGTCTTCTCCGCACTCCTGGCAGGAACCGTACTCCTCCGGACTCTTATAGAGCCGGCGAAGAGCTTCATCGATATGGTAGAGCAGGCGCCCCTCCTTGCTTGCGAACAGGAAGGCCTTCTCCCGCTCCATCGCGTCGGTGCCCTGGTCGGCCATGTGGAAACTGTAAGCTGAAAGATCGCCATCAGATCCCTGGAGCGTATCCGAGAACGACTCGCCAAACTGAGCCAGCTGCTTGACGACCTTCTCTCGCTCGTCCAAAAGGCGCTGCTCGAAGTGCGCCAGTTCTTTCTTGGTCAACCGCATTTCTGCTCCTTATAGGATCCGTGGTCGCGCGGGCTCAATCGACTTGCACAGCGATCATTGCTTCCCGCCCGTCCAGCCGAATCTCCTGTGTGTGATCGTACCCACCACCCGGCGGCCGCGGGCCAATCTCGACATCGACAGCCAGCACCTCGCTGGCGATATAGTCGCGGTGCGTATCCGCCGCCGATGCCACTTCCGGAGCCCCAAAAATACCCAAACGGATCCGATCGTCCAGTTCTAGCCCGACCTCCCGTCGGAGCCGCTGAATCCGGTTGACCAGCTCGCGGGCCGTCCCCTCAGCCCGCAACTCGTCATCCACAACAACATCCAGGCCCACCACGACCCCTGAGTCCGACTGGACGACTAGCCCATTCCGCGACTCCTCCGCCAGAGTCACCGCCGATTCCGGAACTTCCAGCTTCTCGCCGGAGACCTCGACGCTCAACGCCCCGCCCCGCGAGCGCCAGGCCGCTAGCTCGGCCCCATCGAGACCCTTGAGAACCTCGGCGACCGCCTGGGCGCGGGCCCCGAACTCGGGTCCCAGCACCGCGAAGTTCGGCTCGGCGCGGTAGGTCAGCAGCTCCGCCGCGTCGTCGACGAAGGTAATCTCCTTCACATTGAGCTCGTCACGCACCACCTCGAGGACATCCTCGCTCACCACTGCCGCTCTCCGCCCGGGCACGGCGGCGAACAGACGGCGCAACGGTTGGCGCACCCGAACAGCGGCCGCTTCTCGGGCCGCCCGTCCGAGCCCTGAGATCTGGCGTGCCAGCTCCATGGCAGCATCGAGCTCCGCGTCCTCCCGACCTTCGGACTGAGGGTAGCGCTCCAGGTGAACGGACTTCCCCGCAGCGATCTCCCGGTGAATCCAGTCGGCGGCGAACGGGGCGACGGGCGCCAACAAGCGACACACGGTAACCAGCGCCTCCCAGAGAGTGCTGAACGCCGCGTTCATGGTATCGCGGGTGGCGGTCCGAGTTCCCCAGAAGCGGGCACGTGAGCGTCTCACGTACCAGTTCGATAGATCGTCTATAACGAACTCGCCGATTCTGCGAATCGCATGTGTGACGTTGAAATTGTCGAGATCTGCCCGGCATGCTGCGGCTACCCCGTCGAGCCGCGAGATCAGCCAGCGATCCATCACGGGTCGCACCTCAAGCGCTGGAAGTTGGTCGGGCTTCCAACCTTCGACG
>JBDHHZ010000453.1:0-2526 GCA_039589115.1 Gemmatimonadota bacterium | reverse complement strand
CTTCGCTGACAAGCTCGCTGCAGCGCCCGGCGGAGATCTGGCCAGACTGCGCGAGCTGAACCCCGGTCTTGAGGACAGGATTCGCGAGCGGGCGCGCGACAACTTGGAGAGGATATTGGTCTACAAGTCGTGCGACGCCGGCGCAACGTTTACGGCCAGCGATGTAGTCGACAACCAGCTCGACTGTGACGGCGATCCCGCGACCGACGTCGATCAGGCGACGCTCGGCCCGGGGTGGCAGGCCTTCGCGGTGCTGCCAGTCGATGACCTGAACGAGGCACCAAACTGGTTGAACGATGAGCTCGTGACGCCCGGCTTCTCGTACTTGTATTCCATCCTCGGCCAGACCCGCGGCGCGACGTTCGGGGTCGTGGATTCCACGGACACGACCGGTGACGGTTCGTTTGACTCGGTCGAGCCCGACAGTCTTGTGCTTGCGCCCAGCCTCACCAATCCGCTTGCCACGTCGACTACTGAGCCCAACGTGACGAGCGTCTACCTTCCTGCCTCCGTTCAGGCGGGGTCGGAACCGGACCAGGCGGTCTTCACAGATGACTCGGACTTCACGCTGGTGGAAGCCAGCGAGGTGCTATTCACTGGTAGCGATGTGGTGGAAGCGCGTTATCGTACGTTGACCGGCAATCAGTTCGAAGTGGTCGAATTCGTGGTAGGAGAGGAGACGCTGCAGACGCGAGTCGTCGCCCGCGAAGTGTTGTATGCGACGAGCGACGGGCTCACGGCCAGCGACGTCGTGGTCGATTCCCTGGTGATAACCACGGCGAACCCCAACGGCGTTGAGATCGCAGGCGTGCCGACGAGTTCAGTTAGTATTAGCCCTCCACCCGACACCACAATAACGACGACGGTCCTGGATGGAACGGGCGTTCTCGTCGTCCGCGACGACACCAACGAGCCCCTGATAGTCTCGATCGTGCTCGATGGCGAAGGGACGACGCCGGCGAGCTTCCTATCACGCTTGGCGGTCGACGACTACACCGGGTTTACGGGCTTCGTGCTGAGCGTCGACAACTCGAGCGCCGGCCAGTACTCAGACCAATTCTACGAACTGGAGCTCGGTGGGCCCGAGATCGCGAGTGCGGTGAGCCCAACGGTGTTCTGGGACAATCAGTCCAGCGTGTCCAACCAGGCGGGTGGAGTCAGCGCCTACGGCCGTTATGACATCACCTGGTCCGGCTTCACCTTCGGGCCGGGATCGCCGTTCGAGCTCGACTTCTTCAACCCGGAGGCGACGAACGACGCAGTCAACCAGTCCATCGAGGCACGCGCCGTCGGAGCGACGGGTGCCACCGATGCGGCCACGGCCGCGGCGATCGCCGATGCTACGGGAACGAGTGTCACGGAGGACGACCTCGTCGCTGTCCGTGTTCCGTTCCAGGTAAGGAACGCCTCTTTTGATCGTAGTGTGGACTTAGCGATGCTCGCGCGATCGACGTCCCCGAGCACGATCTTGCTAGGGGACGTGAATACCGGTGACACGCTGTCGGTGACCGTGCCGGACGATGCCTGGGTGCCCGGCGACCAGCTGTTCTTCATCGAGACCGTGACCGTGGATAGCACGGTGGTCATCAACGACGATGACGCTGTCGTTCTGGACACGTCGGGAAGACCGATCGAGGTACAGAGAAGAGCGGTCACGTTCATGCCGCCGATGGTGAGTTGCGGCAGGAACCCTCGAGAAAGCTGCAACCCGGTAATCGGCGCCGGCGCCACCGGAGAAGGTTGGGTGTCGAACTTCGCGGGGCAGAACCTGGTTGTCCAGCTCATTGCGCCGGTACAACCGCCGGAGCAAACTGCGTTCGACGTGCTGGCGGGCATGGCGGGTGAGGATGTCATCACGGCCGGCCATGACATCACGGCGCAGCTGGACAGCGTCAAAGTAGTGCCTAACCCTTACATCATGTACTCGGAGTTCCAGGTCGCATCAACGGGCCTGGATGATGCCCGGCTGATGTTCACGCATCTGCCGCCCGAGGGTGAACTGCGGATCTTCACCGTTTCCGGCCAACTCGTGCAGGAAATCTTTTGGGGTCCCGAAGACGTGGCTGGCAATGGTGACTTGTTCTGGAACATGCGCACCCGCGAAGGGACCGACGTTGCAGGCGGTCTCTACGTGTTCGTCGCTACGGCGACGGACCCGGCGACGGGCAGCGAAGTGAATAAGATCGGGAAGTTCGTGATAATCCGGTGAACGGGGAGGCTTGGTCCATGTCTAGAAAGATTATCGCCCTAGCCGTTGCGGGCCTCTTGATCACCGCTTCAGGTACCTGGGCACAGAACGTCGGGGAGGGACTCGAGCCCGCGCCCGATCAATCGATCACTCGAGTCGGGACCCGAGGAGCGAACTGGCTCGAACTCCCAGTGGGCGCCCGCGCCCAGGCGCTGGGCGCGTCAGGCGCGGCGCTGATTCGGGGAGGGGAGTCGCTCTACTGGAACGTTGGCGCCATGGCGGAGTCCGAAAGCTTCGACCTCGCGTTCAGTTACACTGACCTGTTCGCCGACGCCGAC
>JBDHHZ010000452.1:0-2548 GCA_039589115.1 Gemmatimonadota bacterium | reverse complement strand
CGGCGTTTCGGCGGAGCGCTTTCTATCCGGGCTTGCCCGGGAAGGCGAGCTCGAGGTCTCTATCGTCTATCCGGGTGGAGTGGTGAGCTCGGCCGCGGCCGCCGCGACGGGGTCGGACAGCATGAGGACCACGCACGTCACCTTCGAACCGATGGTCCGGGAGCTCGGGGTCCCGTTCATCGATGCTGCACGCGGCCAAGTCGTGCCGGCGAGCATTCGCGTCACCCACCCAATGATCGGCCTGCAGGCTCTGCTGCGAAGTATCGACTATTGGTTCTTGTTGGCGGTTGTCGTCACCGCTGTCATCGCCCTCATCCTGGCGACCTGGCTGTCTGCCCGCATCAGCCGGCCGCTCGCCGAGCTGGCCCAGAAAACATCCAAGATCGACCTCGATCGACTCGATATCGATTTCGATCGGCACCGCAGGGACGAGGTCGGCGCTCTGTCGCGCTTGCTCGGTGCCATGACAGAGCGGCTGCGCGCCGGCGCCGCTCGCATCAAGGAAGCCGAGCGGCGCGCGACGGTTGGCGAGCTGGCGCGCCAGGTCAACCATGACATCAAGAACGGGCTAATGCCCATCCGCAACGTCTTTCGCCACCTGGCCGAGGTGGCCCGTGACGACCCGGCGGGCTTGCCCGAGGTCTTCTCGGAGCGGCGCGGCACACTCGATTCCGGCATAGCCTACCTGGAGACGCTCGCATCGAACTACGCGCGGCTTTATCCTCGTTTCGATCGTCAGCCGTGCGATGTGAACGAAGTGGTTCGGCAGGTGGTGACAGCGGCGCGCGGGTCGGGCCAGGCGGAGCTGCAGATCGATCTGCCCGAGGGCGCGGCAGTCGTTCTGAGCGACGCGGTGGTCCTGAGACGGATCTTCGAGAACCTCGTCGACAATGCCATCGACAGCCTCGAGTCCCAGCCCGGCACGGTCACGGTATCTACGACGATCATCGATGGAGAGGCTGAAGCTCCGACGATCCGCACAACCGTCACTGATACCGGCAGCGGGATGAACGAGGAGCAGCTGGCCAAGATCTTTGACGATTTCTTCACCACCAAGGAGGATGGAACGGGCCTGGGCCTGTCCATCGTCCGGCGATTGGTGATGGATCTGAGCGGTTCGGTTCGAGCGGAGAGCGAGCCGGGGAAGGGAAGCTGCTTCATCGTTGAGCTTCCCGGCCAGCGCCGCTCCGATGCCGGGCGCGCCGCGGGGCAAGACGGGGGAGGAGAGAGCACGTGACGCTGGTACTGGTCGTCGACGACGTTGCCGCTATGGCCGAGCAGTACGCCTACGACCTGAAGCGGGTCGGTGGCTACGAGACGCTCATCGCCCTGGATGGCCGGGAGGCACTCGATACCATGGCCTGCGAGGCCGTGGACTGCGTGATCCTCGACCTGGAGATGCCCGGGGTCGACGGCTTCGAGGTGCTCCGCACCCTGCAGGACCGCGGCGATAAAACGCCCGTCATCGTTTACACGGGAACCGGTGACTATGACCGCTGCGTCCAGGCCATCCGTCTGGGCGCTTACGGCTTCATCGATAAGGCGGAAACGATGGAGCGCGTCGTTCGCGAAGTGGAGAACGCGCTGGAACGGGTCAGGCTGGTCGCCGAGGTCGAATCGCTGAAGCGCGATCTCGGCGCGGATACGCCGCTCATTGGCTCGAGCCCCGCCATGCGAAAGCTCAAGGAGGCGATCGCCCGCGTCGCGCCTATCCCGAGCCCCGTGCTCATCGTCGGCGAGAGCGGTTCGGGGAAAGAGCTGGTCGCGCGCGAGCTCCATCGTCTGGGTGCGAACCCGGACAAACCCTTCGTGGCGATCAACAGCGCCGCTCTGCCCGAGAACCTGGTGGAGAGCGAGCTATTCGGCCACGAGCGTGGCGCGTTCACCGGGGCGAACCGCACTCACAAGGGCGCCTTCGAGGTCGCTGCCGGCGGAACCCTCTTCCTAGATGAGATCGGCGAGCTGCCCGCATCGGCACAGGCGAAGCTGCTGCGTGTCCTCGAGGAACGTCAGGTCACACGGCTGGGCGGCGAACGCACTATCAAAGTCGATGCACGAGTCGTCGCTGCCACCAACCGCGACCTCGAGGCGACGGCGGAAGCGAAGCAGTTCAGGCAGGACCTGTTCTACCGCCTGAACGTTCACGTGCTGCAGGTGCCGCCACTGCGCGATCGACTGTCCGACTTGCCGGAACTTTGCGAACACGTTCTTGCCGACACCTGCGCTCGATTCGGCGTGCGGGCTAAGAAGATCGGTCCCGAGGCGCTGCAGCTCCTCATGGCCTACGACTGGAGGCGCAACAACGTCCGCGAGCTGAAGAACATCATCGAGCGCATGATTATCGCCACGGGCCACGACACGATCGACGTCGAGCAGGTGCCCGCCGAGATCCGCGCTGCTCAAGCGCCGCCGACCACTGGCTCGCGCACTGGGTCCTTCCAGGACCTCAAGGCCGAGGCGGAACGCCAGATCATCGTCGCT
The DNA here is from genome assembly GCA_039589115.1 of Gemmatimonadota bacterium. Lineage (GTDB taxonomy): Bacteria > Gemmatimonadota > Gemmatimonadetes > Palauibacterales > KS3-K002. The sequence continues at coordinate 67 of JBDHHZ010000452.1, read as the reverse complement.
GCCCTCGAGCGCAACGATTGGCACATCACCAACACGGCGAAAGAGCTCGGCCTCGCCGACCACGCCA
>JBDHHZ010000451.1:0-2786 GCA_039589115.1 Gemmatimonadota bacterium | reverse complement strand
GCCAACGTGGGCAACTACGGTCGCATCCTCCACGAGGTGGCCGGAACCGACAACGAGTTGCTGCCCAACGGCAACTTCGTCGTGACGATCACTCAGTAGCCGAGGCGAACCGGATCGCTCGGGTCAGCGCATCTGCGTGCGCACCCGGGCGATTCGGGGATCGCTGGAGATCGCCTCAGCACCCGCCGACTCCGCCAACCAGCCGCGCACCAACGTCTCGCTCATTACCGAATCCACGTGGAAGCCGTTCGCCTCCAACCACTCGACATCCGCATCCTCCACCGCGCGCGCGAACTCGAGCAGCACCCATTTACGCACGCCTTGCGCCTCTCCACCTGTTGCCGGCGCTACCGCTCCGGGAGGACCGCCGGTCACGCCGGGAGACTCCTCGGCGGCCTCCATCTCCGGCGGCGTCTCGACCTCGGCCGCCGCCTCACCCGTCTCCGACGTCCCCGACTCCTCCGCCATCCCGGCCTCGGCCGCCGGCGCCACCTCTTCCCCCTGCTCCGCCGCCTCCTCGCCGGGCGTGCACCCGGCGAGCGCCAGGGCCAAGATCAGCGCCGCGTTCCGCCAGTCCGTCGCCGAAAGCATCATCGAGTCACTCCGATCTGCGTCGCCGCCATCTAAATCCAGCTGTCCACCGTACCCGTGATCTTCTCATACCCTGTCAAAGCGCCCGCTTCTACGGTGAGCCGACCCAGGAAGTCGTGACAGAAGCGCGTGCGAATGTAGCGCTCGATCGGCTCGCCCACGTAGGCCGCCACCAGGCCGGCGATCACGCCCGCGTGCGTCACCACCAGCACCGCCGTCCCATCGTGGACGGCCTCCAAACTCAAGACGAAGTCCAGAGACCTGGCCTGCACATCCCCCCACGACTCGCCGCCGGGATAGCGGAACTCACCCAGGATCGCATCGTTCGGAACGCGACTCCGCACTTCCTGGAAGTTGAGACCCGTGAACTCGCCGGCGTCGATCTCGGCGATCGCCTCGCGCGTCTCGATGGGGATCGGCCGCGCCAGCGTCGCCAGAACCAGCTCCGCCGTCCGCCGCGTCCGTTCCATGGGGCTGCTGTAGATGCACTCCAGCGGGCGGCCCATCAGGTGGCATGCCACCTGGCCGGGCTGCAGCCGGCCCGCATCGGTGAACGGCGAGTCCTCCCTGCCTACCAGGACCTGCTGCACGTTCGCTTCTGTCTCGCCGTGGCGCATCACGTATACCTCGAAAGCCATGGCCCTATCCTAGGCCCTCGCCCTGCTCTGACAAGGGCGCGCTGGCGTCCCTTGCTCCAGCGTGGCTCCTCGCCTTAACATTCCGCCGCTTTTCCTGTCCAGATCACAGGCCAAACCGTAGCGAACAGGCGTCTGGAGGAGGTCCATGAACCTGCTGGTCGCAGTCGTTCTCGGGTATCCGCTGATCCTCATCGCGGTCAGCCTCTGGCGGTCCCGGAAGGTGAAGAGCCACGAGGACTTCATGGTGGCCGGCCGTAACGTCCCCGTGCTGCTCCTGGTCGGCACCCTGGTCTGCACCTGGATCGGGTCCGGCTCGCTGTTCGGCGGCGCCGGTCTCGCCTACCGGACGGGGATAGCGGAGCTCTGGTTCTCCTTCGGCGCGTGGATGGGTCTGATCGTGGCCTACTTCATCGCCGGCCGGGTCCGGCACATCGCGGAATACACGGTTCCGGACCTGCTCGAGAAGCGGTACAACGCGGCCGCCCGGCTTCTGGGTACGCTGGCCATCATCCTCGCCTACGTGACCATCGCCGCCTATCAGTTCCGCGGCGGCGGCTGGATCCTCAGCATCGTCACCGACGGCAGGATCTCGCCCGAAATGGGCATGTACATCACGGCCGCCGCCATCGTCCTGTTCACCGCTCTGGCCGGCATGGTCTCCATCGTCACGGTGGACATCTTCAACGGCACGATCATCACACTCGGCATACTGTTCGCCCTGCCCTACATGGTCTTCGAGCTGGGCGGGGTCGGCGAAGTCGTGAGCAGGCTACCCGAGAATCATGTGTCGATCTTCGGTGGACATAACCTGCTGTGGGTGATCGGAGTGTCGCTGCCCACGTTTCTCTTGCTGCTCGGCGAGAGCGGCATGTACCAGAAGTTCTTCTCCGCGAAGGACGCAGCCGCGGCGCGTAGAGCCGTCATCGGCATGGTGCTCGGCGTCGTCGTCCTCGAGACCGCGTTGGCCCTGCTGGCCATCGTAGGCCGGGCCGCCTACCCGAACCTGATGCAGGAGGTCTCGATCGTCGGCCGCGCTGCCTCTGAGACCGTTATCCTGTTCATCGCTCGACACGGACTGCCGATGCTGGGAGGCGCGATACTCCTCGCGGCAAGCGTCGCTATCGTGCTCTCGACAGGGAACACTTTCCTGCTGGCGGCGGAGAAGCGCAAGCTGGCGCTCCAGCGCATCTCGGTGGTGCTGTTCGGGCTCATCGGTCTCGTCCTGCTCACACAGTTCCAGACGGTCCTCTCGATGGCCCTCTACGCTTACTCGCTGGTCGGAGCCAGCCTAACGCCAGCGCTGCTCGCCTGCTTCCTCTGGAAACGAGTCACACCTCAGGGCGGCGTGGCCTGCATCGCAGGCGGTATGGGAGTCATCATCGCCATTGGCGTGCTCAGCCGCCTGGGCGTCGGCTTCACCACGATGATCCTCGGCAACGAGTTCGATTTCGCCAGCAGCGAGTACATCGTGATCCCGGGAGTTATCGTATCGATCGGACTCCTGATCGGGGTCAGCCTGCTGACGCCGGCGTCGCCGGAGGAGAAATGGCGACCATT
>JBDHHZ010000450.1:0-2833 GCA_039589115.1 Gemmatimonadota bacterium | reverse complement strand
CCACCGGCTACCGGCCTCCGGTCACCGACTCCAGGCTTTCCTCCAGCAACTGGCGCCGCAGCAAGCGGGCGTAGACGCCGTCCGCCTCCAGTAGCTCGGAGTGCACGCCTCGCTCGACGATCTCCCCGTCCTCGATTACCAGGATCAGGTCGGCGTCTTTCACGGCGGTGACGCGGTGAGAGACGATGAGGCTGGTGCGTTGCTTGAAGACGTCCTGCAACGCCTCGAGAATTGCCATCTCCGTGTGGGTGTCCACGGAGGAGAGTGCATCGTCGAGGATCAGTACCGGCGCCTCGCGGGTCAGGGCCCGCGCCAATGTGGCACGCTGCTTCTGGCCGCCGGACAGGTTGATGCCGCGTTCGCCGAGCTGGGTGTCGTAGCCGTCCGGGAAGTCCTCTATCGTCTCAGCCAATTGGGCGATCGCGGCGGCTTCTTCCACGTGCTGCTGGTCGTGGCTGTCGAGGAGTCCGAAGGCGACGTTGGCGCCCAGCGTCTCGGAGAAGAGGAAGGGTTCCTGAGGCACCATGGCGACGAGGCGGCGCAGCTGTTCGAGGCGAATCTGGCTGACCGGCACGCCGTCCAGCAGAACCTCGCCGTCGTCGGGATCATAGAGGCGCGGAACGAGCCGTACGATCGAGCTCTTGCCCGAGCCGGTGCGCCCGACGATGGCGACGCTCTGGCCGGGCTCGATGGTGAATGAGACGTCACGCAGCACGTAGCGCTCGGTCCCGGGATATCGGAACGACACGTTTTGGAACTCGATGCCGCCCGCCGGCGCCTCGACCTCCACCGGCCTTTCCGCATCGCGGATCGCTGGCTCGACGCTCATGATCTCCTCGATCCGACCCATCGATGCGGCACCGCGCTCGAACAGGTTAATCACCCAGCCGAGTGCGATCATCGGCCAGATCAGCTGCAGCAGGTAGAAGGCGAAGGCGACGAAGTCGCCGATGGTGATTCGCCCCATTATCACGTCGCGGCCGCCTACGCCGAGCACGATCACGGCGCCCAGCCCGGTGAGCATCATGAGCGCTGGGTGGAACAGCCCCCAGACTTTGGCGAGCTGTATGTTGAGCTTCATGTAGTCGCGGTTGAGTCCGGCGAACTCACGCGCCTGGGCACCTTCCTGCACGTAGGCCTTGACGATGCGCGCGCCTGCGAGGTTCTCCTGCGCCATGGTGGAGATGCGACCGAACTGTGCCTGGATCGCCTCGAACCGCTTGTGGATTTCGCGCCCGAAGTAGATGACGGTCGGTGGCACTATCGCCAGCGGCAGGATGGAGAAGAGCGTCAGGCGCGGATCGATCAGGATGAGCATCGTCAGCGCGATGATCGAGACCACCGTGGTGTTCACCAGGTACATGAGCGCCGGGCCGATGACCAAGCGGACGGCGGGGATGTCGTTGGTGGCCCGGCTCATCAGTTCGCCGGTGGAGACGCGCCCGTAGAAATCGGGCGCCATTCTGAGGAGATGAGCGAAATAGTCGTCGCGCAGGTCGGTCTCCACGTGGCGACTCATACCGTTCATCCGCTCTCGCATCAGATACCTGCCGGCACCGCCGATCAGCGAAAGGACGACGATCAGACCTGCGTAGAGCGCCAGCCCGGCCGGCGTGATCCCCTGCTCCAGCGCGTCGATGGCCAGCTTCAGCAGATAGGGCCATGAGAGCGCGAACAGATTGCTCACCAGCACCAAGCTGAGCCCGACGGCGATCCGCCGCCGGTAGCGGCGGGCGTAGGGTAGTAAGGGCGTGAGCTGCTTCAGCACATCAGTATCCTAACGCCCTGCCGCCTTCCCGCCGTGGGTCCGACGCACCGTACAGCGTTCCGTCTGCTCCGCGGATGATCAGTTGCACGTCCCCGAAGTAGTAGGTCCTGGAGGAGATCCTGTGTCCGTAGCTCGAGAGGATCCCCACCGTCCTGCCTTCCAGACCGTTTTGCTCGAACTGGATCTCGTCTGGTATGAGCTGATGGTGAATGCGCGGTGCGTCCACGGCGTTGCGCACGTCCATCTGGAAATCGATGACGTTCATGATCGTCTGAGCGACGGCGGTGATGATCCTGGGACCGCCCGGCGAGCCCACCACCATCAGCAACTCGCCTTGTGGGTCGACCACTATCGTCGGTGTCATGGCGGAGAGCGGCCTGCGCCGTGGGCCTATCAGGTTGGCCTCGCTCTGCACGAGCCCGAACTGGTTCGCGTAGCCGGCACGCACCGTGAAGTCGTCGAGCTCATTGTTCATGAAGAAGCCGGCCCGGTCGATGACGACGCCGGAGCCGTAGCTCGAGTTGAGCGTGTAGGTCAGGGCGACCGCGTTGCCCTCTCCGTCCACGATCGAGTAGTGCGTGGTGTTTGTTCCTTCGGAGAGCACGGGCACCCGATTGAACGATTCGGAAGGCGAAGCGCGGTTCCTCGAGATACTGGCTCTGAGCTCGATCGCTGATCAGCCGCTCGATAGGCATCTCCACGAAGTCGGGGTCGCCCAGGTAGTAGTTGCGGTCGGCGAAAGCGCGGCGGAAGCTCTCGGCGACCAGATGGATCACATCGGCTGAATTGAAGCCGAGCTCTCCAAGGTTGTAGCCCTCGAGGACGTTCAGGATCTCGGCGATGGTCACACCTCCCGAGGATGGCGGCGGCATCGAGGTGATCGTATGACCGCGGTACTCGAAGCTGATCGGATCGCGCCACTTCGCCTGGTATCGCCTAAGGTCCTCGTGGGTCATCAGGCCATCACCCCTGCGCATCTCATCCACGATCAGGTCGGCGATCGTGCCGTTGTAGAAGGCGGACCTGCCCTCGGCGGCGATCGTGCGCAGCGTGGCGGCCAGCTGC
>JBDHHZ010000449.1:0-2578 GCA_039589115.1 Gemmatimonadota bacterium | reverse complement strand
GTCCGATAGATCGGCGACCAGCACACAGGCGTCGGCCCTGCGGGTGAGGTCTGGGATCCAGCCGACGTCGAAGTCCTCGGACCAGGCCGGCGCGTCGATCAGCTGGATCTGGATGTTCTCGAACGGCATCATCGCCGGGATCGGCGTCTGGGTCGTGAACGGGTACTCGGCGACCCTGACGTCCGCGTGGGTGACCTTGGCGACGATCGCCGATTTTCCCGCGTTGGGTGGCCCGATCACCGGGACCTGACCGGCGCCGACTTTTTCGATCACCCACATCGGTGCCTGTCGGGTGGCCGTCGCTTTCTTCGCCTGCTCCTTCAGCTGTGCCATGCGCCGCTTGATGTCCGCCTGAAGCTTGTCGGTGCCCTTATGCTTGGGCATGACGGCGTACATCTCTCGCAGCGCCACCAGCTTCTCCTCGGGCGAGCTGGCCTGCCGATATCGCTTCTCGGCAGAGTGGTACGCAGGAGTCAGATTCGCAGGCATGGCGATAAGGTGTCGTCGCGGGAGGCTACAGGCAACATGCTTTCCGTTGCCAGCCGGCCAGGCGTTTCCTATGATGTTCGCGGGATCGTTCCGGCAACCGTGAGGCCGTTGTGGAGACCGAAAAGTTCCAACCCCGGTACCAGCTAGAGATCGACGGCACCGTCCACGAGCTCGGCGAAGCGGAGTTCAATGGCGTGCTGTTCGAGATAGTGACGACTCTGGTCTTCGAGAAGTTGGTCGACCGTGTATCCTTCGTGCTCAAGACATCGGAGGCGGAGCTCATCGGCTCTGGCGGCCAGCACTTCGATCCCCTGAGCGTCAGCCTCTACCGGCATCTGAAGGTGGAACGATGCCAAGGACCCGTGTACCCGGATCTGGGCGGCGAGACTCAGTCCTTCCGGCTGCATGCAATAGTCGACGCTTTGGTGGCCGTCGCCTTCTTCCTGAAGGGCGGTGATGTGATTCCTCACATGATCGTTGGCGGTCCGGACCGGCCCTTGTTGACAGTGCTCGACCGCGGACTCCGCACGCTCCTGACCAGCGACGATCCTAACCTGCTGGCCAAGCTCGGCAGACTGATTCCCAGTTAGCCCGTCTGGAGGAAAGGCCAAGAAAAAGGGGCCGTCGCCGGCCCCTCGAGATGTTGTGGGCGTGTTTCTAGGGCCGGGCCGCAACGACCGTCAGCCAGTTGCGGGGCCAGACATCCAGTTCGTACTCCTCGAAGACTTCGCGCAGCGACGATACCAACACGTCGCTGGCCGTCTTCAGTGGGATGCCTGGAAGCGCACCGGCGATGAAGTCGGAGAAGCGGCTCAGGTCGACCCAGCCCTCCTCGGTAACCTCGCCGGGGAAGATCTCCGCCGACTTGATCTCGAAGCCCTCAGCTTTCAACAAGTCCTGGTACTCTTCCGCGTTGAGATGAATCCGCGACTCGACCTTCGAACGCTCGGGCTTCAGGTTGTGCTCCTTCTTCAACTTGCGCAGCGATTTGATCATCCAGCTGCGATAGTACTTCAGCGTTTCGGGCGGCAGGGCGCCCTCGAAGAACCCCGTGTTGAACGCGAAGACGCCGCCGGGCTTCAGCGTCCGGTAGACCTCAGACAGCAGGCGGTGCTTGTCCTCGATATAGTGGATGCCGTTGCAGAAGACGACCGCGTCCACCGCACGTTTGATGCTCTTCGACATCTCCTCGGCGCGCGTCTGCACGAACTCCACTACGGCATCCCTCGCGCCGGCTACCTTCTCAGCAGCCTCGCGCAGCGCCGTCGCCGACATATCGACGCCGATCACCATCGCTTCCTTCGCCCCGTTGATCTTTTCGAGGATCAGCGACGTGATAGCGCCGCTGCCGCAGGCGACGTCGACCACGGTCATGCCGCGTTCCAGGTGGGCGCGGTCCACCAGCGCCTCGTTGACCTCTCGGTAGAAGGCGTGCTCGCTGAATGCCTTGAACGAAAACTCGTCGGACGACATCTCACTACTCCCAGGTTGTGTCTTGGCTGACTATAACGTTTAACAATTTAATCTTTTTGGCAACTTTCCGCGAGTGCTTGCGGCGCCGGCTCCGATCAGGTACTCTGGGCCTGTACGCCTCCAGCCAGCCAGCTAAACCCCTCATTAACTTAGACCTAGGCCGCCGGACAGCGCCGGCGCCGCCCCCGGGCGGCTCATTGCACTGCCGATCCTGCAGGCCGAGCGGCTGGGTCTCCGGAGGTCGACATGAATGCCGTGACGGTCGTTCTCGCCACACTGCTCCTGGTCATTCTATGGATGGCCTGGCGTCAGCTGCGCATGGAGCGGGAGGTCAGGCGCATGGCCGATGCACCGCCGGCGTCGCTCCAACTCCTGCAGAGGGAGGTCCAGGCTCTGCGGTCCGGGGTGGATGAGCGGCTGCGGGAGCAGGGGCTGCAGGCGCACGAGTTGAGTCAGCGGATCGGGCTGCTCCAGAAGGCGACCGAGAACGTCGAGCAGCTGGGTGTCGGGCTGGCGGAGCTCCAAAAGGTGCTACAGCCACCGCAACTGCGTGGTGCGTTCGGCGAACGCATGCTGGAAGAACTGCTGGCCGACATGCTGCCGCGCGAGCGATTCC
>JBDHHZ010000448.1:0-2593 GCA_039589115.1 Gemmatimonadota bacterium | reverse complement strand
TACATCACGGTGGTCCCGATCGAGCCCGACTACACCGCCGCGCAGAGCAGCCGCTTCCATTCCGTGGTCGAGCTGTTCGAGTTCTGAGCTTTCCAGGAGCGGCGGCGTGCGACTGGGCAATTTCCTCGCGGGAGTGCTGAACGCCGTGAACCCGCTGCAGGGTGGTTTGGGCGGGGTGATTGGGCCCGAGATGCTGATGGACCGCGACGACATTGGCGGGAGCGCACTCGACGTGAACTTCGATGGCGGCGACATCATCTTCGGGTTCTATCCAGCCTTCGGAAGCACCTTTGAGAACGTGCCTGTTAACGTGACGATTGTGAACATTCCCGGCCCGGGCCTCGAAGCCACCAAGGACGACTTCCACTTGGTAGACAATGATGGCGATGGGAAGGTGGAGCCAGGAGACACGCTGCAGTACACGGTCACCATCACCAATGTTGGTGAAGAGGATGCCTCAGACGTCGCGTTTCAGGACGAGCCAGATGGAAACACGGAACTCGTAGTGGGGAGCGTCGTAGCCTCCCAGGGAAATGTCATTGTGGGGAACAGTGCCGGCGACCGCATCGTGGAGGTAGAATTTGGCACTATACCGAGCGGTGCTAGTGCATCCGTCATCTTCGACGTCGTCATTGACGCCCCCTTGCCGAGTGACGTGCTGGAGGTGGCCAATCAAGGGACCGTCCTCTTGGGCGCATTCGCCATCCCGACGGACGATCCTGCTACTACTCCAAGCCGCGATCCAACCGCGACAGAGGTCGCAAACACACCTTTGGAGCAGTGCCTGGATTCCCTTTTGGAGTGCACGGTCGACCTTGCGGAGTGCCGAGCCGCGCCCCCCGCCGCCGATGCGGACGACGACGGCGAGGCTGACGCGACGGACCAATGCGCCGACACACCAGCTAACACAGAAGTCGATGGCAACGGCTGCTCTCAGGAGCAGTTCTGCGACGGTATCTTTGGTGTGAGAAGCAAAGGGCGAAAAGTCCAATATCGCGACTTCCTCGCATGCCTGAGAAGCGATTGGCAGAACGACGAGCCCCTGTCGAATCGACCAGACGATTGTCGATTTGACCGCGCCTCGATGGGGTGCGTCGCCAAGTAGGAGCCGCGAGGGAAGCCGTCGTCCGGGGGGCTCGTGGTCGCCGCAACGGTGCGAGCGCGTCAGAATTCGGCGACACGCGCGATCACACTGTGGAACCGGGCGTTCTGTTAAGTGGGGCTCCCTAAGGCGGGAGTACTTGCGCAGCCGCTGCAGGGAACCGGCAGGGCACCGAGGCAGGGCTCGCCATTCTTCGGGTGTCCCTCTGAGGCGGCGATCCGCGACAGCTGATCCGCCAGTCGAGGCTCGCAGTTGCCGCTCTCGGCTGCGGGCCGCGCGCGTGCAGGGAACGAGAACTCGTCCCGGGGCGAGTCGCGGTCGTGACTTGCGATCCCCCCTTATGGAGCTGGGGCTATGATCGCTTCAGGTCCAGCCACAATCCGAGGCTGGAAGGAGGTATGCCATGACCCGCAGGTACTTCTCGCTCGTCACGTGCCTGGCCCTCGTGCTGGGCGTCACTCGGCCCGCTGGCGCGGAGGAGATTGCGTTCAGTGCAGATCAGGTCTTCAAGCGGGAGCCGCTGAAGATCATGGAGCTGCCGAACGGAACCATCGTCGTGCGTCAGGTGTTCTCGGGCTTCTTCCTCGCGGACGATCCCAAGAACCCGCTACACCTCTCCCAGCTGTCCTGTATCGGCAGCTTCAGCGGCAAGGAGATGGGACCCAACGGGTTCCTAGTGAGCTGGACGGGCAGTGGCTTCTGCGACCTGGCCGATGCGGACGGGGACCTGGCGTGGACCGTGTGGCAGGGCAAGACCGGTGTCGGCACCGCGCGCTACATCGGCGGCACAGGCAAGTACGAGGGCCTCGAAGGCAGCTCCGAGTGGAAGGACGGGCACATCTGGCCGGACGGGACGTGGACGAACCGCATCAGCGGAACCATAAGAATGAAATAGAGCATCCCATGAGCCTCGCGGACTGGCTCACCAACTCCAAGCTCATCACGCTAGCGGCGACCCCTCCCAGAAGATTCCCACGGCGCCGAGGTGGCGCTGGCGCTGACCCACGAGCCGGAACGCGGTGCCCTCGGCGAGCCGCCGCACTCCGTCGAGCCCCTGATACAGGAACCGGCGGTAGCTCGGCTGCAATCTGCGAAGTGCCAGGTGCATCGGGTGGTCTTCGCGCTTGATCGGCGATCCGTCCTCGTCGGTCGGCTGATACGCGTCGTACCACTCGCGAATCTCGACGGGGCCGAGCTCAGCGCACGGCCGACCGATCAGCGGCTCGGCCGCGCGGGTCGGGACCCGATGCCCAGGCGACATCCTTGTTCGGACAGATCGAGAACTGCTGATGCGCCACGAATCCGATGGCGCGGAGCATCAGCGGCACCCGGTATACGAAGGCGGTGCCTCCCAGGAGCACCAGAGCCGCCAGAGTGCCGCCCACCCACTTCATGCTGCCGGTCCTCCGTCACTCAGAAGAGCATGGATCGTTCTCGCCCACGCGCGCCGCGTCTGGAGAGGGCTGCGCCCGTACGCATTGCGGAACTGAT
>JBDHHZ010000447.1:0-2603 GCA_039589115.1 Gemmatimonadota bacterium | reverse complement strand
TGGTCACGTGGGCGCTGGGCGCCCGGGACGAGAAGTGTGATTGGCTGGGATACGAGTTCCTGCGGGATCTGGCCGGAGCAGAGACGGCCGGGACCCTAAACGGACGACCTCCCTCTTACCTGGTAGTTCCGCACGGCAGCGTGGTCGCGGCCGGCTTACCCTCTGGTTCTCGCCTGGAACTACGAACCGAGCCGTGGATCACGCTGCGTGCGGAAGGGTCCGGAATCTTCTGGTCTGATTGGGCGCTGAACCCCCTGTCAGCGTCCGAAGGTGGTGCGGGCGGTGCAGCGATCGCCCGCACCTCCCAGTCTGGCGGCCGCTTCGCCTGGTTCGGCTATCGTCTCGACGTGGCCGCCAGCGAGCGCGACCAGCGACTCATCGACCGGCTCGCCCAGAACGCTGCTCTCTGGGCGGCAGGTCACACGGTGGCCGACGTGGAACCGTGGCCCGGCGGCTACCACGCTGCCATGGCCGTGACCCAGGATGTGGAGCACAGCTTCCGTAACAGCCGCCGCCTGGCCCGGCGCTTCGCCGAGCTCGACCTCCCTCTCACTTTCTTCGTCGTGACCCAGCTCGCACTGGAGCATCCCGAGTTGGCGGCGACGCTCGGCGCGGTCGGCGAAGTGGGTAGCCACAGCGTCGATCACCGCCAGGCCGGCGGCCGCACCTGGGGCGCCCAGCTGGCCGGCGTGAACCAGGCGCGGACCGACATCGCGGCCTGGACCGGCGAGCTGCCGGCGGGCTTCCGGCCGCCGCGCGAGGTCTTCGATTCGCTGACCCTCGAGGCGTGGCGCCGTAGCGGTGGCAAGTACATCGCCGGCACGAACGGCGCTCGCAGCGCCGCTCCCGAGGTCTTCGACGTTAGCTCGGGCAGCATCGTCGTCCTGCCCCGTGTCGTCGATGACGATTACGCGGTGATAGTCGACCGGGGTGAGATACGACCCGACTCGCTGCGTGCTGCGTTCCTCGGTGGGCTGGAGAAGATGCGATCGCTGGGCGGGTTGGATCTTATAACGCTGCACAGCCAGCTGATCGATTCCGAGCGCCGCGTCGATGCCATCGAGTCTGCGGTGCGTTCCGCGCAGCAGGCCGGCGACGTCTGGATTGCCCGGGCGTCCGACATCGCCGAATGGTGGTTGCAGCGCTCGCACCTGGAGCTGCAAGTGCGCGAGCGCATCGATCGCAGCGCCGTGCTCTCCGTCCGAAACAGTGGCACTTCAACGGTCGAGTCGGCTTGGCTGCACGTCTACCTGCCCGAGGACGGCTCGACTTTCGCGGCACCGGAACTGGGCGAGGCTATCCTAGAGTCGCACTACGGAGCGCACGGCCTGCGCGTGCGGCTGCCGGAGATCACGTCCGGCGAGTCCATCGACATCCTGCTGCCGCGTCGTCCCGACTAGCCGGACGGCCACGACAACCATATCGCCAAGCCGGAAGTGACCTGCGGCGCCGGACCGACCCGGATGTTCTCCAGTGGCACGTACGCCCAGCGCTCCGCCTCGAAGCCGCTTCCGACCAGCGCCCCGATCCCGATGCCGACAAGGCCAAATCCCAAGCCGGCTGCGACTGCTAACTCGGACTTCTCTATGCAGAGGCTGCCCCACCCGCTGCCGCCACAATTCTCATCGCCAGATGCGTACCCAATTGCTCCACCGATCACCAGGCCGGCGAGAAAGCCGATGCCAGCGCCCCTCCCAGCGTGTGACCGTTTGCCTGAGCTCACCTCGAGCTTTGCGATCGACGGGAACGGCACAATCCAGAGCACGGAAGGGTCGCCGGCCAGGACCACCAGGGTGTCATTCCTGACAGTGTCGACGGTGCCGATGAGCTCATCGCCGGCGACCTCCGGCGCCGATACCCGGACCCTGGAGCCCACGCCTACGGTCGGCTCGTCCTGAGCGAGGGCCTCGACCGACATCGTCACCACGAGCGCGGCAGCGAGCCAGACCATCCTGGTAGCGAACATGCTGTAACCTCCTTTCGTTCGATGTCCAGGTCACGCCGCAGGGTACGAGCGGCCAGTCAAGCGCCGGTCAAGTGCGTTCGGGGGTCTCCGCGGTGGAAGCCGGATGGCAGGATTGCAGGATGGCGGAGGCGGCGCGAAGTCGCGCCGCCTCCCTTGTGGGCTAACCGGGAAAAGGTATGCGTGTGCCCAGTCCGGCTTTCACACAGCGCTCGCCGTAGACCTCCTCGAAAATCGCGATCCCCTCGTTGCCCGTGCAGTGGGTAGGTGCCACAAGGCGCACCCCCAGCTCGTCTTTCATCGTGTTGGCGAGCTCCGTGATGTACTCGGCGGAGTAGGGGACGAGGTGGAAGCCGCCGGTGACGAGCGCCACGTCGGCGCCGGTGGCGTGCTTCGCTTCCTTCGCGATCTCCTCGATCCCGCTGTGCGAGCAGCCGGAGATCAGGACCAGGTCACCGGCGTCCGTCATGAGGGCCAGTGAAAGCTCCGGCAGTCCCATGAGTCTCGGCTCGTCCTCGTTCGGTGGGTAGCGGGAGAAATATCCGGTGTGCGGTGACCTGGTGAAAACGAGGTGGACGCCTTCTTCCACCTCGGTGTTCGCCGCCACGAACTGCATGTTATCGCTCTGATAACGATAACC
>JBDHHZ010000446.1:0-2613 GCA_039589115.1 Gemmatimonadota bacterium | reverse complement strand
GACCCAACGGCGTCGATGGGCCCGGAAGAGGCGATCCACTGGATGATCCTCCACCGCAAGAAGGAGGGTGTCGAGGGTCTCGTCGACTCGGCCATCGAAGGCCGCGGTGGCGGGAACGAGGCGGCGGTGCAGGTGCTGAACGGAGTGCTGTTGCCCGCGATGAAGGAAGTAGGCGACAAGTTCGGGACCGGCGAGCTCATCCTGCCCTTCGTGCTGCAGTCGGCCGAGGTGATGAAGAAGGCGGTGTCGCGCCTCGAGACTTATCTCGACCAGCTCGACGGTCAAACGAAGGGTGTGGTCGTGCTCGCCACCGTCTATGGCGACGTGCACGATATCGGCAAGAACCTGGTCGGCACGATCCTCAGCAACAATGGCTACACCGTCCACGATCTGGGCAAGCAGGTTCCCGTAAACAGAGTCATCGAGAAGGCGGAGGAAGTCGGAGCCGACGCTATCGGCCTCTCGGCTCTGCTGGTGTCTACCTCGAAGCAGATGCCGCTCTGCGTGCAGGAGCTTCACTCCAGAGGACTGGACTACCCGGTACTCGTCGGCGGCGCCGCCATCAATCCGTCCTTCGTGCGGAACGCCGCCTTCGTCGACAAGGCGAAAGAGACCGTATATCCGCCGGGACTGTTCTACTGCAAAGATGCCTTCGCCGGGCTCGCTGCTATAGACGCTCTCATGGATCGGGAGCGTCGCGCCGAGTTCGTGGGGGCTCGCCGGGCCGAGATCCTCGACGGCGTCGCGAAACGCGCCGCTCTGCAAGAGAAGGCGAAGGCGATGCGTGCCGGCCTGGCCGGGTCGGGCGGCCCGTCGCGCCGGGTCGAGGTCCCCACACCAGAGTTCTGGGGCGTCAGGGTGCTCGACCGGCTGCCGCTCGCCGAGCTGTTCCCACTCATCGACCTGAACACGCTGTACCGCCTGCACTGGGGTGCCAAGAACGCGAAAGGCGACAGGTGGGAGCGCCTGCTGAAAGACGAGTTCGAGCCCCGGCTCGAGCGCTACAAGCAGGAGGCCCTGGCCAGCGGCTGGCTGCGCCCGCAGGCGGCCTATGGTTTCTTCCCGGCGACTTCGGGTGGAGACGACGTGGTCATCTTCGACCCGGCGAACCCGGAGCTGGAGATCGCGCGCTTCGACTTCCCGCGACAAGAAGACCACGACAAGCTGTGCCTGGCCGACTACTTCGTGGACGGCGCGGACGGCGATCGCGACGTGATCGCCTTGCAGATCGTCACCGCCGGGGATGCGATACTCGAGAAGTCGGATGCCCTGATGAAGTCGGGCGACTACTCGGAGGGATACTACCTGCACGGGTTCGGCGTGCGGCTGGCGGAGGCGGGCGCGGAGTACGTACACCGCGTGATCCGCAAGGAGCTGGGGATCGATGCCGATCGCGGGCTGCGATACTCGTGGGGCTATGGCGCCTGCCCGGACCACCGGCAGCATCGCATCGTCTTCGAGCTGCTGCCGGCGCGTGAGCGGCTGAACATGGAACTGACCGACTTCGGTGCGCTGATTCCAGAATTGGCAACTGCCGCGCTGGTCGTACACCATCCCGAAGCGAAATACTTCTCCGTTTAGGAATCGGAGATCCGGCGGTGCCGGTCGGGCACGGCTGGGGACCTCGCTTCATTGTCGCGGGTGCCGGTCGGGAACGGCTGGGGCCCTCGCTTCATGTCGCGCGGCGCTCGGGCCAAGATGCTGCACGGGCCAGGGCGCTCCAAATGTCCGCTCGTGGCCCCAGCCGTTCCCTCTCTAGCGCGGCAAGAGGAGCCCGCCTTCGTCCTCGTTGCCTCCGAGACATCTGAACTTCCCCGGTCCCCCGAATCACCGAATCACGTTCGAGAATTCCCAGTAGACTTGCTTGGTGGCAATTCCCTTGGTAAGCTGGTGCGTCCTTGGAGCACGGAGACAGTGAGAGAGCCAGCGAATGAAGAGTAACGCGTTTATCGAGATTCACTTCGCCATTTGGGGCGTCTTGGCCGTCCCACTTGGCTTCGCCGGCACGTTCTTCTTGGTCCCGGGCCTCATCTTCGAGTGGGGCATCCCCCTGCTGGCGATTGCGGGGCTGCTCATCGGCTACGTTGCGAACCTCACCCAGATGAAACGCGCCGCCTGGCTGTTCGGCCTCATCTTCCACGCGTTCCTGCTGCTGGCAGGCGCCTACTACCTGCCTCGTTGGCCCGTGCTATTGAGCGTTCCACTGGCGCTGGCCAACGTCTACTCGTTGGTCGTTCTTGCGGTCTACAGGAACCTGTGGACCCAGCCGTCTCTGTTGGGGACTCTCGAAGTCGATTCAGGGAGTCGGTGATTCGGGGGTTCGGGGAAGTTTAGACGTCTCGGAGGGTACCCGGGTAGCGGACTCCTATCCGCGAGAGGGAGGGTACGGCGGGGGCCACGAGCGGACATTTGGAGCGCCCTGGCCCGTGCAGGGTCTTTGCCCGAGCGCCGCGCTACAATGAAGCGAGGGCCCCAGCCGTGCCCGACCGGCCACCGGCTAATACGGCCCGGAGCGCGGTGAACCGACTATCAGGCTGTCACGAAGCGGTAGAAGCGGGAAGGTAGAGGCGTAGAGAGCGTAACAGATACCGAAGAGCCCCAGGAACCCCAGCG
>JBDHHZ010000445.1:0-2616 GCA_039589115.1 Gemmatimonadota bacterium | reverse complement strand
GTGGTCCGAAACGTGGTGAATCTCGATCGCATCAAGGTCGAAGAAGTCATGACACCGCGTACAGTGGTGGTTGCCGTTCCTATCAATGTCGGTACCGAGCGGGCTCAAGCCGTGATGCTGGACGAGGGGTGCCTTCGACTTCCCGTATACGACGGCACGATCGACCAGGTAGTGGGACTTCTCTTCGCAGAGGACCTCTGGCGTGCAGCGCGCGAAGGGGAAAGGGAAATAGGCGCGGTCATGAGGCCAGCGCGCTTCGTCCCGGCCAGCAGGCGAGTGGGCGACCTCCTCAGTGAGATGCAGAGCGATCGGGCAAAGTTGGCGATCGTAATCGATGAGTTCGGCGGGACCGCGGGCCTGGTGAACTTCGAGGATCTCCTAGAGGAGATCGTAGGCTCATTTCAGGACGAGCGTGACACGGAGCAACTACGCTTCGAGGAAGTCGGCGATCTTGAGGTACGCATTGACGGGATCGTGCCGATATCGGAGATCAACGAGCGCTTGGGCCTCGCGTTGCAGAGCCAGTCGCACTACACGCTTGGTGGATACGTATTCGAGCGACTGGGCCGAGTCGCCCGCGTCGGCGACGAGGTGAGGGTCGAGGGCGGTAAACTCCGCGTGCTCGAGACAGATCGGCAGCGAGTAAGGCGCGCTGCCTTTATTCGCTAGCCCCGTCTGACCAGTGACAAGACCTCACCAGGCCACGTCGCTCGGCAAGAGTGGCCCCGAACCGAGCGTCCGGATCCGGCCAGATGAGTGACAAGCGCCTTCAGAGCGATAGAACGATGGCCCACCGTCACTAGGAGCCCACAGGCATCTCTTCGGCCACTTCGTTCACTTGGACCTGGCCACCGCTCTCCAGGTGGTTTTAATCGAGTTCATAGGCGGCGCACTCACGTGCACGACAGATGGTGCGTGACTCGGAAAGCCGAACCGCAACCGCTCTATAGCAGTACCGGCATCCCCATCGCTGGCCAGATCACCCACACGAACAGCGCCAGTACGACCAGCAGCAGCAGGCTGGCGGGGATTCCGGCCCGGAAGAATTCCCCGGTCGTGAACTGGTTGCTGGCATATGCAATGGCGTTGGGGGCGGCGCCGACGAGCAACAGGAACGGCATCCCCGCGGCAACGAGCGACGCGAAGAGGATCACCTCGGGAGCGACTCCGACATACGGAGCGATGACCAATGCCACCGGCACCGTGATGGCGATAGCCGCGACGTTCATGATCAAGTTGGTCATCAAGAGAACGAATGTCGCTATGCCAAGCACGAAGAACAGCCAGTGTGTGCCGTGCAGCAGGCCGAGCCACTTGACCGCCAGCCACTCCGCCGCACCCGTCTGCCACAGGCAGAAGCCGATGCTCATCGCGCCTCCGAACAGCAGCACGATGTTCCACGAGGTGCGCTCCAGGTCCTCCAACGATACGACCCGGAACACGAAGAATAGGACCGTCGCCACGAGGATGATCGCACTCTTGTCGAGCGGCTCCAAGGCGGGGATGAACGAGCGAAGGCTCAACACCACGATCGTCGACAGCACGATCGCGATGGAGAGGATCTCCTTGCGGCTGATAGGGCCCAGCCTGTCATAGAGGCGCTGCACGCGCTCCCGCAGTCCGGGGATGGTCTTCTGCTCCGGCGGATAGTAGAGCATGAAGAAGGCCCAGATCACCGCCGTCATCACCACGCCGACCGGAAGCATGTAGTAGCTCAGCTCGAAGAAGCTGATCGAACGGCCTGAGATGTCCCGGAAGAAACCGATCGCCACCGCGCCGCGGGCCGCGCCGAGCAACGTGATGATGCTGCCGGCGCCGGCGACGAAGGCCATCCCCATGAACAGTCCCTTACCGAATCGCGTCGGCTCACTCTCCTCGGTATACAGGGCGTAGATAGCTAGGAACAGTGGGAAGACCGTGGCGGCCACAGCCGTGTGCGCCATGACCAGCGTGAGCGACGCCGTCATGACGAAACAGCCGAGATAGATCATGCTGGTCCGCTCTCCCACCAGCGACAGCATCTTGTACGCCATCCGCCGTGTGAGACCGGTCTTGGTGAAGACCATCCCGAAAACCAACGAGCCGAAGATGAACCAGACCGCCGGATCCATGAAGTCGGTGAAGGCGACACGGGCGGGGCGAATTAGGAGGAGCGCCTGGATCACGCCGATCGCGATGCTGGTCACCCCGATCGGGATCACCTCGGTGACCCACCAGATCGCTGCGAGGAAGAAGAGAGCCAGCGCCGCCTTGCCCTCCCGAGTGAGAGGGAAGGTCTGGCCCTGCGGGTCGACCGCCGGGTCCGGTGTGGGCGCGTTGTACACCAGAATGAAGAGGACCAACCCGAGCACGATGAAGACGACCCTCTTCCAGTCTATCTTCTCGGCCTCCTCGGTGCCCTTCGGGCGAGCCAGCTCCACTCCGCCTGGAGCGGTTTTGGGACCGGTGCCGGCCATGGCTGTCACTCTCTCGGACAACGCCTCATCGGTCATGGTAGCGACGGCCTCGCGAGCAGCCTCCCTGATGAGGCCACGACTATCTCACCAGTTGGGCCAGGTCGTGAAACACGTCGACCGACCGCACGACCCCGACGAGCTTACCCTCCTGCAGCACCGG
>JBDHHZ010000444.1:0-2640 GCA_039589115.1 Gemmatimonadota bacterium | reverse complement strand
GGCGCCGAGTTCCTGGCGCTTCATCGCAACCGCTACTGGAAGACGGGCGGCGGACTCGCCGTGGATGCCGGCGCGTTCGTGGCAGCGCTGGAGTACGCCAGCGGCCGTACTGCGACGCTGGTGGGAAAGCCCAGCCAGCCGCTCTTCGATGCGGCCGCGGGCTCCATGGGGCTCGAGCCTGCCGATGTGGCGATGGTTGGTGATACACTGGAGAGCGACATCGCCGGTGCCAAAGAAGCCGGGTGCCAGGCGATCCTCGTCCGGACCGGCAAGTTCGACGCCGATGAGTTGGCCCGCTCAAGCGTTCGGCCGGATCTCGTGGTCGACTCGCTTGCCGACCTGCCGGAGCTGCTCCTCGGCTAGGCTCGCGACCGCCAGGCGAGCCGGGAGGTGACGATGAGACGATCGTGGGTGATCGCTCTGAGCCTGCTATTGGCACAGGGTATTGCCGGCCAGGCCCATGCGCAGCAACTGGGCGCCGGTCTACGGACCGGCGTTAGTTTGTCCGACTTCCAAAACGATCTCGTCAAATTCGGCACGCGCGTCGGCTTCGCCTTCGGTGGGTTCGCCGAGCTTCGCTTCGCGCCTTGGTTCGCGCTTCTGCCGGAACTGCAATTCGTCGGGAAGGGGTCGGACAACGAGATCCCGTCGCAGACGGCCTTCTTCGGCGGAGACGCAAGCCAGACGACCCAGGAGTTGGCCAGCGCCGACGTCACCATCAACTACCTCGAGCTACTGGTCCCCATCGCTCTGACCCTGCCGCTGCACGGCCCGCTCGAGCCGCGCCTCTATGTCGGACCGACGCTCGCCCTCGAGCTGAGCTGTAGGGTTGCGTACCGTTCCGGCGACCTACTCAGACAATCGGGCTGTGCGGAGGAATCGACGGAAATCGGGATGGGGTTTGTCGAGACACAAAGCTTCGATTTCGGCGTGGTTCTCGGTGGCGGCGTGGACATAGCGGCCGGCCCAGGCGCGGTGACCGCGGACATCCGCTACACGCTCGGCCTCACGAACATCAACGCCGATGCCGGGGGTGAGCTCGCCCTGCACAACCGCGACCTTCAGATTCTCGTGGGCTACGCTGTCCGGCTGAGCGAGTAGAGATCCGCCCGGACGGCGAAGACGCTCCCCAAAAATCTGGTAGCTGGGATGTCGACTCGAACGACTCGCGTTATTCACTCGCCCTCACGGAGTCCACGGTAGACGCCGCCTGTCACTTCGTACGCGAGTTGCTCGGCGCCTGCCGGCTGCATGGCGTCGGGCCCGAAGTGACCGTCGATGATCAGCATGGCCAGCCCGTGCACCAGCGACCAGGCGGTCAACCCGATGCCGCGGCTGTCAGCTTCCCGCACCGAGCCCTCCTCCTGCGAGCGCTCGACCAGGCCCTGCAGAACCGCGAAGGTCGCTAACCCCGCCTCATTCAGTCCCGGATAACCGTCGCTCATACCCGCGACCTCGGCGCCGAACATCACACGGAACAAGTGCGGGCGAGTGACGGCGAACACCACATAGGCGATCCCCGATTCGCGCAGGGCAGCCTTCGGATCGTCCCCGCGCGCGGCGATGCGATTCGCCATCTCGCGGGCGAGGGCACGGAAGCCCTCCTCGGCCACCGCGGCGATGAGCGCTGCCTTATCCGCGAAATGATGGTAGGGCGCCATGTGGCTGACCCCCGCCCCCCGGGCGATGGCCCGCATGCTCAGCGCCCCGACGCCCTCGGCGTCGACAATCGCCAGCGCGGCGTCAAGTAGCGCGCGCCGCAGGTCGCCGTGATGGTAGCCCCGAGTCTTGTCTGTTGGGATAGCTGGTCCTCCGAATCTTGACAGTGTAAAGCTTTTCTCCTATCTTGATCTTTACGTTGTAAAGATGGCCCGCGCACTCGGCCCGCGCAACCCATGTTCACCTTGTGACGGTTCTCAGGCCCATACTCGATATACGTTGTCTCACCAACCGCGAGTTCCTATGATCAAGACTCGCATTATGGACGCTCCCGACCACGACCTCTCGCGGCTGCGTATCGATCGCGACCGCCCGCCTCCGGGCGTCAGTCGCGCGTTTCGCTATAGCGCCTACATCGCAGGCGCGGCCATCATTCTGTTCGGCGTCGTGTACTTCGCCCTGCGTGGCGGAGGGGCACCCGCGGTACAGGTCGTACTCGCCGAGCTTAGCGGCGGTGGGGCAGGGGCGTCCACGGGCGTCACCGCCAACGGCTACGTCGTCGCCCGCACCAAGGCTTCCGTCTCATCGAAGATCACCGGCCGACTCGAGTACCTCGGCGTCGAAGAGGGTGACGTGGTCGAGGAGGGGCAGGTCATCGCCCGACTGGAGGCTGATGACTACGCCGCCGCCCTAGCCCAGCGTGAGGCCGAACTGATGACGGCCCGCGCCGGCGTCGCGGAGGGCGAGGCGGAGCGCGACCAGCTGATTCGGGACGTGGCACGTGCTCGGGATCTTCTGAGCAAGGGACTTTCCTCGGACCAAGTGGTCGAACGGTTAGAGTCGCAGGTGACGACGGCGGAGGCGCGAGTGCGCCGCTATCGGGCGACGGCGGATGCGGCGGCAGCGGCCGTGGCCGTGGCTCGTGCCAACCTGGGGAACACCCGGATCCGGGCGCCGTTCGGCGGGACCATCCTTCGCAAG
>JBDHHZ010000443.1:0-2678 GCA_039589115.1 Gemmatimonadota bacterium | reverse complement strand
CATCATCGACCTGGAAAAGTGCACGGTGGTTCCGGAGCTATCGCGGCGACAGCGCCGTCGAATGATCCGTCGCTTCGGTCGATCGGCGCGCAGATTCGAGGAGTCGACGGGCCGCCGCATCAACCTGAAGGAGTGGGAGACCTTCCGAGCCGCCTACGGCGCGAGGTTCGGTTCTCGAGGGGAGCCCTAGCGAGCGAGGGCGCGGACTTGCTCCTCAGACACACCTGCGACTTCCACCAGCTTGTTCTTGCCGCGCTCGCCTTTGACGATCCGTACCGCCGACTTCGACACTCCCAGTCGCCTGGCGAGGAAGGCGATGAGCTCAGCGTTGGCAGCGCCTTCCACCGGCGGCGCCGCCAGTCGGATCTTGATCGCCTCGCCGTGCGTACCGGCGACTTCGGTGCGGGATGCCCGGGGCTGGGCCCGCACCTCGAAGCGGACATCATCACCACGCGTCTCGATGCGCACCATCGCTATCGGGCCTGCGGCTCGCTGGTCGCTTCGCCGGCGGGCCCGCCCGGCGTGTGCTGTGAGATGCCGAGCCGCGCGCGCGTGGCGCCCTGCTCGATGAGCTCGTTCAGCAGCTCGACGTTCTCCATCGAGGGAGGCACCCTGGGATGCCAGAGGTGCAGGACCGGCATCAAATACCTTCCCTCAATGCGCCTGACTCCCGAATTGATCAGCCGGATGACCAGGTCGGAGTCCTCGCGTCCCCAACCGCCGCTGTAGGACTCGTCGAATCCGTCCACCCGCATGAAGTCGTCGCGCCACATCCCGAGGTTGCAGCTCTGGCCGCTCACCCATCTGCGGGGCTTCGCCTTGCGGAACGCTCGCGTCCGCAAGCGGAGGTGGGGAGCGATCCTGGCCGCGTCGCCGCGCATCCAGGCGATCGCCCAGCGCCGGAACGGCCAGCTCGTAACGGGCAGCTCCTCCGCCAAGACCCGCGCCGTGAACTCTTCGCTGAGGTCCACGTGAGTGCCTCGCACCCACCATCCGTCCTCCGAGAGCCATCTGTGGCCTTCGATGAATCCCTCGAGCGGTAGGCAGTCGCCGTCCAGGAAGATCAGGTAGTCGCCCTCAGCCTGTAGAGCCGCTTTGTTTCGCGCGCGCGCCGCCCTGTACCCTTCATCCGGCTGCCAGGCGTGCTTCAGAGTGTATCCGCCCTGGCCCTTCAGGCTCTCGATCGTCTCACGGGTCTCCTCGGCCGAGCCGTCATCGCCCACCACGACCTCGAAGGCGTCGGTCGTCTGCCGGTCCAGTTCCAGCAGCACGCGGCGAAGCGCCTCGGGCCAGTTATACGTGGGAACGATCACGGAAGCGTATTCGAACATGGAGGCCGTGCCTCTACTGCATGCGCCGGGTCTTACGACGCAGGAAGTCCATCATGATGTACTGGCCCAAGGTCATCGTCGACGTGAAGTAGGCCTTCCCACGACACAGCTCCGACACCTTCTTGACGAACTCGACCAGCGCGTAGTCCTGCGCCAGCATGAAGGTATTGATCTGGATCCCCGCCCTGCGACACAGCGCGACCTCGTGATACGTCTCCTTGAGGATCCGCGGGTCCAGCCCCATCGGGTTCTTGTAGATCTGGCCCGGCGCTACGGTCATGGCCGAAGGCTTACCGTCGGTGATCATGATGATCTGCCGCATGTCCGTCTTCTGCGACAGCAGGATGCGGCGCGCCAGCCGGAAGCCCTCGCTGGTGTTGGTGTGGTACGGGCCCACCTGCGCCCTGGCCAACTCGGCCAGCGGTATCTCCTCCGCGCTGTCGTGAAACAGAACGACCCGCAGGGTGTCGCCCGGGTATTGGGTGGAGATGAGGTGCGCCAAGGCGAGGCCGACCTTCTTGGCCGGCGTGAAGCGGTCCTCGCCGTAGAGGATCATCGAGTGCGAGCAGTCGAGCATCAGCACCGTGGCGCAGGACGACCGGTACTCCGACTGGTGCACGTGCAGATCGTCGTAGTCGAGGTTGATGGGCACGCCGAGTCCCTCACGCTGGATCGCCTTCTTCAGCGTGGCCGGCACATCGAGGTTGAGCGTGTCGCCGAACTCGTACTTCTTCGACGCCGCCTCCGCCTCGACACCGGTGGACAGCTCCGGGGTCTCGTGCGCGCCGAAGCTCGATTTGCCGATCGAGCCGAGCAGGTGCTTCAGCGTTTTGTAGCCCAGGAAGTCGAGACCCTTCTGCGTGAGATTGAACTTGATCGAACGGGCAGCGCCTTTACCGACACTTCCCGGCCCCGTGACCGGCTGACCCTCCACCGGCATCTGGGGCATCTGGTCGGTGCTGAGGTATCCCTCTTCGATGAGCTGCCGCACGATATCGTCCAACAGTTCTGCCAACTGGCGGGCACCCTCCTCGTCCGGCTCTTCGGCGAGCGCCTTGAGCATCTCGGGCGTCACGTGCCCCATCTCCATCAGCTTCTGAAGGATCGCCTCCTTCAATGCCTCCAGGGAATCTTGCGGCTCCTCGTCGCCGAACTCACCCCAGAACGGGTGGTAGTACGAACCGCCGGCGAAGCCGCTCTGAAGCAGGAAGTCGGCCAACCCGTCGAGCAGCCCCTGCAGGTTGAGCGATTCGAGCAGGTGTCCTTTGAATTTCGTGTACGTCGTAAAACGCATCTCGGCAAATCACCTCGGGTTGTACCGGCCGGGCGACAGTCCGCATAGACCCG
>JBDHHZ010000442.1:0-2690 GCA_039589115.1 Gemmatimonadota bacterium | reverse complement strand
CTCGCCAATCGCTTGTCCCTGGCATACAGCTTCTGCACCCACTGCCCGTGATAACGGACCTCATTCGGTCGTAGGTTCTCGAGTGGAGTTCCGGCGATGTCGAGCTCGAGGTTCTCGCTGAAACCCTTGCCTGACCAGAACGCGAGGGACTTGATTGTCGTCTTTGTATCGTCGGTCCACTCGGCGACGAATGCGTGTCGCACGTGAAAAGCCGAGGCTATGTGTCGAACGAGGGAACGAAAGAGCCTCTCGCCCGTTAGCGCAGAGGTGTCCTCAAGGGAACTGCGGACTTCGTCATTCAGCTGCTGAGAGTCCGCCACGCTTACAACCTCGCGATCAAGGTGGCGCTCTTCGTGCGCCACAGTGATCTTCTCTTCGGCCGTTATTCTACATCTTCTTGGGACGGGAGAGACTGGCTGAGTCAAGGGTCCTCGTGTCAGCGCCGGATCAACCCTCGAGGAACTCGCGCAAGGCCTGCTTGCCTCCCCCGATCCAGGGCCAGCCGTGCGCCAGGAGCAGGTGGTCGAAGTCGCGCTGCAGCAAGCGCTGGTAGGACCGCTCGAGGCCAGCTTTGACGCCTTCGGGATCGTCGCCCATGTACTCGTCCGGCACGAACCCGAGCGGG
Organism: Gemmatimonadota bacterium; assembly: GCA_039589115.1. Taxonomy (GTDB): domain Bacteria; phylum Gemmatimonadota; class Gemmatimonadetes; order Palauibacterales; family KS3-K002. Next base: position 2,065 of record JBDHHZ010000442.1, on the reverse strand, counting down.
CCGTTCCCCCGACGCACGACCCCGTCCGCCAGGGCCACCAAGCCCTCCGCGCCGGGAATCAGGAACGCTGTTTCGTCGGGGCACAGGGCGCCGATCTCGAGAGCCAAGATGCCACCCATCAGTGTCTGGCTGAATCGGAAGGCCGTGACCTCCTCGCCGTGGGTGAACTCATGGAGCCCGGTCTCGACGCACCACACGTCGCAGTCGAACTTTGCCTGGAATTGGCCGCTGTCCCGGTAGTGGTGGCGGTTCGTCAGCAGGACGTGCCGTGGCTCCGTGGGGAGACTGTCGAATCCTTCGTCCGGCACGAGCGGGTCGATCAGCACGCGCTCGGCGGCGAGGTAGTACGAGCTGACCTCGATCTTGATGTTCGGATGGACGCGGGTCCAGTGGAGCACGCCAGGCAGTATCTGTTTCACGTTTGCTACTCCTTCGAGCAGGCACCGACGAACTCTCGGGCTGTCCTACAACCACCTATTCTAGCCATTCTCCGTCCGATTGGACTCCGACCGGCCCTGGAACTAGGTATTACAGCGAACACGAACGGGCACGGGTCCGGATATTGAGGGCCGAGATCATGAAGCAACGAATGTGGTTCCCGCTTGCACTCGCGGCCGCCCTCCTGCTGGTTCAGGGTGCGGCACTCGCCAGGGCCTATGAGAACGAGGTGCGCGCGCGCTGGCGCGGTGCGTGGGTGGTGATCAAGACCGAGGCGTACTCATCGTGCTCGAGCGGTTACTCCAACAACCGTATCAGTGGAAGCCTCGTGCATAGTGGAAACAGCCGGCGGTTCGGGACAGGCGAGTTGGCCAGGGTCGAGGGTGTGCAGGTCAGAAAGAAAAGCATCGAGTTGCACGTGGCCTTGACCGGCATGCGTCTGCTGCCCTACCGGGACGGTCCGTTCACCCTCTACACCCAGCGTCGGTGCAGGGCAGAACTGCAGGTCAGCGTTCCCAAACGGGTCATCAAAGCCAAGGACGTTGACACGGTGGACGCCCTGCTGCAGGAGGTCGTCGAGCGTCACGCCACCGAGGATGCGGCCCGGGCGTCCATACTGTGGAACGGTCGAGATGATGACGAATACCCCGAGGACTACGAGTTGACCCTTGCCAGGCACGCCGCCTGGCAGGCCGAGCAGATCAACCTGGCCGTCGACAGCAAGACGGGGCTGGCCGTCGACGAGGCCGGCGCGGTCACTGCGCGCATCCGGTCCGACCCGCCTTACCTAGAAGGTTTCGCCGCAGGCGCGATGAAGATGCGCCAGTGGCGCACGACGAACTGCGACGATCTTCTCGCAATGCCGTTTCCGCGCGTCCGTTTCGACGTTCCCGAGGAATTCGAGAGCGAAGGCTTCGAATCGTGGCGCGAGGGATACGGCGACGGGCAATTGATCGTGTACAGCGTGCTCATGATCGAGCGCTTGCCCGTCTGCTACGTCGAAGTACCCGACGTACCCGGAGACGACAGCCGAGATGTCGCGACGGCGGCGCCTCCGAGCTGATCCCCGACGCGGCCGCGGGCGCGGATGGCCGAGATCTTGGGTAGGGAGTCCCATGAAGCGGGACTGGCCTACCGGTGGCGGACCAGACTCAGCCGCAGTTCGGGTCGTCGAAACAGCCGGTGCCCAGTGCGAAGCTCCTGTCGAGACCGCAATCGCATCCGGGGATGATGGCGTCGCAGTCCTGGGGCAAGCCACACGTATAATGCCCGCACGCGTTGGGGTCCCACCAGCCGCCGGTTGCAAAGCACAGTTCCGCTTCGGAAGTCGGGCAAGAATCAGGGATCGGGCCGCCTCGTTCGTCTCCGCCGGTGGTGAACCCATAGGAACCGACACCGCACAGGTTGCTCGCGCGCAAGACGTACCAATAGCCATCCTCTGAAGGCGGGATCGAGGAATCCATGAGCCGCGTGCCGGACAGTGCGGATGCCCGGCAGATTTCAGAGCCCCCCGAACCGACAGGTAGCTCGCTCAGCAGCCCACGTACGACGGTAAAGACGGTCGCTTGCCCCGACTCGTACGCCTCGGTGCTCCATCCCAGTTGGTCCTTGACGAGGTCGGCCCCCA
>JBDHHZ010000441.1:0-2707 GCA_039589115.1 Gemmatimonadota bacterium | reverse complement strand
ATAGGGGGGCGATTGCGACTGCGCGCTCGACATGTGCGATTGCATCGTCTGGCCGGCCCAACGCATGCAGCGCGGATGAGTACCAGTGGTTTGCTTGAGGCGAATTGGGGTTGAGTTCGAGGGCTCGCCGGTACTCGGCGGCTGCTCCGCGCGCATCCCAGTCGTAGTACAGCTTGACGAACCCTAGAGATGTATGCGCTTCGTCGAGGCTTGGGTCAATTTCCAGCGCACTGAGCGCCGCATCTCTGGCGGCGGGGAAGGCCTGGCTGGGCGGAAGGTAGGCGTAGAAGCCGAGCAGATTGTAGCAGTCGGCGACCCCGGCGTGGGCGCGGGCATAGTTCGGGTCCCTCTCGAGCGCCTGCTGGAAATACTCTAGACCTCGCCGGATTCCCTCTCCCCGCTGGCTCAAGAAGAAGCGGCCCCTCAGGTAGAGGTCGTACGCTTCCAGGTTTTCGGTCGGCGCGCTCTCGATCCGCACCCTCTCATCGGTTGTTAGCGTCGCCTCGAGGGCAGCGGCGATCCGCTCGGCCACATCACTCTGGATGGCGAAGATGTCTGTGAGTTCTCGATCGTAGGTCTCTGCCCAGAGATGCACGTCGGTCGCGGCATCGATGAGCTGCGCGTTGATCCGCACGCGCCCGCCGGCACGCTGGACCCCTCCCTCGAGGATGGTGGTGACGCCGAGCTGCTCGCCGATCTGGCGCAGATTGAGCTCGGTGTCCTTGTATCGCATGACGGAGGTACGCGAGATCACGTTGAGGTCGGCGATCTTCGAGAGGTGGAGGATGATGTCGTCGGTGATCCCGTCGCTGAAGTATTCGTTGTCGGGATCGGCGCTCATGTTCGTGAAGGGCAAGACCGCTATCCACTTGCCGTCGGGTGAGGGGGTCGAGGCCCTATCGTAGAGCGCGAGCCATGCGGCGCCTATCACCACGGCCAGGACTACGACGCCGGCGGTCATCGCAACGGCCCTGTTGTCGGGCTCTGCTGCCTTCACGCCTTCGGGCGTGATGTCGAACGCCCAGGCGAGGACCACGGCGATCGGGAAGCCGGCGATGGTCATCAGGACGACGAGCGTGAGTGCCCATTCCGGCAGCCGCAGGGCCGGTACGGCGATCTCGGCCGCCTGCCAGATGACGAAGGCGACGGCGGCGTAGACGATCGCGACGCGGTAGACGCGCCGCCGCTTCAGCTCGGCGAGTAACGCCCTCATGGCTCAAGCCCCAGCTTGTCAAGAATAGCGCCGAATCTGGGGTCGGACCGGATCGGCTCCCATAACGCGTATCGGATGCTGTTGGCGAAGGCGGGGCTGCGCTCGGCAAGGGCCGCGTCGAGGTGACGGAAGGCGTCGTCCGGGCGGCCGACGGTAGCGCAGATCGAGGCCAAGAAGACAGGAGCAATGTACTCGCGCTGCGATCGATCCTGGAGCTCTTCGAGGATGGCCCGAGCCTCGCTTTCCATCCCCGCCCGCCCGTACGCGGATCCTAGGAGTGCGAGTATGACGGCCATTCTATTTGCCAGGTTGGCCGCCTTCTCCAGGGCGGCGATGGCATCCTCGTGCCGGCGGAGCGCGCTATAGGAGCATCCGATCCCATACAAGCCGATGATCGATTCTGGGTCCTGCTCGAGTGCATGCTCGAACTCCGGGATGGCCTCTTCGTTGCGCCCTGCCCAGGCCTTAGACAAACCGGCGCAAGCCGAGACATAGGCGGAGTCGGGAGCCAGGGTACGGGCGCGCTCGGCTTCGGCCACGCCTTCATCTCGCCTTGTCCCTGCGTGCGTGAGACTCAACGCCCTCCAGACATGGGCTTTCGCAGAGTTGGGGTTCAGCTCGGTAGCCCGCTGGAGTGCGCGGTCGGCACAAGCATGATCCCCGAGCAAGAAGAAGAGCACCACGCCATTGGAGAAATGGGCGTCGGCCAGCTCGCTATCCAGGGCCAGCGCTTTCTCGGCCGCTGCCTGACCTTTAGCTCGGGCCTCGTTGGGAGGGGCTAGTCCGTAGATACCCAGGACCGAGTAGGCGTCGGCGATGCCGGTATAGGGAGGAGCATAATTCGGGTCCGCTTCGATCGCTCGCTCGAAATACTCCAACGCCGTCTGCAGCCCCACCTTGTAGCGCCTGTACCAGTAGTGCCGTCCCTGCAAGTACAGATCGTGTGCCTCCGGACTCTTCGTCCCCGCCTTGACGAGCGGTCTGTCCTGCTCGCCCAAGAGTTTCACCCTCAGGGTATCCACGATGGCGCGGGCGATCTCGTCCTGGATGGCGAACACGTCCTCCATTTGCCGCTGGTAAGTCTGGGACCAGAGATGGTAGCCATCCGCTACTGTGTTGAGCTGGGCGGTAATGCGCAGCTGGTTCCCGGCCTTGCGCACGCTCCCCTCCAGTACGGTCGCAACGGCGAGCTCCCGGCCGATCTCCTGGATGCTGCGGCCTGTTCCCTTGAAGGCGAAGGAAGAGGTGCGCGCTGCCACGTGCAGATCCGGCAGAAGCGCCAGCACGTTGAGCACCTCTTCAGCCATCCCATCGCCGAGGTACTCCTGATCACTCTCCGGGCTCATGTCGGCGAACGGAAGGACCGCTATCGACTTTGGGTCATCGCGCCGGTCCGGGACCTCGCTGACGGCGACGGCTGCCGAGGGCACTTCACCTTTAGCGAGCTGCAGTGGCCCAGTGCGCCTTACCCCTTCGGGAGTGATGTCGAAGGCC
>JBDHHZ010000440.1:0-2709 GCA_039589115.1 Gemmatimonadota bacterium | reverse complement strand
TGGATCATCTGCGCTCGCCGGTCGAGCTGTATTCGGCGAAGCGCGATGGGTCGGACGTTCGTGCCATCACGCGCATCAACAGCGAGAAGCTGGCGAGCGTGAAGTTGGGCGAGCCGGAACAGTTCAGCTTCTCTGGTTGGAACGGCGAAACCGTGTATGCCTGGCTGGTGAAGCCGGCGGACTTCGATCCCGGGGTGAGATATCCCATCGCCTTCCTGATCCACGGTGGCCCCCAAGGCTCGTTCGACAACGACTTCCACTATCGCTGGAACCCTCAGATCTATGCGGCTGCCGGCTACGCCGCGATCATGGTCGACTTCCACGGTTCCACCGGCTACGGCCAGGCGTTCACCGATGCGATCGGAGGCGACTGGGGGGGCAAGCCGCTGGAGGACTTGCAGAAGGGGCTCGCCGCTGCCATCGAGCGCTATGACTGGCTGGACGGCGAACGCGTTTGCGCTCTCGGCGCCTCGTATGGCGGCTACATGATCAACTGGATCGCCGGGAATTGGCCGGACCGTTTGCGATGCCTGGTGAATCATGACGGCGTATTCGATCAGCGGATGATGTACTATGCGACCGAGGAGCTCTGGTTCCCTGAATGGGAGCACGGTGGGACTTACTGGTCGAACCCTGAAGGCTACGAGAAGCATAACCCGGCCATGTATGTCGAGAACTGGCAGACGCCCATGCTGGTGGTCCACGGCGCGCTCGACTATCGCGTGCCGCTGGAGCAGGGGATCGCGGCCTTCACCGCGCTGCAGCGAAAGGGAGTCCCCAGCCAGTTCCTGTACTACCCCGACGAGAATCACTGGGTGCTGAGCCCGGCGAACAGCGTGCAGTGGCACGAGACCGTTCTCGCCTGGCTCGCCCGCTGGCTCGGTGAGGAGCCTGCACCCATGGTGCCGTAGAGCTCGGACGGCACTTGAAAAGGAGGGACCCGTGACTTCGCGAACGCCGATGCTGATTCCGCTCTTGCGGGCCGCGCTCGTCGCGTCGCTCGCCGTCTTAGTTTCCGCGACCGACGCCATGCCCCAGGAGGGAGAAGGCGTCGTCCCCGGTTGGGAGGGGCCGTCGCCGTTCCGGCCGCTCGGCCTGCCAGCCGCGAATTCGCTGAGAACCGGTACGGGCCGGCCGGGCCCTGACTACTGGCAGCAGCGGGTGGACTACACGATTCGTGCGACGCTGAACGTCAACAGCCACTTGCTCGACGGCAGCGAGCGGATCCGCTACGTGAACAACTCGCCGGACCGGCTCTCGTACCTGTGGCTGCAGTTGGACGGTAGCGTTTGCGGGTCAGAGAGCGTTGCGAACCAGATCCAGCTGCCGCCTCTCAGGTTCGGCGAAGGGCTTCTCGATTTCACCTGCCGGTCCGGTGAGGGGGTGAGTTTGAGCCGCGTGGCGAGTGCCGGCCAGCCGCTCGATTACCGAGTCTATGACACGACGATGCGGGTCGAGCTGCCGGCGCCCATCGAGCCGGGCGGGGAGGTGGAGCTCGAGATCGACTGGCGCTGGATGATCCCGGAACAGGGCTTCGCGCGGATGGGTCGCGATGGCATGCTCTACATGGTGGCCGCTTGGTACCCGCGACTCATGGTCTACGATGATCTGAATGGCTGGAATATCGATCCGTTCATCGGCCCAGGGGAATTCTACCTGGAGTACGGCGACTTCGATGTGCAGCTCACGTTGCCGGATGGGTTCATCGTCACGGCCACGGGGACCCTCCAGAATCCAAACGATGTGCTTACAGGGGAACAGCGGTCGCGCCTTGCCAGCGCGATGAGCTCGGATACGCCGGTGGCGGTGGTCAGCGCAGAAGAAGCGGCAGCCAATGCGGCGCAGCGACCGTCCCAGATGAAGACCTGGCACTTCCAGGCTCAGGACGTGCGGGACTTCGCCTTCGCTGCGGCGCCCAACTTCCGCTGGGACGCCACTTCCTGGGACGGTATCCTCATCCAGACGTTCTACCGTCCGGAGGCGCTGGATTGGGAAGAGGCCATACTGATGTCGCACCAGACGATCCGGTACTTCTCCGAGCGGTTGGGCCGTTATCCGTATCCGCATGCGACGACGGTGGAAGGCCCGATCGCTGGGATGGAGTACCCGATGATCACCTTCGTCCCGTCGACCGAGGTGCGTGAGGACCTGTTCTTCGTGCTGACGCACGAGTTCGGGCACGAGTGGTTCCCGATGATGGTCGGCTCCAATGAGCGGATTCATGTATGGATGGACGAGGGCTTCAACACCTTCATCAACATTGGGTCGGTCAAGGACTACTTCGCAGGAGAAGCGTACGCGGATACGGTCGTGCCTCATCATCATAACCTGCACGCCACGCACTCCATCCCGGGGGTGGAGCAACCGCTGAGCCTGCCTCCCGCGGAGCAGGCGGACCTGTATTGGACCGCGTACATCAAGCCATCGTTGATGATGCACCTGTTGCGCACCGAGGTAGTGGGTGCGGAGCGCTTCGATCGGGCGTTCTGGGAGTACGTAGAGGCGTGGACCTTCAAGCACCCGGGGCCGTCTGACTTCTTCCGCTTCATGGAGGACGCTGCCGGAATGAACCTCGACTGGTTCTGGCGGGGCTGGATCTACACGGCGTCGCGCTTGGACCAGGCGATCGGAGGTGTGACGGACGCCGAAGAGGGCTCGGCGATCGCGGTTCGCAGCCTTGGTGAGATGGTGATGCCGGCCGAGCTGCTC
>JBDHHZ010000439.1:0-2713 GCA_039589115.1 Gemmatimonadota bacterium | reverse complement strand
AAGCGAAGTAAGATGGGCGATGCTTCTAACTACCAACATCGCAGGGGCTTAACCCTAAGTGCCCGGGGAGGGACTCGAACCCTCAAGGGCCGAAGCCCAACGGATTTTGAGTCCGTCGCGTCTGCCGATTCCGCCACCCGGGCATATCTGTGTAACTGCTTGTTTCCAAACGCACTTACATTTCGGGCTGTCACCGCCAGAGCCGGGGGTGTGTGAGTTTCCTGTGTTAGTTTCTCCACGGCACTCACTTCACTTCCCTCAATTCTGCTCTGTGCGTGACGACCCTCAAATATACGTGACATATTCTGTGTTGGCGGCATCAACATATCAACATCTACCGGGCCTCGGTAGGGTCTCGACTGGCCACCCTTCCCTGCCCTGGCAGCCCGTCGGAACTCCGCCCCACACGCACGTGTCTTTCGACTAGAATGAGTACTAGAGCACCCTAGTCCGACGAACCCGCCAGGCCGCCTTGCCCGGCCGAAACGGCAGCCTTAGATAGCAGGGCGTGAGCCTACTCCTCCCGTCAATTGCCGCGGTTCAGGGCGTCACCGACGCCCTCCAGGGCAGCCCGCTCGTCGCGCTGGGCCTGCTGTTCGGCGCGGGCGTACTGACCAGCCTGACACCGTGCATCTACCCGATGATCCCCATCACGGTCGGGATCATCGGTGGGGCGGCGGGTCCGGACAGCTCACGCCGCCGCACAATCCTGCTCACCCTGACGTACGTTTCCGGCCTCGCCATGTTCTACGCCATCCTGGGCGTCATCGCTGGGCTCACGGGATCGCTGTTCGGGACCATCGGCGCCAGCCCCTGGGCTCGCATCGTCGTCGGCAACCTGCTGTTGGTCTTCGGGTTGGCCATGCTCGACGTGATTCCGGTCGCGGCGCCGGAGCGGCTGCTCGCCTGGACCTCGCGCCTGCGGGGCGGATCTCTGCCGGCGGTCTTCGTGCTGGGCGCGACCTCGGGGATCGTGGCCGCGCCCTGCGGGGCCCCGGCCTTCGCCGCCGTTCTGACCTGGGTGGCCGGAACCGGTAGCGCGGTCCTCGGGTTCGTGTATCTGTTCGCGTTCTCTCTCGGCATGACGGCTCTACTGGTGGTCGTCGGCCTCTCTTCCGGCGCCCTCGCGGCGCTGCCCCGGTCCGGGCCCTGGATGGTCTGGCTCAAGAAAGCCGCCGGGCTGATCATGCTCGGCGTAGCAGAGTACTACTTCATCCAAGCAGGAATGGTACTATGATGAATAGATCCCGCTTAGTAAGGGTCTTCTTCCCCTTCGTCGACGTCGACGCCCCGGTCCGCGCCCGCGTCCTCGCCCGCGCCCGCGGCTTTCCCCTCTCCATCGCCATCGCCATCGGCTCTCAGCCCTTGTACTCCCAGGACCAAATCGGTATCGCCCTGGGCTCAACACCCGAAGCCGCTGAAGTTGAGGATCTCGAGGGCAAAGCGGTGAACCTCGACGACTACATCGGCAAGAAGCCGGTGCTGGTCGAGTTCTGGGCTACCTGGTGCTCGCTCTGCAAGGCACTGGAACCGCAGATGCACGCCGTACACGACAAGTACGGCGACGAGGTCGAGTTCTTGATCGTCGCGGTCGCAGTGAACCAGAGCAAAAGGAGGGTGGGCCGCCACGCCGACGAGCACGGCATGCCGGGGCGGCTACTCTGGGATGGCAAAGGAGCGGCGGTTCGAGCGTTCCAGGCGCCTTCGACGTCCTACGTGGTCGTCCTCGATGCGACGGGCAAAGTGGCCTACACCGGTCTGGGCAAAGATCAGGACATCGAGGCGGCTATCCAGAAAGCGTTAGCGCGAGAAAGCTGACGGCTCGTCCACAGCCGTTCGCCTCCCCGCGCTTCGACGTTCCTGGCGTCCGGCCGCGGCGCTTACCCCGGCCGGCCATGGCCTCGCTCTACTTCTCCCCGCCGGCGAGCTTATCGACCGCCTCGCCCAGTTCCGTGTACGCCGTCGGATCGACCTCACGGAACGGGATGGCTCGGTAGGCAATCTTCCCGTCGGGCCCGACCACGAACAGGTTGCGGTTCGTCATCCCCGGCCGGCTGGCGAGAGCGCCGTACTGCTTGGCGACCTCGGTACCCGCATCGCTGGCCACCAAGAACGGGAACTCATCGTCCCGCGCCCACGACGCCAGTTCCTCGATCGGATCGGCGCTGATCGCGATCAAGACCACGTCCTCACCACCGTTGAACAGCTGTGCGTACTGATCACGGTACGCATGCATCTGAACCGTTCAACCACCGGTCCTGACCTTGTAGAAGAACGCCAGCACCACGGTCTTGCCCTTGAAGTCGCTCAGTCGCAGCGGCGCCTCCAGGACTCCTTCGCTCGTGGCACCCGGCAGCGAGAAATCGGGCGCGACCGCGCCCAACTCGAGCGGCTCGGCCGTCGGTTCCTGTGCAACGGCCGGCGTCGCGACCAGCATCAGAGCCGCAAGAGCGGCCAGCATTGTCTTTGCCATCTCCCCCTCGATCGCTCCAGTAATCTTTGCTGTGTTCGATAATGATAATCGTATTCTTGCCGGTTCGTAAAGCCCCGCTCCATCAGGTAGGTCAGGCGGCCGGCCGACCGATCCACACAGACACGCCGGGACTGTTGATCCATCCGCCTCGCGGTGTCATATTCCGGCCCGAAGACTATGGCTAACCGAGAAGACTGGACCCCGCTTCATCACCTGGCGTACGTCTATGCCGCCATCGCT
>JBDHHZ010000438.1:0-2719 GCA_039589115.1 Gemmatimonadota bacterium | reverse complement strand
CGAAATCCAGGCTCCGATCGCCAGTTGGGTGTGGCTGTGCCGGTGATAGCGGCTATCGGCATCGTCGTCGCCACGTACTTGACCTATATCGAGTCGAGCGGCGCGGAGGCGGTCTGCGGACCGCTGGGCGACTGCAACACGGTGCAGGCCAGCGAGTACGCCGTGCTGTTCGGGGTGATCCCCGTGGGTGCGTTGGGCCTGGCGGGCTATGTCGCGATCATAGCGGCCTGGTTGATCTCATCGCTCAAGTCGGGTGACGCCTCGGACTTCGCGAAGCTGGCGCTCTTCGCCGTGACTGTCCTGGGGACTCTCTTCTCGATCTACCTGACTTTCCTCGAGCCCTTCGTCATCGGCGCGACCTGCGTCTGGTGTCTCACCTCGGCGGTTGCGATCACTCTCCTGATGTGGCTTTCCGCGCGACCGGGCGCCGAGGCCTGGTCGCGAATCCGGGCGCAGCATGGGGTGCAGAGGGACCTCGATGGAGATGAAAGCTGATCGGCCATTCGGGCGCGGCACGACGGCGACGAAGCTAGCCGTCGCGCTTACTGTCATGGTCGGAGGGTGCGGTACGGGGCCGGAGCCTGCCCCCGAACCGCTGCCCGAGCCGGCAGCTCCACCCTGTGAGCTTACGCCGGTAACGAACGAGAGACCCGATCACATCACCATAGCCCTGCTGCACGAGGTCGAGCCCAGTCACGCTCCGTTCCCAGGCAACCTCAGCGAGAAGACCACCTTCCGTCACCTCTATGAGACCTTGATCAGTGTGGATTGTCTCGGCCAGGTCCAACCTGGTCTGGCCGCGTCGTGGAGAAGCGATGATGGCGGTCGCCGCTGGGAGGTCAGGCTGCAACAGGAGGCGCGTTTCTGGGACGGCGCTCCGGTCACGGCGGCCGATGTCCGAGCGAGCTGGTCCAGCGGAGCGGCCAGCTTGACGGTGCTCGCCGCGGGCATCGATTCGCTGGCGATAGAGGACGCGCGCACACTCATCGTCTACTTCGACCGACCTCGTCTCGACGTCCCCCGCATCTTGGCCGAGCCCGGCCTCGCGGTCGCCGGCGCTCGCTCGAACTCGAGATGGCCGCGGGGAAGTGGACCCTACCGTCGAGACCCGGAGGCCGCGGCGGGCCTGATCCGCACCTATAGTTCGGCGGACTCTCAGGCGCCGGTCATCGAGCTTCGTGTGGCTCCCGGCACCGATGGGCGCGACCTGCTCGAGGACGGAGCCGATGTATTGGTGACGGCCGACCCGGCGGTGATCGAGTACGCCTCGACGCGGACTGTGTTCGATGCCGTTCCGGCGAGCTGGGATCGTACTTATGTCCTGCTCTCGACGACACGAGTGAGGCGATTGTGGACGGGCGGCGATGCCGGCGCGCTGCCCGCCGCCCTCCTTGGGACCATGGCCCGGGATGCCGTGAGGGGGGATGCCCGTGCGCATGCGGACCGATCGTGGTGGGATGCCCTCGCATCCTGCGGTGACGTATCCCGCATGCTCACCGGCCTGCCTCCCATCCCGCGTGGCGCGTTTCGATCGGGCCCGCGGCGCATCGCGTTCGTTAGGGGCGATGGCGTGGCGCGTGACCTCGCCGAACGCATCGTCGCACTGGCGACAGCCGGTGCGAGCGCTTCGCCCCACGCGGCGGCGCTCGAGGCTGCGATCCCGAGACTTCTGAACGGTGACGACCGGCTGCTCGCCGAGGCTCTCGAACCGGACGAGTTCGCCGCCAGCCTGCGTGAGGGAGACGACTTCGCCTACGTTCTCGCCGTCCCGTCCGTCGTACTCGATCCGTGCTTCGATATGAGGACCCTGGCGCGCCAGGCGGAATGGCTGGCGGTGGAAGAGGTACCGCTCTCGTCCAGCCTGATCCCACTCGTCGATACGCGCCGGCATGTCATCGCTCGTCGCGGCGTCGGGCTGTACTGGGAGTGGGACGGAACAGTCCGGGTGTCACCGGCAGCGGCACACGAGAGGTGACCTGTGACCTTTCGCTCGCGCCTGCGCCTCGCTTTCGTCGCCATCGTCCTCGTTCCGATGCTCGCCTTCGTCTTCGTAGTGCGCAGGGAAGTGGGCGAGCGGCTGACGGCGCAGTACGAACAGCGAGTGACTTCGCTGGTAGCGGTGATCGAGGAAGATCTGGCCCACGAGAGCGATGCGATCGCAGCGACGCTGGCTGGTCTCCGGGATGCCCTGCGCGATGACAACCAATTCCGCCGCTCCGCGTTGCCCGGCCCCGACTCCGAGCGCCGATATCTCATCGACTACGCGGGGGACGCGTTGCGTCTTACCGGCCTCTCCATGCTGCAAGTCCAGGACGGTACCGGTCGCATACTCAGTTCCGGCCATTTCAGGAACGAGTTCGATCGTCTGGAGCCGGAGCTGCCGCACCTGCTCGCCCAGACGCCGGAGGGAACGGCGCTGGTGCTGGCGCGCACGCCGGAGTCGCCGTTCCTCGCCCTCGCGCGCGTGGACTCCTTGAGCATGGGCGGTCGGCGCTTCACGCTGGTCGGCGGCGTTTCGGCGGAGCGCTTTCTATCCGGGCTTGCCCGGGAAGGCGAGCTCGAGGTCTCTATCGTCCATCCGGGTGGAGTGGTGGGCTCGGCCGCGGCCGCCGCGACGTGGTCGGACAGACCGATGGCTGCGGATATCCTCTTCGAGCCGATGGTCCGTGAGCTCGGCGTTCCGTTCATCGATACCGCACGCGGTGAGATCGTGCCGGCG
>JBDHHZ010000437.1:0-2719 GCA_039589115.1 Gemmatimonadota bacterium | reverse complement strand
CCTCATCTTGGAGAGCGGCTCGCTCGATCGGCCGCGTCGTCACGCCGCTCACGGTCGCCCACGTACCTTCCGGCACCTGCATGACAGGCAGCGGGTCCGAAAGCAGCTCGGGCTCGCGGCCCGTGTGCGGGGGAAAGCGCAGATCGACCTGGACATCGATGAGCAGGAGCGGATCTACAGGTTCTGCCAACAGGGTATCGCTGACAGCGCCGTCGGCCGAAGCCGCCCAGACGAGCGTCGGCGCTTCCAATCGCGGGACGGATGCCAGCGCGCGGCCCTCGCGCACGACATACCAGCGCCGGTTCACGACCTCACCCCTCGGCTGCCAGGCCAGCATGACCGAGTCTCGCTGCGCCGCCTCCACGGTCACCGGCAAATCGCGCCCACGTCGAACCCGCGCCTCGGCACTCAGGCGCAGTGCGGGTAGCGGCGGCGACGTCATGTGACGGACCGGGTGAAGCACAGCCGCCCAAGCCGCGTTCACAGACTCGCGGGCACCCAGCCAAACGGCGATCGAGGCGGCCAGCGTGGTGATGCAGAGCGCCGCCGATACCATGGCGTAAGAACGAGCCGAGCGAGCCAGAGCGCTGCCCAGCTCTGAGATACGCCGTCCTTCCAACACGCCAGCCAGACGGGCGCGATGCAGCTCGACGAGCGATCGCGAGGTGCCAGGCCTCTCGATCCCGGGCTCCACGGCGCCGCGGACCGCACCCCGAGCCAGGCCGACGCGCTGCTCGATCTCAGCCGCCGCCGCAGGCCGGTCCCAATCCAGCGCTCGACCGGCCAGTCGCCAAACCCAGGCGATTGCAGTGGCGGTGGCGGCGAGCCAGAGGATAGCCGGGACGGCGGAGGGGCGCGCCCAGGCGCTCGTACTGCCGGCCGCCCAGCTCAGTAGCAGTAGGGCGCCGATCGAGGCCAGCACGCCGGCCACCGCCGCCAGACCGAGCTGGACGGAGACGCGCAGCCACAACGCGCGAACCTGCGACTCCGGGGGCTGCGCCCGACGTCTCATAACGGCTTCCGCTGGGCCACCGCGTGGGCGAACAGGTTGACGCCCATCTTCAGGGCCCGCTCCCGACTGGCGAACGGATCGTTGTGCACCTGGGGATCCTCCCAGCCGTCGCCCAGATCGGACTGGTAGCTGTAGAAGATCACCAGTCGGCCGTCGTGAAAGATGCCCAATCCTTCGGCGGGCAGTCCATCATGTTCATGGATCTTGGGTAGGCCATCGGGTAGCGGGTGCACGATGCCATAGATCGGGTGATCGAGGGGAACGGGGACGAGCTCCGTCTCGGGGAATAATCTCCGCACTTCGCGCCTGAACGATTCATCCATTCCGTAGTTGTCATCGGCGTGCAAGAACCCGCCCGACGTCAGATAGGCGCGCAGCGCCGACAACTCCTGCTCGCCGAAGCGTACATTGCCGTGGCCCGTCATGTGGAGGAATGGATAGTCGTGCAGGTCCAGGCTGAGCGGCGTGACGACCACCTCGCGAGCTGCCACAGGCAAGCGTGTATCGCGGGCGATTCGCGCCAGCAGATTGGGCAGCGAGGATGGGTTCGCGTACCAGTCGCCTCCACCATCGTAGTGTAAGCGCGCGATGGTGAGACGCGTCGGATCGACCGCGGCTGTCCTCTGCAGCGACTGTGCCGAGCCAGCGCTCCAGAACGCAAGCAAAGTAGAGGCGACGGTAAGGGCCAGACCGCAGGCTCTCGGCATCAAGCTTCATCCTCTTCCATCGCCACGAGGGCGATGGCATAGGCACGATTCCGATCCAGCCCCAGGCGATCACGGAGGGCTCGCACGATTTCTTTCGACGTAGAACCCTGGCGGGCCAGCGAGCCGGCCAGCGAACGGGCCGATTCCTCTAGCTCGCCGGGCGGTTCGTCCGGCGCGCCCGCCAGGCAAATCACCACCTCACCCAATGGCCCATGTTCCTGGTAGTATGCCAGGACTTCGCCCAGAGTCCCTCGAATGAACTCCTCGTGCAGCTTGGTGAGTTCCCGGGCGACGACCGCATCTCGCTCAGCTCCCAGCTCCGCCGCGAACTCCTCGAGCGTGCGGACCAGACGTTGCGGCGACTCGAAGACGACGGCCGTGTGACGCAGCGCGGCGAGCGTGGCGACGAACTCGCGTCGCGCTCGTCCCGAACGCGGAACGAAGCCGAGAAAAGTGAACGGCTGCGGGTCGAGGCCCGAGGCGACGAGCGCGGCGAGCACCGACGAAGCGCCCGGCACGGGCACGACCGTGGCACCGACGTCCAGTGCGGCCCGCAGCAGACGTAGTCCGGGATCGGAGACGAGCGGCGTACCGGAGTCGGCTACCAGAGCGACGCTCGCTCCCCCCGCCAGTAGACCCCGCACTTCCTCCGTACGTGCGGCTTCATTGTGCTTGTGATACGACCGGAGGTCGCCGGCGGCGATGTCGCAGTGATCGAGTAGAATGCGGGTCCGTCTGGTGTCCTCGGCGAGGATCGTATCGCTCGACCGCAGAACCTCAGCCGCCCGGAGCGTTACATCGCCCAGGTTGCCGATCGGCGTGCTGACCAAGTAGAGAACACCCGCTTCTGCCATGTGTGACGGACCTCTTGTGTGGTGCCGCTATCAGAAGTTAACAGCCAGGCGGCTTGGTAGAAAACTTCGACACTCTACAGCCGACACAAAGAACGCCTCCGCAGAGCGGAGGCGTTCGATCATGATAACGCCGGGATCTGGTGCCT
>JBDHHZ010000436.1:0-2731 GCA_039589115.1 Gemmatimonadota bacterium | reverse complement strand
GGTGATGAGATTGACTCGTCGAATCCGATCATGACGATCGCCTAGAGGGGCGGCCGATGGAGACAGCGCTGGAGCTGATCAGGCAATCGGGCATTGCCAATCTGAGCATCGGCAATGTCGCGATGTTCATCATCGCCGGTGTTCTCATCTACCTGGCCATCGCAAAGAACTACGAGCCACTGCTCCTGATCCCCATAGGATTCGGGGCGATCCTGGCCAACTTGCCGATGGCCAATCTCGGGTCCTATGGCGACGGGATCATCGCGCTCATCTACGACGCCGGGATCAGGACGGAGCTTCTACCGCCGCTCATCTTCCTCGGCGTCGGCGCACTGACGGACTTCCGGCCACTGCTGGGCCGGCCGCTCACCTTCCTGCTGGGGGCGGCGGCCCAGGTCGGCATCGTCGTCGCGGCTCTGGGGGCCGGCTACCTGCTGGACTTCAACGCACAGGAGGCCGCCTCGATCGGCATCATCGGTGGCGCCGACGGCCCGACGTCCATCTTCCTGGCCAGCCAGCTCGCGCCGCATTTGCTCGGGCCGATAGCTGTCGCGGCCTATAGCTACATGTCTCTGGTGCCGATCATCCAGCCTCCGATCATGCGCCTGCTCACGACCAAGAAAGAGCGGGCGATCGACATGCCGCAGGCGATTCCGGTCTCGCAGAAGGCGGTGATCCTCTTCCCAATCGTGACCGGCCTCGTCGCTTCGCTGGCCATCCCCTCCAGCGCCCCGCTCATCGGGATGTTGATGCTCGGGAACCTGCTACGCGAGTCGGGCGTCACGGATCGGCTCCGCAAGACGGCGGGTGGCGCGCTCATCGACATCGTCACGCTTTTCCTGGCTGTGTCGGTCGGCGCCACAATGGACGCCGAGCATTTCCTGACCTACAGCACGATGATGATCCTGGTCCTCGGCGCAGTAGCCTTCTCGTTCAGCACGGCGGGCGGTATCCTGTTCGCCAAGACGCTGAACCTGTTCCTGCGCAACAAGATCAACCCGTGCATTGGGGCGGCGGGCGTCTCCGCGGTTCCCATGTCGGCGCGCGTCGTACAGCAGTTCGTGTCGGACCAGACGGACGGGCGCGTCAATCCTCTGATGCCGGCCATGGGACCCAACGTCGCCGGCGTCATCGGGTCGGCCGTGGCGGCTGGGGTGTTTCTCACGCTGCTGGGTTAGGATTCGCTGCGGCGGTCGAGAGGGATATCTGAGTATCCAGCATCCGACATCCATTGACCATGTGGTCGATGACTCTTCACGTGCCAAATTCCGCGCTTCAAGGTCCAACGTCTCATTACGTGTTCACCGGGCATCGAGCCTCGATACCTGATTGCTGAAAGCCACTT
This sequence comes from Gemmatimonadota bacterium, assembly GCA_039589115.1. Classification (GTDB taxonomy): domain Bacteria; phylum Gemmatimonadota; class Gemmatimonadetes; order Palauibacterales; family KS3-K002. The sequence continues at coordinate 1,386 of JBDHHZ010000436.1, read as the reverse complement.
GGGAATCGGCTACTGGTTATCGGATATTGGTTTGGAGACCCCGTTCGGGGGAATGCTTTTTGCCCCTTCGGCCTACCGGCTCTGGTATCGGGAACCCGGGGACGACGGCCTGGGACAAAGTAGGACAAGCTGGGCCGCTGGCCGGGACCAGAGGCCAGCTGTGGATTAGACTATTCCGGCCTGGCGGCCGAGGCAGCGACTTATACAGGAGGAAGGACGATGTGGTCTGTGAAGACAGATCCGCGAACCGGTGAGGAGTACCTGTCGGTCCACCACACCGGCCGACCGGTTCTGCTCAACCCGTTCACCAACAAGGGCACAGGGTTCACGGCCGAAGAGCGGGAAGCGTTAGGCATAGCAGGGCTCGTTCCGCCTGCGATCTTCACGATCGAGGAACAGCTCGACCGCGTCTATGAGAACTATGAGGCGAAGACCGCGGACCTCGAGCGGTTCATTTACCTGGCCAGCCTCCATGACCGGAACGAGACCCTCTACTTCCGGTTGGTGCACGAGCACATCGACGAGATGATGCCAATCGTGTACACGCCGGTCGTGGGGGAGGCCTGCCGGAACTACTCTCATATCTGGCGGCGGGGCCGCGGGCTGCACATCAACTACGAGCAGCGAAACGATATCGAGTCGGTCCTGGCGAATCACCCGCGGCCGCCGGCCATCATCGTGGTGACCGACGGTGAACGGATCCTGGGGCTGGGTGACCAGGGCGCCGGCGGAATGGGCATCCCGATCGGGAAGCTGTGTCTCTATACCCTCTGCGCGGGCATTCCGCCGCACCTCACGCTGCCGATCATGCTGGACGTCGGCACGGACAACGAGAACCGGCTGAACGACCCACTATATGTGGGCCTGCGCCAGAAGCGTATCCGCGGCGAAGAGTACCAGGACTTCATCGACAAGTTCGTCGAGGCCGTGCAGAAGATCTATCCCGACGCGCTACTGCAGTGGGAGGACTTCCTCAAGGGTAACGCGATCTTCCAGCTGAACCGATTCCGCGACCAGCTCTGCACATTCAACGACGATATCCAGGGGACGGCCGGCGTAGTCGTGGCGGGGATCTTCAGCGGCTTGCGAATCACCGGGCAGGCGATGAACGATCAACGGATCCTGTTCGCCGGCGCGGGGGCGTCGGCCCAAGGGATCTCCGACCTGCTGGTCTCGGCCATGCTGGAAGAGGGCCTGACCCTGGAGGAGGCACGCAGGCGGATCTGGACAGTGGACAGCCGGGGGCTGGTCACCAAGGACCGCGAGGGCCTAGAGGACTTCAAGGCGGCCTATGCCCGGGATGTGGCAGAGCTCGAGGAGTACCGGTGTGAGGACCGGTCCCGAGTCACGCTCGAGGAGACGGTATCGGGCGCGAAGCCGACGATC
>JBDHHZ010000435.1:0-2742 GCA_039589115.1 Gemmatimonadota bacterium | reverse complement strand
AGGCGTGGGGGCGGTCCCCCGGTCCCTCTCTCAGGCCCTATCGAGAAAGGCGTGGGGGCGGGTCGTCGAGCGGAGCTGGGGTTAGCGACCCCGCGGTCACGGCGCAGCCGTGAGCGTGGGGGAGGCCGGAGCGAGCCGACCCGCTCCCCGCCGACCCGCCGTCCGTGACCGTGAGCGCGGGTGAGGCCGGAGGGAGACGACACGCCCCGACGCCAAGCCCCCGATGCCGGGCTATCATATCTTTCCAGGCGTACAATGCAGGATCCGGGTTAATAGTCCGGCGGCGAAGAGGCGATGGGAGTCGAGGCGATGAAAGACGAGGAGCTGATCAAGAGAAAGGAGCCGCGTTCTGGCGGCGCCCTGTTCGTGCAGGGCATGGTGAGGTTGGCCTTCGGCCTGGTGGTAATCAGTCTGGTCTTCTACGTAACATCGGGCCGTTACGATTGGGTGGGGGCGTGGGCGTTCCTGGGCATGCTGACGCTCATCTTCATCATCAACATGTCGGTGCTGATACCGGTCAACCCGGAGGTCATAGAAGAGCGCATGCACGGCGGTGCGAAGGGCGTCAAGCGGTGGGACCTAGTGATCAACGCCATAATGGGCGTGTTGTGGATCGGCGCCCTGATTGTCGCCGGTCTCGATGCGCGATTCGGTTGGTCGCCGCCGGTCGAGGTTTCGTTCTTGATGGCCGCTCTGGGACTGTTCCTCTTAGGTGACCTGCTGTTTCTGTGGGCGATGGCCGTGAACAAGTTCTTCGCTAAGCTCGTGCGCATCCAAACGGAGCGTGGCCATCGCGTCGTCAGCGGCGGGCCGTATCTCTAGATGCGCCATCCCGGCTACGTGGGTTGGATCATGATATCGGCGGCGACGCCCCTGATCCTCGGCTCGCTCTGGGCGTTCCTCCCGGTGGGGCTGGCGACCGTCTTCATGCTGCTCCGCACCGCGCTCGAGGACCGAGCGCTGAGGCAGGAGCTGGCGGGCTACGATGAGTACGCCGGTCGCGTGCGCTACCGTTTACTGCCCGGCGTATGGTAGGGTAGGGGCCCGCGCACCTCTATTCTTCGGACGTCTCCACGGGCGCGCCGTCGGAGTTTCCGGCCGCCACCGTCACCAGCCACTCGCCGTCCGGCTGCTTGCGTAGTACCCAGAGAAACTTCCCGGTCACCCGGATCGGCTCGGCGCTTCCCTCGGCCGAGTACGCTCCCGAGTATCGACCCCGCAAGTACGCGAGGTCGGCCCGGCCATCGATCTCGACGGCCTCGTAGCTCAGCTCGATCACCTCGAAGTCGTAGGACTCGACCCAGGCCAGCCACGCGGCGCGGCCTTCCAGCGCCGGCTGGTTAGCCGGCATCGACACCGCGTCCTCCGCCATGAACGCAGCTGCCGCGGCCCAGTCGCCCGCCAGCTGGGCCCGCATGTGCGAGTCGAGGACGCGTCTGATCGCCGACACGTCCTCCTCGGGCAGCGAAGCTGCGCCTGGCTCGGACGACTGGTAGACCAGGCCCACCAGGCCCACCATGCCGAGCGCGACGAACATGATCGGTATCGCGGTCATGGCGATCCTACTCCTCGGCGCCTCCGAGGATTGAGAGGTTTCTGTCGGGTGGGGCTGAGCGTGAACTTACCGCGCCGGTGAGGCGGCCGCTAACGCCTGCGAAGAAGGCCTGGCGGATCTCAAGCGATACTTGCTATCAATCTTTGTTGCCTACATTCGCTGCGCCTGACATAGTGCCTCCGAAACAGATGCCATAAGCTCCCTGGAGCTCATATGAGAACTCCCCCTCACGGAGGTTCAGCATGAAGGACGTATCGCTCTTTCTGGTTGGCGGACTCATCGGCGCCATCGTCGGTGCGCTGTGGATCGGTCCCGAGCGAATCGGTGCGTTGTCCGATGAAGATGCGGCGGCGATAGACGCTGCGGCGGTATCGCAGGCCGAGGCCGCGGTCGCTATGGACTGGCCCGGCTTCGCCAGCTTCTACGCGGAGGACGGGCTGATGATGGTTCCGGACTTCGAAGCCGTCGGAGGGCGCGAGGCCATTCTGGAGATGACGTCGCGTTCCGAGTTGGTGGATTTCTACACCGTGGCGCAGGCCATCGAGGGGTGCAGCAACATCGCCTACCGGCGCGGCAACTATACGTACACGTATCCTGTCCCGGGTGCGGACGAGCCGGCGACCGATACCGGCAAGTTCGTCGAGATCTGGAAGCGGCAGCCCGACGGCTCGTGGCTGCTGGCGGTGGATATTTGGAACGCGGGTGCGGCGCAGGCCGAGGAAGAGTCGGGGACCTAGCCACGGCTCGGTCGTCGAAAAACAGCAGGCACCGACACTGTCCATGGAGGGACACATGAAAACACGCACGACGTTGTTCGCAGCCTTAGCACTAGCCATTGGCGTAGCGGCCTGCCAGCCGCCGGCGCAAGAGGCTGCCGGCTTATCCGATGAGGACCTGGCGGCGATCAATACGATGGTCGACGAGCTCCAGGCAGCGGAGCTCGAGGGAGATTGGGACGCCGTAGCCGGCTTCCTCACGGAAGACTTCGTCTACATGCCATCCAACCTACCGATGATGGAGAGCCGTGCCACGTGGCTGAGTTGGGTCGCAACCCTCGGCGTCTCCATCGAGGAACTGGTCTTCACGCCCCTGAAGATCGAGGGACGCGGCGATCTCGCCTATGTGGGTGGCACTATCTCCGAGGTCTATTCGGTAGGGGAGGGCGCCGAGCCGATGGAGGTTGAGGC
>JBDHHZ010000434.1:0-2745 GCA_039589115.1 Gemmatimonadota bacterium | reverse complement strand
CGGCGCCCGAGCCGGTGCGGGAGAGCTTCAGCAAGTGGGGCGCGGCGCTTTTCAAAGAGTGGATCCTGACGACGTTTCAGAAGACGCGGTTCGAGGTCAACTATCTCGACGGCGATAATCTGGACCGATTCAGCCAGTACCGGTTCAGCCAGTTCGGCGACGATCGACTCAACGGCTTCTCGGGCAGCGGCGTGCGCTTCGACCGCGGTGGGATCCTGCGCGGCAACTACGCCTTCAACGTGCTGGAGGCGATCCGCTTCAGTGTCAGCTTGGAGACCGCTCGGGTCGAGCAGGTCGAGAGCCCGGTCGGAATGCAGTCCTTTTCCGGGCTGGGAATCTCCTTCAATGTGGTCGGCCCATGGAAGACCGTTTGGACGGGCAGTTGGGGCTACGCCCTTGCCTCGGACATTCCGGAGCTCGAGGGCCAGCAGGAGTTTTTTGTCACGATCCTCAAGCTGTTCTGAGACCGCGGAGTTGAATTCTGGCCCGAAGTGCGGATATTTTCCCTCGTCTCACGAAGTGGTGATCGACCGGGCCGGGCTGCCCGGAGACCGGTAAGGAGAGTCCTGTGTACATCCTCGGCATCAACGCCTATCACGGCGATTCTGCCGCTTGCCTGGTGGCCGATGGCAAGCTCGTTGCCGCCATCGAGGAAGAACGTATCCGGCGCATCAAGCACTGGGCGGGCTTCCCCACCGAGTCGGTCCGATTCTGTCTGGACTACGCAGGCCTGAAGCTGTCCGAGATCGACCACGTGGCGATCGGTCGCAATCCCTCGGCGCACCTGCACAAGAAGATCCTCTTCTCGCTGCAACGCAGACCCTCATTCGCCGCGATCCGCGACCGTCTGGCCAACATGGGAAAGGCGCGAGACCTGAAGAAGATTCTGGCCGAGGAGCTCGAACTGGATGTCGCCTCGATCCGCGCCGAGATTCACAACGTGGAGCACCATCGGGCCCACATGGCTTCTTCGTTCTTTCTGTCGCCATTCGACCAGGCCGCTTGCATGACGATCGACGGCTTCGGCGATTTCGTCTCGACCATGTTCGGGTCGGGGCAGGGGAATGATCTGCAGGTCGACCAGTGGGTTCAGTTTCCCCATTCGATGGGTTTGTTCTACACGGCCTGCACTCAATATATCGGCTTTGCAAAATACGGCGACGAGTACAAGGTGATGGGACTGGCGCCCTATGGGGAACCGGAGTTTCTCGACGCCTTTCGCGAGATCATTCCGTTGCGTGATGCGGGCCGCTTCGAGCTCAACCTGGACTACTTCGTGCACCATTCCACCGGCGTGGACATGCAGTGGGAAAACGGCTACCCGGAGATGGGTCCCGTATATTCCGAGCGCTGGGCCGAGCGGTTCGGCCCCGTCCGCGGAAAGGACGAGCCCCTCCAACAGCGGCATCGCAACCTGGCTCGCTCGCTTCAGGCCATGGCCGAGGAGGTCTACTTCCACGGGCTCAACCACCTGGCGCAGAAGACCGGCCAATCGAATCTCTGCCTGGCCGGGGGATGCGCCTACAACTCGGTGGCCAACGGCAAGATTTTCGAGCGCACGCCGTTCCGCGAGACCCACATCCACCCGGCCGCCGGTGACGCGGGGACGGCGGTGGGCGCCGCCTACTGGGTCTGGCACCAGGCGCTGGGCAAGCCCCGGGAATTCCAGCTGGAAAACGCCAATCTGGGACCTGGCTACAGTGACGACGAGATCCGCGGCGCGCTGGACACGGTGGGGCTGGAATACGATTGGATCGAGGACGAGGCCGCTCTGGTCGAGCGGACGGTGGAGCGGATCGTCGCCGGCGATGTGGTCGGCTGGTTCCAGGGCCGTAGCGAGTGGGGTCCGCGCGCCCTGGGCAATCGTTCCATCGTCGTCGATCCGCGTCGTGCGAACATGAAAGACGTGCTCAACGCGCGGATCAAGCGCCGGGAGGAGTTCCGCCCCTTCGCGCCGTCGATTCTCGAGGAGGAATCGGGCAAATACTTCGAGGAGTCCTATCCGGTGCCATACATGCTGCAGGTCTATCGGGTCCGGCCGGAACGTCGCGACGAGATCCCGGCGGTGACGCACGTGGACGGAACGGGACGCCTGCAGACCGTGAGTCGTTCCTCGAACCCGCTGTACCACCGCCTGATCCGCACGTTCGGTGACAAGACCGGCACTCCTGTTCTGCTCAATACTTCGTTCAACGAAAACGAACCGATCGTCAACCGTCCCGAGGAGGCGATTGACTGTTTCGTGCGCACCCGCATGGATACCCTCGTGGTGGGCAAGGCGTTTTTGCGCAAGAAGCAGTAGGACCCGTCGGAGGCGCGCCCGGCGCGACGAGGTTACCGCGTGGCACTCAAGCTGATCATCGCCGGACTGAGGCGATCGGGTACCACGATCTTCTGGGAGACCTTTCGCCAGGACGAGCGTCTCCTTTGCTACGACGAACCGTTCAACCCGCACCTTCACGTGCTGCCGGCCAGGACCGGTCTCAAGGCCCCGGAGGAGTTCATCCGACTCGTCGAGCACGACGCGTTGCGGTTCTGGGAGCATTTCTCTCCCATCCACTTCAGCGACGAGTTGCGAGAAGGGTTCAGCGACCGGCAGCGCGACTACCTGCAGTTCCTGGCCGCGACCGGCGAGCGCGTTGCCATCGACGTTACCCGTTGCCTGTTCAAGATCGCGGCGTTGGCCGCTCTAGCGCCCGACGCCGTGCTGGTGCACCTGTATCGACCACCGGAGAGCCTGGCCTC
>JBDHHZ010000433.1:0-2751 GCA_039589115.1 Gemmatimonadota bacterium | reverse complement strand
GCTTCTCGGCCGGGAACAGCACCTTGAGGGCGATGGTCCCGGCGACGATCAGCAAAACGAAGGCGCCGGCAACGACGATCAGCCAGCGTGCGAGTCCAGCTCCGCGAGCCCGGTCAACGGGTCGCTCATCCGATGTACTCATTCTTCTCATGACATCCATCAAAGTGGAGGCGACTTATCTCGGTCACGGGAACGGCGGCGCTTCATCTGAATAAGTTACAGCGACGGCTTGACTCTCGCTTGATCTTCCTGCGCTAGCATGGCTGCGGACTCTTGATCGAGGAGGCAAAGCCATGTTTCGCAAGTTGATGTACTCAGTCCTGGTCCTCGGCCTGGCCACAAACTCTGGGATCGCGCAGACGAACGGTGACCACGCGGTGAGCTCCGGTCAGAGAGTGCGCATCCGCACTCACGAGTGGGACAGCGGCATTTGGCTGACAGGAACGGTCACTGCTCTGGAGGCGGATACGCTGCGGATCGAACTGGCGGGCCAGGAAGCAGCCATCCCACTCGCCAGTATCACAGAGCTCAAGGTGAGCAGCGGCCGGCGGTCCAAACTCTTTCAGGGTCTGGGCATCGGATTGCTCGCCGGTGCCACCGTCGGCGCTGTGTTCGGCGCCGGCCTCAGCGCCGGCGATGACTCGTCGGGAATGATCACGACCGCAGGGGTTGCAGGAATGGGGGCGGCCGTTTTCGGCGGCCTGGGCGTGATAATTGGTGGTGTCATCGGTGCCACGACCACCAGCGAGCGTTGGGAGGCGGTCAGCCTCGATCCCGTAGAACTGGCGCTGACACCGCGTCACGATGGTGGAGTGTCGATTGCACTCAACTACTCCTTCTGACGCTCAGCGGTGCCCGTGCTAAGGCTGGCTCCTCTTTCCGCGACAGGGAGGGCACGGCGGGAGCCGCGAGCGGACGCCTCTTGCCGCGACAGCGAGGGCGCGGAAGGGGCTACGAGCGGACATCCTACCGCGCTAGGGAGGGTGCAGAGGGGGGCTCGAGCGGACATTTGGAGCGCCGTGGCCCGTGCAGCGTCTTGGCCCGACCGCCGCGCGACATGAAGCGAGGTCCCCCTCTGCACCCGACCGTTCACCGCGACATGAAGCGAGGGTTTCCGCCGTGCCCGACCAGCAGAAGCGACTTGAAGCGAGCCCCCCCTCTGCACCCGATCCCTACCGCGCCAGCGCCGCACAAGCCACCAGCACTGCGTCGAGCATCTTCGGAGTCAGCTTGCCGGTGAACGTATTCTGCTGGCTCGGATGATAGGAACCGATGAGCGTCGGCGCGCCGCTCAACTCGACGACCGCCCCGTGGCCGAACTTCGGCTTCGGTGAAGGGATCGGGACGCCCCGTTCGCGCAGGATCCGAAGCACGTGATCGAACGCGTAGCCGCCCAGCGCCAGGACGACTTTCACGCCCGTCAGCATATCGAGCTCCGCCTCCAGATACTCGCGACAGTTGTCCCGTTCGTTCCGAGCCGGCTTGTTGGCGGGCGGCGCGCAGCGAACGGCGGCGGTGATGTAGGCGCCGGAGAGCTCCAGCCCATCTTCACGGCCCGTCGCCTCCGCCTGGCTCGCCAGGCCTGCCCGGTGCAGCGCCGCGTAGAGGAAGTCGCCGGACCGGTCGCCGGTGAACATGCGGCCGGTGCGATTGGCGCCGTGAGCGGCCGGCGCCAGCCCCACCACCAGCAGCCAGGCCCGGGGATCTCCGAACCCGGGGACCGGCTTCCCCCAGTACTCCTGGTCGGCGAAAGCGGCGCGCTTCTCCCGGGCGACACGCCCGCACCATTCCAGCAATCGAGGACACCGCCGGCACTCGATTATCTGGCTCCTCAGCCGTTCCAGCTCATCTGCTGTAGGCAATATCGTCTCTCATAGGGCTCCGAATGTCGAATGTAGAATTCTGAATGTCCAATTCCCAAGGGAAGAGGTAGTGTAGCGTATTCCAGGTCATTATTCGATATTCCGTCTTCGACCCGGACATTGGGAATTCAGCATTCAGAATTCAGAATTCGGAGCCCGCATTGTCACAGATGTTGCCCCAATGAGGAATAGGCCTTTCCTGATAATGCTCGCGATCTCCGTGATCGCCTTCATCATCATAGTGGTGGTCGACTACTTCAGGCCGATCCCTCCGGAGGTGCGGATGCAGGCGCTCCGTCACCAGGTCTCCGAGCTGCGCGCCGCCGCCGATTCCTGCCGGTCGGCGCTAGACGATGAGGAAGGCCAGCTTCGCGCCAGCGACGCGCGATTCGACTCGCTGAAGTCTCTGATCGAGTACTACGAGGGCCTCAATCCGCGGGGCGTGCCGGCCGACAGCTACGAGGTCTACCTCGAGATCTTCACCATCTACAACGAGGGCATCCCCGAGCGGGAGGCCGCCGGCGACACGCTGGAGGTCCACTGGGAGGCCTGCCGGGCGATCACCGAGCGGCACAACCAGATCGCCGATTCGGCCCTCGCCCTCGCCACAGAGCTGGGCCTGATGAGCGACTCGCTGTTGCGCGAGCCCGTCGCGCCCGAAGACCCCGACAGCGCAGAGAGCGCCGCCGAAGGTCCTAGCCCCGAGCCCTAGTTAGCCGCAGATTGGACATCGAGGCGCGCCGCTGCGGCGCGACTCGCCACGACAACTCGTAGTTAGCCTCGACCGGCCCCGCGACTCCCGCGCCGCAGGGAGCACGGAGTTTTAAGACAAGAGTGATCGCCGATGAGTGAGAGGCTTTGGGATGCCATCATCGTCGGCGGCGGTCCC
>JBDHHZ010000432.1:0-2752 GCA_039589115.1 Gemmatimonadota bacterium | reverse complement strand
GGATCGTCCGACACCTCGCAAAGTTTGCGGCATCTGACAACGTCTTGCCGATCCTTCAAGCCGCGTGGGCCGCTTCCCGTACTGGAGCCGTCAGTCCTTCGTCGATCATCCGCTCCGGTAACTCGGGCACCCGCGTCAGCGTTCGCTTGCGGAACGGGCTCCACAACAGCTTGAAGATATCCGACATCTTCATATGCCGGCCAAGGGTGCGCAGAAGCTTGAAGGTCTTGATCGGTCGGAAGAGGATCCGGTGGGCGAAAAGCAACATGTAACCCTTCTGGCGCGCACGGTTCACCACTTCGCTGGGTAAGACGGTCGGATCGATGTCCGAGCACTTGAACCACTTGTACCAGTCGCGCTCGTCGTCGATGATCCCGCGCTGCACGTACTCCTGCCACAGCGGCGTTCCCCGGTAAGCGCACAGGCGGTTGAACCCGAAGGTGTCCAGCTTCAGCCGGGCGGCGAAGCGGAAGCTTTCTAGGATGTCGGCCTCGGTCTCGTCCGGCGAGCCGACCAGGAAGAAGCCGTGCGCCGTGTCGATCCCGTGGCGCTTGGCCTCGCTGACGCCGCGCTCGATCTGTTCCAGGTTCTGCATCTTCTTCAAACGCTCGAGCACCTTCTCCGTGCCGGCCTCGACGCCGAAGGCGAGGAAGCTGCAGTTCGCCTCGGCCATGAGCGGGAACTGGTCGATCGCCTTCGAGTCGACACGACCCTCGCAGCCCCAGTGGAACTTCATCTTGCGGTCGATGATCCCCTGGCAGATCGCTTCGATACGGTTGCGCTTCAGCAGAAAGTGGTCGTCGGTGAGATAGATCGAGCGATAGCCCTCATCGCTCAACTGCTGCATCTCGCCCAGGACGTGTTCGGGCGACCGGCAACGCCACTTGCCGTCGGCCAGCGCCGGGATATCGCAGTACACACAGGGGTAAGGGCAGCCGCGCGACGTCTGCATGGTACAGAATCGGTCCAGCGAGAGGACCGCCGGCACGTCGAGCGGCATCGACTCGATGTAGTCGATGGGCAGGCTTTGACGATCCGGATATGGGAACTGGTCGAGATCCTTGATGATCGGGCGCGGCATGTTGGCGACGACGGTGTCGCCGTTGCGCCAGACGAGGCCGGCGACGGCACTCAGGTCATCCAGGTGGTCCAGGTAGTCCGGAAGCAGCTCTTCGCCCTCGCCCACTCCGATGCAGTCCGCTTCTGGGCAGTCAGCCAGGATCTTTGACGGGTTCATCGTCGCGAACACACCACCGAGGATGATCGGCGTCTTCGGGGCCGCGCCCTTCAGCCGGCGGGCCATGCTCTTAGTCGTCGGATACGACGTGGTCGACAGGAATGAGAGCGCGATCACGTCGGGTCCATCCTCGACCACGGCGGACGCGATATGTTCCTCTTTCATCTCCGGGTGGCACGTGTCGAACATCCGGACCTCGTGCCCATGCTCACGGATCACCGGCGCCAAAGTCTCGATGCCGATCGGCGGGAATGCCATTACCTGGATCCGGTCTTCGGCGAAGCGGCCGTCGCCGAGCTCCGGTGGTAGCAACTGGTAGAAGTCCTCGTCCCGCACGTAGATCAAGAAAACCTTCATTCCGGCCCCCATTGAGCACGTAATAGATAGACAATCACCGTCGGCCTGTTGGAAGGCTGCATAATAATAATTACTTGTAGATCTGACTAGGAACCGCTGAGTACTTCTTCGCCGTCCAGCTTCGCCACGATCACAGCGCCGCACGAGTCACTGAGAACGTTCACGGTGGTGCGGAACATGTCGAGGATCCGATCCACGGCAAGTATGATCGCGACGCCCTCCAGCGGAAGTCCCACGGCGGCCAGGATGATCGACATCATCACGAGTCCGGACATGGGAACGCTGGCTGCGCCGATGGACGCGAGCAGCGCCGTCACCACGACAATCATCTGCTCCGCGAACGACAGGTCGAACCCGTACACCTGCGCGATGAAGATTACCGCCACGCACTCGTAGAGCGCCGTGCCGTCCATGTTCACTGTGGCGCCAATCGGGAGCACGAAGGACGAGATCTTTTCCGACACCTTCGAGTTGTCGGTGACGGCTTCCATGGTCAGCGGAAGAGTCACTATGGTCGAACAGGTAGAAAAGGCGGTGACCAGGGCCGGCGGCATCCCCTTGTAATGCTGCCACGGGTTCTTGCGGGTGAACAGATAGACGAGCAACGGTAAGGTGATGGTGCCGTGGATGAACAAACCGATCAGCACGACCAGGAAATAGAAGCCCAGGGTTCGGAAAGCCTCGAAGCCCGTCGTGGCAACGATCACGGCGTTGATGCCGAACACGCCCACCGGCGCCGCCCAAACGACGAACCGCGTCAGTTTCATCATCGCCTGGAACGCGGCCTGGAAGAAACCGCCCAGCTGACTCCTGTGCGGCTCGTCCAGCTGCGTGATGAAGAAGCCGAGCAGTACACAGAAGAAGATGACCGGCAACACCTGGCCCTCGGCCAGTGCGGCGAACGGGTTCTCCGGAATGATCTCCAGAAGGATGTCGCGGACGCTCTGCCCGGCCGCCGGGATCGCCGTGACGTCTTCCTGCAGTTGAATGGCCGAGCCGACTCCGGGCCTCAGCAGGTTGACCAGGATCTGCCCCGTCAGGATCGCCAGCAGGCTGGAGACGACGTAGTAGCCGAAGGTGCGGGCGCCCAGCAGGCCCAGGTTCTTCCGCTCGCCGACGCTGATCACGGCGGCGGTCAACGAAGTGACGATCAACGGC
>JBDHHZ010000431.1:0-3975 GCA_039589115.1 Gemmatimonadota bacterium | reverse complement strand
TCGTTTCGAAATGCTTGGCCCACGCTGTGTGATGTCAGAAAGGCAAGGACCGTGCACGCCACGAGAGCCCCCGCATTGATCAGTCTCATGATTCTATCCATCGTTCATCTCACTCCCCGCATCGCTCAGCTCTCGCCAGGCGTATCCGGCTGCGGCCTGCTCAACCTCATCAGGCCCGTCTTGAAGCCCACCGAGATCCGTACCCTGGGGTGACCGTGCGGGAGGGACCTTCGAATCTCTCGATATGGACCGTCTCGGCGGGCTGCTCGACTGCTATTCTCTCACCCGCCATCTGATCCAAGACAAGCGGAACTCCGGTACATAGAATCTGAGCGCCTTGAGTAGCTTTTCGGCCCAGCTCTCATCACCGACCAGCACCGACGGGCAGTCCTCAGACTCTACTGATTCATACCCCGAAAACCGCTGTTTGATCGCCTGGACCTCTCGATCGCGGTGCCAGCAGCAGGTCCGCCCGTACCGAGACCTGATGGGAACCGCAGAAGTGTGACGGGTTAATAACCAACGCGGCCAGCCCCACACTCCTCGTTCGCCAGCGGCCGGCCGGCACTCCCCCAGAACTCTGGATCCCCGCTCTACTCCATGATGCCTAAAGGTCACCTGGCCGTCGTGACTTTCGCCGTCCCGCTAGCCTTCCTGCTGGCCGGCGGTCCTTCTGTACAGACCGGGGAGGAGACCGTCACAGGTGTCCTCCACGTCGTCTGGGGCGACCCACCGGAGGGGGCGCCTGTCTTGCACACCTACCTGATCGAAGACGACGGCGTTTCCCACAAGCTCCAGCTGGACGAGTTGCAGGTCCGCGCGCTCGGCGGCATCTCGGCGTTGAACGGGCGGCGCGCAACAGTCCGCGGTTCACGAGTCGCGCTCCGGGACACACCGACAGGCCGCGGTGGACCGCTTCGGGTGGGTTCGATTAGCCTTGGAGCGGGCGCGGGACCAGCAGCGGCCGCACCGCTGTTCGGGTCCCAAGCCTTCGCGTCCGTGGCCTGCAGGTTCCCCGACGTGCCCGGCGAGCCGCGCACGATTGCCTGGTTCGACGGGTTGATGGGAGGTACGGAGCCACAGCTGGATCACTACTGGCGCGACGTCTCGTACGACAACGTGAATGTCCAGGGCAGCCAGGCCTTCGGCTGGTTCGTGCTGCCGAAGCCGAAGGCGGACTACGTCGGCGACTTCAACGAAGACGGCAGCACGGAAGCGCTACTTGGCGACCTGGCGGCGGACTGTGCGGCCGCCGCCGACCCGTTCGTCGACTTCACTCCCTTCATCGGCATCAACTTCATGTTCAACGACTGGATCGGCTGCTGCGCCTACGGCGGGGGTTGGACCCTAGACGTCGACGGGGGGAGTCGCTGGTTCTCGGTGACGTGGATGCCGACTTGGGGTTACGGGAGCCAGGCGGTCATGGCACACGAGCTGGGGCACGCCTTCGGGCTTCCCCACTCCTCCGGTCCGTACGGCGAGATCTACGATTCGCAGTGGGATGTCATGAGCTCGGGCGGCATGTGCCGCGTGCGCGACCCAGACTACGGCTGCACCGCGCCGCACACCATCTCCTATCATAAGGATATGCTCGGTTGGATCCCCGCCGAGCGGATCTTCACACCTGCGTTCGGAACCACCCAACGCATCAACCTCGCACCACTCGATGATCCGGCAGCGGGCACCGACTACTTGATGGCGCGAATCCCGATCGACGCCGACAGCTTCTATACCGTGGAGGCTCGCCGCCTGGTGGGTTACGACGATCATGTCCCGGGGCGGGCCGTAGTGCTGCACAACGCGGCGCCGACCCGCAGCAGCGACGCGCTGGTGGTCGACGCGGACGGAAACGGCGATCCGAACGACGAAGGCTCCCAATGGCAGCCCGGCGAAGCGTTCATCGACCTGGACAACCAGATCATCGTCCACGTGATCGCGGCGACGGCGAACGGGTATGAAGTCGAGATCTCCTATGGGACGCTCGTCCGGCCGACCATCACCGTCGCCCTGGATGGCGACGGCAGAGGGAGCGTGACCAGCGATCCCGCCGGCATCGACTGCGTTCCCCAAGGCGCGGACTGCGACGCCGACTTTCTGCTCGGGACCCAAGTGACCTTGACCGCCGCACCCGACGCCAGCGACCCCGACTACACCTACCTGCTCGACGGATGGTCCGGTGCGTGCGCGGGCACTATCCCGACATGTACGCTTCAGTTGATGGAGGATAAGAGCGTCACGGCGAGCTTCCGCGTCGTGCCTCCTGCTTTCGACCTTTCCGGTGGCCCGATCGTGTTCCTAACGATGCAGGGACTGGTCAATCCAGCAGCGCGAAGCGTTGAGATTACCAACACCGGTGGCAGCCCGCTGACCGACCTCAGCGTGGAAGGCATCGACTACGCAGGCGCCGGCGGTTGGCTCACGGCGGAACTCGATGACACGAGTGCGCCCACGACGCTGAGACTCACGCCGTCGATCGCCGGCGTCGAGCCGGGCGACCACTCGGCAACCGTGAGTGTTGCGTCCCCAACGGCGAGCAACAGCCCGCGTACCGTGTCGGTGACCCTGGGCCTGGCCGAGAGCGTCACGATGCAGCAGTTGATGGGCGCTCTGTTCGAGGGTGAGGCACTACCCTCTGGCACGGTTGGCGGCCCTGTTCGTCCTGCTCGCAGGATGCGGCGGCGAAGATAGCACGGGACCACAGTCCGGCCGTCTCCGGCTCGCTATCTCCGCGCCGAACGCCGACGATCGAGCGGTCGCGATGACGATCACGGGTACCGTCTCCGACATCCGAGCCATCGCCGGCTATCGCGTGTACGTGCGCAGACTGGACGACCGCACCGCCATCATCGTCGTTCCGCAGGGCTCAGCGGTCTTCCCGGCCACAGAAACCGATGTGGCCACGCTCGAAGTCCCGAACGTGCAGGCGGCGAGCGACTACGCCGTCGCCGTCATCCAGGGGGCAGGCGCCGATCACGAGCTGCGGCTCGGGGCAGGATACGCCGCCCGCCTTCGCTGACGTTGTTTCAGCAACGAAGTCCATGCCGTTAACCGTGATCGCGAAAGAACCGATATGAAAGCACAGCTAATGCGATGCATGGCGTGGCTGGCCCTAGCGTTGCCGCTCGTGGGCTGCGAAGAGGAGGTCGCGCGAACCGAATTCCACGACGCGGAACTGGGCGTTCACTTCGATTTCCCCGAAGGGTGGCAGGAGTTGTTGCCTTCCGAACTGCCGCCTGGCAAGGAGTCGTTGATCACCATCGAGGATTCCAGCCGTGTGGCTAGCGTCTCGCTGGTCGAGTTCGACCTCCAGGCCGTGCTGGGCACGCTCGACACGCAATTGATGATGCAGATGGCGGGCGACGAAGACGGACAGCGCGCCCTGGCCCTATTCGTTCACATGAACTCGACCTTCGATCAGGTCTTCCAGCAGCGCTACGACCGATACGAGCTGCTCGATCGGGAGTGGGTTCGGGTCGTGGAAGGCCAACGTGCCGTCGCTTCGGATCTGGTCTTTGAAGGCAAGCTGCCCGACGAACCAATGTTGATGTGGCGAAAGGCGACGATCATCCTCGTCGCCGGCCAGAACGAGAAGGGCTTCATCATGGCCTACGCTGTGCCGGCGCTGTTGATCGATGATTATCGCGACGCGTTCGACTTCGTCGAGAATAGCTGGCGCACGATCGATTGAGCGCCGCGGTTCAATCTCGCGGTCCCATCCAGATTGCGATGCCGATGAACTCGAAGTCGCCAACCGTGATCTCGGAGGCCCCAGCGCCGCCGGGTCCGGCGTACTGTACCGACGGCGCGACACAGCTTCCGTTCACCGCCAGGCGATAGCGCCGGAAAGCCGGGTTCTCATCGATCACGCTCTGCTCGGTTACGTCGGCAGTGCACCCGCCCCACTCTGACGTCGCAAAGTACCTTCCTGATGCGTTGTCGTTGATCCCGACCTTGACCGAAAGGCCGGCTCCCGTA
>JBDHHZ010000430.1:0-2800 GCA_039589115.1 Gemmatimonadota bacterium | reverse complement strand
GAGTAGGATGCTGCGGCTGCTCATCACGCCGTGATGCGCCGCGGCAACTGACCCGGCTGCCGCTCGAGGGCGTCGGCTTCCAGTAGCATCTGGAAGCGCGGCGAAGAGCGCAGGGGGTCCCAGAACGGATCGACGCGTAACAGGGCAGCGGACATCCCCGAGGGGATGGAGAGCAGGTACTCGAGCTGTTCGATGGCCTGCTCGTAGTCTCCGATCATGACGTAGATCCGCGCCAGGTCGCGGACCTTGTCGGGCCCGGTGATGGCATCTCTCGAGACGGGACGTAGCTGCACCGCCAGCCGCCCCTCGCGAATCGCTTCTTCGTATTGCCCCAGTCCGGCGTAGGCGAGCCCGATCTCCGCATGCGGCGCCAGGTGCTCGGGTCCGTCACCCACCCGGGCCTCGAATTCGACGCGCGCCGAATCGTAATAGGCGCGTGCCAGCTCGCCATCACCCATCTGATCGCTCACCCGCGCTCTGGCAAGGTAATAGTACCCGGGATCGATCCCCGATTCCTCCAGGTCGACCTGCTCGAGAGCGGACGCGTAATCCTCGCCGAAGACGCTCACGATGATCCATGAAGCCTCGCTGCCCGTCAGCAGCTCGGCAGGCTCGATTCGGAAGAAGGCCTGCTGGAGCAACCGGTGTGCTCTCTCAGTGCTGCCATCCCAGGCGAGATAAGACCAGGCCGCCCAACGGTAGTAGTAGGGCACGTCCGGAGCCAGCGCGATGGCGCGCCGGAAATAGGACTCCGCCTGCTCGTAGCGGCCCATGTAGAGATGGTTCTGCGCCTGGCCGACAAGCCAAACCGTGTTTCGCGGATCGAGCTCCAGGGCGCGCTCGGCGTTGACGATCGATCGCTCCCAATTTCCCTGACGTCGCTGTATCCAGGCGATGAGCGCGCTGGCGTCCGAGTTGCTGGGCTGGCGCCGCTGGACCCATGTGTACTGTTCGAGCGCCTGCTCGTAATCGAGTCTACCGTAGTAGTGGTAGTCGCCGAGTGCCATGTGCGCTTCGACGAGATCCGGCGCCAGTTGCAGCGCCTCGTCGACGGCCTCTCTCGCTCTCGGCAGTTCGGCACTCCTCGCGAACTGCGAATTCAGCCAGACGCGCGCTCGACCCAACGCCGCGTAGGCCACGGCGAAGTTGGGATCGAGCTCCACCGCCCTCTCGTACATCTCGACCGCCGACCAGGCGTCCTCTTCGACGAATCGCCGGTGGTAGTAGTCGTTGCCGCGCAGATAGAAGTCGTAGGCTTCCAGGCTCTCGGTTGGCGGTGCTCGAAGAGCCTGACGCTGCGGTTCCAGCAACGTGATGTCCAGCGCACGCGCCACGGCTTCCGCTATGTCCGACTGCACCTGGAAGATCTCCGACAGGATCGCATCGTAGCGCTGCGTCCAGATGTGAATGTCATCCGCCACCCGGACGAGCTGGAGTGTGACGCGCACTACGCTGCGGCCGTCCGGTGTGCCCTCCCAGCGTACGGTGCCTTCCAGCACGTACTGGACGTCCAACTCTTCGCCGATCACTCTGACGGTCTGCGTCGAGCCCTTGTACTGGAGCGCCGTGGTGCGCGAGATGATTCCGAGCTCCGGTATCTCGGAGAGTCGAGATGTAACTTCTTCGGTGACCCCGTCGGCGAAGTAGTCGACCGCCGCTGGACCGAGGTTCTCAAACGGCAGCACCACCAGCTTCGTTCCCAGGACTGGGAGACTCGTCTCCGCCTCCGGTGGGGCCAGCCTGTTCCCGAACAGCAGCCAACTTGTCGCAACGATCGCCCAAACGGCGAGGATGCCGATCAGGCCGAGCATGGCCCGGGGCATGACCAGAACGCGGCGCCTGTGGATCGGCGGTGAGGGCGCAGCCGCTCCGACCATCGAGTCGTCCGCCTCCTCCGGCTCGCCCGATCCGTCGGACGGCTCCGCTTCCGGTGCCTTCTCGCGGACGACCGCCGTGGCGAGGACGACCGGGAGCAGCACGATGAGAAGGACGACCGCGAAGCCCGGGAACCAGTCCGGCAGGCCCAAGCCCTCCGTCAGGCTCTGGACGACCTGGAAGACGGCCGCCGATCCCAGCAGGTAGACCGCGAGCACCTGCCAGATCGACCGCCGGTGGATCTCGGTGGCCAGCTGCTTGAGCAGTTTCATGCCGGGTTCAGCGGGCTGTGGGCTACGCGAAGCATGCCCGGAAGATGCTATTCCTGCCGGCGCGGTTCAAGCCGATGCGAAACGGAGGTGGCCGAGCCGGCCACCTCCGTTGATTTCTTGGTACTAGTTGTCTGCCAAAAGGAGCCGGTCAGTTCCCACCCTCGAACATGCCCATCATATCCATGATACTCCTGCGTTCCCAGTCGGGCTGCACGGTGAACAGATCCAACGAAAGCAACTTCCGCACGATTGACAGGACCTCCGAGATCTCGAATTGCCCGCCGTATCCTTCGTAGATCGTCAGGGTCTGCTCCAGCACCGGGAATCCGTGTTCCGCGACCAGGAGAATCACCTCGGCGTCTTCGTCCCCTTCGTCGAACATGCCCATGCTCTCCATGCGCGACTGCAACTCGAGGAAGACCTCAACGACGTCCTTGAGCTCGGCAGTCACCCAGGCGACGGTGCGACTGTTCTCGGATGTTATCTCGAAGGCGCTGCTGGGCATGCCGTTGATCTGCTTCGACTCGCCCATGGGGCGAACCTGGCTGCTAGCGGGGTCACTCTCTTCGTCCTTCTCGGCGTCGGGCATCAACGCCATCATCTGATCGTAGTCTTCCTTAGTCATCGCCAGGTACATCCGCTCCCTTGGCTGG
>JBDHHZ010000429.1:0-2807 GCA_039589115.1 Gemmatimonadota bacterium | reverse complement strand
CGCCGGTCGTGGTCGTGCGCGGCGACATCGATGCGCTGCCGATCCAGGAGGAGACCGGGCTCGCCTTCCGCTCCGAGCGGCCCGGCGTCATGCACGCCTGCGGCCACGACGTGCATGCGACCTGGACGGTGGGAGCCGCGCACCTGCTGTCGGCGCGCCCCGCTCGCGGGGATGTGCTCATCCTTCTGCAGCCGGCCGAGGAGACGACTCGCGGCGCGCCCGCCGTCCTGGAGACAGGCGCGTTGGACGGCGCCACCGCCATCTTCGGAGCACACGTGGACCGGCGCTTCCAGGTTGGCCAGGTAGTGGCGGAGCCGGGCTCCGTTGCGGCGGCCGCCGATTTCTTCTCCATCGAGCTGATAGGAAGCGGAGCTCACGGCGCGCGGCCCCAGGAAGGGACGGACCCAATCGTCGGCGCCGCCGCGCTGATCAGCGCGCTGCAGACGATCGTCTCGCGATCGCTGGCCCCGGGCACTCCCGGCGTCGTGACGGTGGGCAAAGTGCGGGCGGGAACGGCGCCCAACATCATCCCGGACACGGCGCGCCTGGAGGGCACGACCCGCTCGCTGGACCCGAAGACGCGGAACCTCCTCCATAGCGAGGTCCGCCGCGTCGCCCAGGGAATAGCCGAAGCCCACGGGCTGGAAGCTCGCATCAGTCTGGAGCTGGGGTCTCCGCCGCTGGTCAACGAGAAGCAGCCGATCGAGTGGGCGCGGCAGGCGGTGAAGTCGGTCCTGGGAAAGGACGCACTCTTCCCGTTGGGCTACTACAACATGGGCGGCGAGGACTTCGCTTACTACCTGGAGGACCTGCGCGGCTGCTTCCTACGCATCGGCGCCCGGGAGGAAGGCAGCGAGTTCATACCTGCGCACTCCCCGCGCTTCTACGCCGCGGACGAGAGCATCTTCGTCGGCGCCGCGGTCCTGGCGGAGACGGCGCGGGTCGCGGCGGCCAGCCTGGCCGCGGAGGCGTCCTGATCCAACGATGGAACCGCTTCTCCGCTTCCTGAAGCCTGCGACCCAACCGCTCGATCCTGAGGTCGAGCGCGATCGCTATCGCGGCGCGCTGCTTGGGCTCGGCGTCGGCAACGCGTTGGGCGGCCCGCTGGAGGGTCACTCCGCCGACGAGATCCGAGCGGGTTATCCCGACGGAATACGCGACATCGATCCGCGGGAATCGAGCGGGCCCTGGGATGACGATGTCGCCCAGGCCATCGAGCTGGCCGAGGCGCTGCTGGAAGAGGTGTTCGATCCCGACGACTACCTGGAACGGCTGGTCCGCTGGTACGAGGAGGGCGGCCACGGGATCGGCGCCCAGACGTATCTCGTCCTTCAGTGGGCGAAGGCCGGCGAGCGCGGCACGACCCCGGCGCGGGAGGTGTGGGAGCATACGGGCCGCCGCGCGGCGGGGAATGGCGCGGTGATGCGCTGCGCGCCGGTGGCGCTGCGCAGGCGCCGGGTTCCGGTACTCCTCGTCGAGGACGCGGGACACAGCGCCCGGGTCACCCACTACGATCCGCGCTGCGTCTGGACGACGGTCGCCGTCTGCTCCGCCATAGCGCACGCGCTGGCCGGCAGCCACTGGACGCTGCACGAGCTGGCCGATGGACTGGCGAGCGTGGGCGCGCCGGAGGAGGTGGCGGAGGCCGTCCGCCGCTCCGCGACATCCGAGCTGGCCGAGCTGGACCTGAGCGAGCCGAGCTCGATGGGTTACACGGTGCGGACGATGACGGCGGGCCTCTGGGCGTTCCTCAACGCGAGCGACTTCGAGTCGACGCTGCTGCACGTGGTGAACGCCGGCGGCGACACGGACACCAACGGCGCCGTGGCGGGCGCGGTGCTGGGCGCGCGCTTCGGCGCGTCGGCGATACCCGAGCGCTGGGTCGAGAGACTGCCCGATCCGGATCGGCTGGTTTCGCTGGCCGATCGTCTTTGGGAGGCGGCGCGAGATGAGTGAACGTTGGTACGATTCCAGGGCGCGGCAGCTGGCACTGATGCTAGCGGTGCTCGCGCTACTCTACGGGATCGTCAAGCTGCTCCAGCCCCTGCTGCCGGTGCCGACCGGCGAGTCGCCGGCGACCTCCTCGTCGGAGGAAATCATCCGCGCCGGCGAACAGCAGATCATCGAGGCGTACGAGACTCGCGCCTCGGGCCTGATGGTGGGTGCCGCCGGAACGGTGGACCGGATCCTCCCCGACGACGAAGAGGGCGACCGTCACCAACGCTTCATCCTGCGGCTCGAGTCGGGCCACACGCTGTTGATCAGCCACAACATCGACATCGCGCCGCGCGCGCCGGTCGCGCTAGGCGACTCGCTCGAGTTTCGCGGGCAGTACGAGTGGAACGAACGGGGCGGCGTCGTGCACTGGACGCACCGGGATCCGGACGGCAATCGGCCAGGCGGCTGGATTAGGCACGGAGGCACCTTGTACCGGTAGCCGGTAGCCGGTAGCCGGTAGTCGGTGGCCGGTAGCCGGTGAGAAGCAACACACCCCCTTCGCCAGTACCAACCCCATACATGCACCTGTTGAAGTTTCTTTGACGGTGGTGACCCAGCATCGTAGTATGAAAGTGCGCGATGCTGTAAGGTTCATCGAGGCGGACGGTTGGCGGCAGGTGCGAGCCCGAGGGAGCCACCGGCAATTCAGACACCGGGAGAAGCCGGGTCTCGTTACCATCGCCGGCAAGCCGAACGATGAACTGGCGCCAGGAACACTGAACAGCATTCTCAAGCAAGCAGGGTTGAAACGGTGAGAGTTCTGATCATAGTCGAGAAGACCAGCAGCGGTTATTCGGCATACTCGCCGG
>JBDHHZ010000428.1:0-3082 GCA_039589115.1 Gemmatimonadota bacterium | reverse complement strand
GGTACGCCGACGTACAACCTGGCTGTGGTCTCCGACGACATCGCCATGGGGATCACCCATGTGATTCGTGGGGCAGACCACATCTCGAATACCCCCAAACAGATCCAGATCTATCGCGCATTGGGCTGCGATGAGCCCGTTTTCTGCCACGTGCCGCTAATTCTCGGGCCCGACGGTAAGCGACTGTCCAAGCGTCACGGCGCCGCTGCTGTGGGCGAGTACCGGAAGGCGGGCTTCCTGCCGGAAGCGATGGACAACTTCCTCGCCCTTCTGGGTTGGTCGCCCGGCGACGATCGTGAGTACATGACTGTCGATCAGCTCGTCGAGCGTTTCACACTCGAGAGGATAAACAAGAAACCGGCGGTCTTCGATCACAAGAAACTCGAGTCGCTGAACCTGATGCACATGTCCAACACATCCGGCTCGAAGCTGGCCGATCTGATCGCACCGCTTCTCATCGAGCGGGGAATCACTACTGAGAATGAAGTTCAAGAGCGCGGCGAATGGTTCGATAACGTACTCGATTTGATCAAACCACGTGCGCGAACCACGCATCACGCGTTGCAGCAAACGCGTCCTTTCTTTGGCGGAAAGATCGAGCCCGATGAGGATGCGTCGGCGAAGCACTGGAAAGATCGTGACGTAGTTGCCGAGCGACTAAAGCGCATCCGCGATGCACTGGCCGAAATCGAGGTCTGGGAGGAGGATGCGCTGGAGCTGCAAGTCCATGCCATTGCTGAAGATACGGGCGTCGGAGCAGGGAAGTTGATTCACCCGTTGCGCGTCGCGCTTACCGGCATGGCCGTCAGTCCCGGGATCTTCGAGGTGATGCATCTGATGGGTCGCGAGCTCGTTTTGAGTCGAATCGACGATGCTCTGACTCTTCTTGCGTGATGGTTGACGAGTGACCACTTCCATCCTAAACTGAATCCGCGGATCTTATTTCCCAAAAAGAAATCCGGGAGAACGCGGGCTCATTCGCCTGCAGCTTATAGAACAACACCTCTCCCCCTGAGAGCGATCAGGTGAGGGCAGACAGTCGCCGCCGCGGTCGCAGCGGAGTTCTCTCTTCTTCGGACTCCTGCTCGGCAGCGCCGGCGGCGTTTCCCCTCACCCTGCTCTGGAGGCTCCGATGTCGGAAGTGCTCACAGTGATCGAGCGGCGCATATACAACTACCTCGTCGAGTACCTGAAGCGCGAGACGTTCCAACCCAGCATCCGCGAGATCGGCACGCGCTTCGGTATCCGCTCGACAAAGACCGTCACCGAGCACCTCCAATCGCTACAGCGCAAGGGTTATCTGGACCGGACACCTTCGCGCTCCCGCGCGCTGCGCATCCTCGGGCTGAACCTATCGCCCGATACCTACACGATCCCGTTATATCGTAATGGGTCTTACGAATCTCCCGACGACGATGTAGAGGCCCGCTACGACCTCGACCGCTCGTTCGCTTGCTCGGCCGATTGCTTCATGGTCCGCGCCTGCGGTGAGTCCGCCCGGGAGCTGGGCGTCCTCGAAGGCGACATGATTCTGGTGGAGCCGCGCGCCGAGCTGGACGACGGCGACCTGGCGGTCTACGAGCACGGCGGGTCGGTCGTGCTGCGCAGGTCGGTCGACGCGTCGGCCTCCGAGAATGGGGGAGCTTCGGCTCGCTTCCTCGGTGTGGCCCGGGCGGTATTGCGCAGCCTTCCCAAAGACTAGACGACGATTCGAACACTGCAGGCGCTTACGGAATGAGCGATCACGCTAGTTGGATGGCGATCGCTCTGGAAGAAGCTCGAGCGGGCGGTACCCGTGGCGAGGTGCCCGTGGGTGCCGTTGTCGTCTGTGGCGGCGTGCTGGTAGCCCGCGCCTACAACCGCACGCGTGAGCTGGCCGATCCCACCGCGCACGCCGAGATTTTGGCCTTGCGGGAAGCGGCGTCGCAGCAGGGCGACTTCCGCCTGACCGATTGCGTCCTCTACGTCACCCTGGAGCCCTGCGCCATGTGCGCGGGTGCCATCGTGAACTCGCGCGTCCGGCAACTGGTCTTCGCTGCCCACGATCCGAAGGCGGGCATGTGCGGCAGTCTGGGGAACCTGGTTCAGGACGAGCGGCTCAACCATCGCGTCTCCATCGAGAGCGGAGTCATGGCCGAGCAGGCCGGCGAGCTGCTGCGCGAGTTCTTTCGCGCCAAGCGCTAGCCCATGTCGGAACCGAAGATCCGCGTTCTGGTGGCCCAGGAGGTCGAGGATTTCCTCCCGCACGTGACGGTGCCGAGCGATGTCGAGATCGAGTGGCTGCCGGCGTCGGCGCCGATACCCGAAGGCGACTACCGTGGCCTGTTGCCGTTGCTCTCTCGACCGGTCGGTGCCGACGTTCTCCACCAACTACCGAATCTGAAGGTCGTCGCCAACTACGCGGTCGGCTACGACAACATCGATGTGGAGGCGCTCCGCGCCCGTGGTGTCCCCGTATCCAACACGCCCGACGTGCTCACCGAAGCCACCGCCGACCTCACCTGGGCGCTGATCTTGGCCGCCAGCCGGCGGTTAGGCGCGGCGGAGCGGCTGGCCCGGGAAGGCGCCTGGGCTTGGGGCCCGACCTTACTGCTCGGCATCCAGCTGGGCGGCCGCACGCTCGGCCTGCTGGGCGCGGGCCGCATCGGCCAGGCGGTGGGCCGGCGCGCGCTGCCTTTCGGGATGGACGTCGTCTACTGGGACCGTGGCAGCCCGACTTCGAGCGCGGCACCGGCGCCCGGCGCATCGAATCGCTGGATGAGATCCTGGGTGCGGCCGACGTGGTCTCTGTCCACGTGGGCTTGAGCGAGGAGACGGCGGGTCTCATCGGGCGCGATCAGATCGCCCGCATGAAGGACGGCGCCATACTGATCAACACGGCTCGCGGCGGCCTCGTGGACGAGGATGCGCTGTGCGAAGCGCTCGAGCTAGGAAAGCTGCGCGCCGCCGGACTGGATGTCTACGAGAGCGAGCCCGAGATCAGAGAGTGCCTGAAGCGCCTGCCGAACGTCGTGCTCCTACCTCATATCGGTAGCGCTACGGAAGAGACGCGGCGGCGGATGTTCGAGCTGGCCTGGGAGAA
>JBDHHZ010000427.1:0-2852 GCA_039589115.1 Gemmatimonadota bacterium | reverse complement strand
CGTGATCGCAGCCGTCAGCGTCGTCTTCCCATGGTCAACGTGGCCTATCGTCCCCACGTTCACGTGCGGCTTCGTCCGCTCAAACTTCGCCTTTGCCATGCTCTCCTCGCTCCTGGGTGCCGATAAGTTCTGGCGCGGCTACGATCCCACCGCGACAGCCGCAGCGCCGCGATTCAGAATCTCATCCGCTCTTTGCTTTGGTACTTCTTCGTAGTGAGAGAACTGCATGGTGTAAACGGCACGGCCCTGGCTCATAGAGCGCAGGACCGTTGAATATCCAAACATCTCGGCGAGCGGCACGCTGGCGCCGACGACGCGGGCCTCAGCTCGCTGCGTGATGCCGCCGACTTTGCCGCGCCGGCTCGAAAGCTCACCGACGACCGTTCCCAGGTACTCTTCCGGAGTGACGACCTCGACGTCCATGATCGGCTCGAGCAGCACCGGGTCGCCACGGCGGACCGCCTCGCGCAACGCCATCGAGCCGGCGATCTTGAACGCCATCTCGGAAGAGTCGACGTCGTGGTACGACCCGTCGATCAGGGTCACTTTGAGGTCGACCATCGGGTAGCCGGCCAGCACGCCCGCGTCCATCGCCTCGCGTACGCCCTGCTCTATCGAGCTGATGTACTCCTTCGGTACGGAACCGCCGGTGATCTTGTCCTCGAAGATCAAGCCACTGCCGGGAGCGGCGGGCTCGAAGTCGATCACGACATGGCCATACTGCCCGCGGCCACCGGTCTGGCGGATGTACTTACCCTCCACCTTGGAAGCCGGCTTGCGGGCCGTTTCCCGGTAGGCGACCTGCGGGCGGCCGACATTGGCGTCGACTTTGAACTCGCGCTTCAGCCGGTCGACGATGATCTCCAGGTGCAGTTCACCCATCCCAGAGATGATCGTCTGTCCGGTCTCCGGGTCGGTGTGCACCTTGAAGGTGGGGTCTTCTTCGGCCAGCTTCGCCAGCGCTCTGGCAAGCTTGTCCTCGTCCAGCTTCGTCTTCGGCTCTATCGCCACGGCGATCACCGGCTCGAGGAACTTCATCGCCTCGAGGATGATCGGGTGCTTCTCATCGCTTAGCGTCTCGCCGGTCTTTGTGGCCTTCAGGCCGATAGCCGCGCAAATGTCGCCTGCGAATACCTCGTCCCGCTCCTCGCGCCGGTTCGCGTGCATCTGCAGGATCCGGCCGATGCGCTCTTTCTTGTCCGCCGTGGCGTTGAAGGCGTAGGAGCCCGCTCTCAACGAGCCGCTGTAGATCCTCAAGTAGGTCAGGCGGCCGACGAACGGGTCTGTGGCGATCTTGAAGGCGAGGGCACTGAAGGGCGCCTCGTCGCTGGTCTCCCGGGCGATGGTATGCTCGTCGTGATGCGGGAGGTGGCCATCGACGGCCGGTACATCGACGGGCGATGGCAGATAGTCGATGACGGCATCGAGCAGCTGCTGAACGCCTTTGTTACGGAACGCGGCACCACAGAGGATCGGTGTAATGTGGTTGTTCACGGTGGCGTGCCGGATCGCCTCGCGCACCTCGTCGACGCTTAGCAGCGCCTCGTCCTCGAGGTACTTCTCGAGCAGCCTTTCGTGGTGCTCGACCGCGGCCTCGATCAAGCTATGGCGCAGGGCGGCGACCTTATCGTGCAGGCTCTTCGGGATCGGCTCTTCTGACCACTCGGCGCCCAGCGAGGCCTCGTCACAGACATAGGAGACCTGGCGAACAAGGTCTATCACACCGGTGAACAGCTCGCCCTCACCGAGCGGGATCTGAATCGGATGTGCGTTGGCGCCCAAGCGCTCACGGATCATCTGCACCACGTTGTCGAAGTCGGCTCCGACGCGGTCCATTTTGTTGACGAAAGCGATCCGCGGCACACCGTAGCGGTCGGCCTGTCGCCAGACCGTCTCCGACTGCGGCTCCACACCGCCCACCGCACAGAACAGCGCGATGGCACCGTCCAGCACCCGCAGGCTCCGCTCGACTTCCGCAGTGAAGTCGACGTGACCCGGCGTGTCGATGATGTTGATGCGATACTCGTCGCCGGACCGCTTCCAAAAGGCGGTTGTGGCGGCGGAGGTGATCGTGATCCCGCGCTCCTTCTCCTGCTCCATCCAGTCCATCACGGCGTCTCCATGATGGACTTCGCCCATCCGATGCAGTTTGCCCGTGTAATACAGGATGCGCTCGGTGGTCGTCGTCTTACCGGCATCGATGTGCGCCATGATGCCGATATTGCGGAGTCTCTCTAATGGAACCTGCCTGGGCATATCTCTACTGACTTCTCTGCGGTCGCTTTCCAGCTACCAGCGGTAGTGGGCAAAGGCCTTGTTCGCCTCAGCCATTCGGTGTACGTCCTGCCTCTTCTTGACCGCCGCGCCCTCGCCTTTGGCCGCCGCCATCAACTCGCCGGCCAGGCGCTCGGCCATGTTCTTCTCTCCACGGACGCGGGATGAGCCGACCAGCCAGCGGCGAGCCAACGCCTCGCGCCGCCGCGGCCGGACCTCGATCGGCACCTGGTAGGTGGCGCCGCCGACGCGACGGCTCTTCACCTCGAGCACCGGCTTGGTGTTGCTGAAGGCCTGGCGATACACGTTCATCGCCGGCTGCCCCGTGCGCTCTTCGATGAGCTGCATCGCGCCGTAAAAGATCGTCTCGGCGGTCGATTTCTTGCCACCGCGCATCAGCGCGTTGACGAACTTGGTTACCGACTCGCTCCCGTAGACGGGGTCGGGGGGAACCTCTCTGGGAACCGCTCTTTGCCTTCTTGCCATAGCTAGGCCCTGGGCCGTTTCGTCCCGTACTTGCTTCGACTCCTCTTTCGGTCCGCCACACCGGCCGCGTCGAGCTTGCCGCGGACGATGTG
>JBDHHZ010000426.1:0-2860 GCA_039589115.1 Gemmatimonadota bacterium | reverse complement strand
CTCCTCGACGGCGATCTCGTCATATGGGTTGAGGACGAACTTGACTCCCGACGTGTCGACGGACGAGCCGTCGCCGCTCTTGGCGATGCGGCTCTCCGAGTCGGGCACACGTTTCACGCAGACTATGATGTTCATCGATAAGAGATGTGGTCTAGTTGCTCGTCGCCTCGAGCCGCTCGATCTCCTCGGGCTTCAGGAGGCAATAGCGGTGGAGGACCAGGTCGATCAAGCGATCGGTCATATCGGCCTCCTTGGCGCGATCCGTTGCGCTGCCGCGGACCTGGCCGGACCGCAGACTGAACAGCCTCTCCGCCAGCCACTCCATGAACGAGGAGACGACATCGCGGTGTGGTCCACCTTCGCCCTGCTCGCTGGGATCGTGCGAGGTGACCAGCGCGTCGACGAGCGCCAGCGTTCCCGGGAAGACTAGCGCCACCACGGCACCCGAGTCCGTGGACTCTTCGCCGGTCTCTTCTTCCCAGGTCAGCTCGTTCTCGTACAACTGCTGCGCCTCTTCGATCAGATGCCGATGATGCTCTTCTGGCGTGTGCTCGGAGGGTGGGTGCGGCGGAAGGTCGCGGCCGAGCAACTCGGCCACCGCCAGCAACCGCGCCTCGACTTCTCCCCGTGCTCCTGGTTCAGATTCCGTGCTCATCTCTCGTCGTAGCTTCGCTGACAGTTACCGAGCGACCCGTTCGAACCCAACCTACTTCGTACGCTCGTACCGGAACAGAGGACGCGCGGCAGACGATGCCGCGAGTCCGGCCTTTGTACATATCGCGCGATCGCGCCGGAAGCAAGCGGCCGGGTCAGCGGCATCGGCGATCCACAGCCCTTGCTTCAGTTACGCGCGTAGCTTCGCAGCCGGCCCAGGTTCCGGCGGTCGGTCGGTACCGGATCGTCGCCTTTCGGAATCTCGATCACCTTGGGCACCTCGAGAAAGCGGTCATCGCGCATGATGGAGCGGAACGGGACCGGCCCGAGAGTACCTTCGGCGATGCCCTCGTGCCGATCGACGCGGCTGCCCAGCGGGGTCTTGGAGTCATTGAGGTGAAACAGGCGGACCCACTCGAGACCGACGATTCGATCCAGCTCGCCGATCACGCCTTCGTAGTCTGCCTTCAGGTCGTAGCCGGCAGCGTAGAGGTGAGCCGTGTCAATGCAAACACCTAGACGGTCCCGGAATTCGGGGCCTATCCGCTCGAGCAGTTCCGCCAGCTCCTCGAAGATCGCTCCCAGCGCCGTACCCTGGCCGGCGGTGGCTTCGATCAGCACGGGCGTGGGGCCATCGACCGAATCCAACGCGCGGCGGATCGCCTCGGCGTTGCGAGCCAGCCCAGCGGCGCGATCGCCGTCGGTGGCGTTCCCGGGATGGGTGACCAGGAAGTCGAGATCCAACGCACGACAGCGTTCCAGCTCACGACAGAAGGAGCGATACGAGCGTTCGCGGAGGGTGGGATCGGGGCTGGCGAGGTTGATCAGGTAGGAGTCGTGGGAGCCTGCCGCCAGGATCCCGTGCTCCGACAGCGCGCCGCGGAACGCCAGGGCGCTCTCGCGATCGATGTCGCGCTCCGCCCAACGGTTGACCTGTTTGGTGAAAATCTGGATGACATCGGCGCCGATCTCGGCGCCACGGGCGGGGGCACGCTCGACGCCGCCGGCAGTGGAGACGTGCGCACCGAGCAAAAGTCGACGGCCGCCTTTCGCCGGGGCCACGCGAGCGTTTCGCTCAGCGGCCTCGTTCCCGGCGCATCGCCTGGATGCGCTGGGCCAGCTGCTCCTGCAGCAGCATGAAGCGCAACGACTGCCGTGGAGTGAGTTCCTCCAACAGCCGGTCCTGCTGCCAGCCGAGCAGCTCCACCTCCTGGCGCTTCAGCATCAGGCTGGCATCGGCCAGCCGACGAAACTCGTCGTCAGCCGTCTCGGGATCCGACAGCGCGTCGCGAATCTCGCGGCGCAGCTGCTGCTGGTTACGCGCCAGCTCGCCGCGCCGATCCATCGTCTCCTGCAGCGCCACCTCCAGCCCGCTGCGCTGTTCCGCGGTCAGGTTCAGCTCGGCGGTGGCATGATCGAGGAACATCTCGATCACTCGCTGCTGGGCCTGCTGGGGATTCGTGCCGCGCCCCGGCGCGTCCTGCGCCGACACCGCCGAGGCGCCGGCCAGGCTCAGCGACAGGAGCAGCGCCGCGGCGCTGCTGAATCTACTGAACGTCATGTGCGTCCGACCTCCGTGACCAGTTGCTCGATTTCCTCTTCGCTAAGCCCCGACGCGTCGAAGCCGGCAGGCATGAACTCGGTAGGGCTCAAGCCGGCCGTCCACTCCGCCGCCTCGCCGTCCGACAACTCGGCCGCCTCGCGGGCCACGGCATCGATACCTGCCGCATCGGGCCGGTCAACCCCGGCGAGGATCAACCAGAAAAAGATGGCGGCTGCTACAGCGACCAACACCGCCGCGATTCCCCAAACCCGACCAGGCAGAGCCAGTCGTCCCCGGCGCTCCGTCTCCTCGACCACGCCCTTCACGAAATAGTCCCAGCGGTCGGGATCGGGCACCGGGACCGGAGTCTGCTGCAACAGGCTCACGGCGTTGGCCCGTTTCCGACACTCGGTACATTCCGCCAGATGCCGGCGGATCAACTGGTCGTCGTCTTCGGACACCCGTCCTGCCAGGAACTCCGGGATCAGGTCGGCCATCCGATCACATTCACCGAAAGCCGTCATGTGAGCGCCTCCCTGAGTTTCTGTATGCCATGATGGTAATTGACCCGCGCGGAGCCCTCCGAACAACCGATGATTTCGCCGATCTCCTTGAAGCTCAGTCCCTCGAACACGCGAAGCGCCACCGCACCCCTCTGCTTCT
>JBDHHZ010000425.1:0-5358 GCA_039589115.1 Gemmatimonadota bacterium | reverse complement strand
ACAGGCCGCGCCGCTCCTCTGCGCCGGCGCTATCGGCTATCGCTCGCTGCGCCTGACCGGCCTACAAGATGGAGGCAGGCTGGGACTCACCGGCTTCGGCGCCTCGGGTCACATCACGCTCAAGCTGGCGAAACATCTCTATCCAAGCAGCGACGTCTTCGTGTTCGCCAGGAGCGAGAAAGAGAGGGAATTCGCGGCAGAGCTCGGCGCCGTCTGGGCCGGCGACACCTCCGACGAATCGCCCGAGAAGCTGGACGCCATCATCGACACCACACCGGTATGGAAGCCGGTCGTCGAGGCGCTGAAGACTTTGGAGCCCGGCGGCAGGCTGGTGATCAACGCGATCCGCAAAGAGGACGTCGACAAGGACTACCTGCTCGGCCTCGACTACCCCGCTCATCTGTGGATGGAAAAGGAAATAAAGAGCGTGGCCAACGTCGCCCGGCGCGATGTCGGCGAGTTCCTGGAGCTAGCAGCAGAGATGCGGCTCATGCCTGAAGTCCAGGAGTTCCCGCTCGAGCAGGCCAACCAGGCGCTACTCGAGCTCAAGATGCGGAAGATCCGTGGAGCCAAAGTCCTGAG
This sequence comes from Gemmatimonadota bacterium, assembly GCA_039589115.1. Taxonomy (GTDB): domain Bacteria; phylum Gemmatimonadota; class Gemmatimonadetes; order Palauibacterales; family KS3-K002. The sequence goes on along the minus strand of JBDHHZ010000425.1, from coordinate 4,776 downwards.
GATCGACTAAGAGGAAACCTGAATGACCCTCATACCTCTCTCACCCATCGATCACATCTTCACGGGCATCGGCTCCTATCCTATAGAGTTCGTGTTCGCTTACGATCGTACCATCGATCCGGACCGACTCGAGGGCACCATCGAGGAGGTCGTACGGCATTTCCCGCCAATCGGTAGCGTGCTGGTCAAGACCTCCGAACACTCCTATGCGCTCGAGCCATCGGCCCACGGCGTACACTTCGAGTCTACCGACTCGGCGATGCCGTTCGGCGAAGGCGCGGCGCGCTATGACTTCCTAGATCCGGTGAACAGCGTCGAGGGAGAGCCCCTCACCAGGATCAAGCTCACGCAAACGCCTGAGGGCTCCGTGCTCGGCGTCAGCATGTCGCACGCGGTCGGTGACGGCTTCAGTTACTTCTACTTCCTCTCGGCATGGGCCAAGCTGTTTCACGGAGAGCGCATCCTCGACCCTTCACACGAGCGGCACCTGTTGATCCCCGATGCGCAGCTGCGCAACGAATCGCCGACGCCCGGCGATGTGCTCTCCGACTGCGGCATCTTCTGGGACGAACGGCGTACTGCCACCGAGCGCAAGAAGATGCACTGGGATCGACTCCTGCTTTCCAAGGAAGAGCTGGGCGCGCTGCTGAGAGAAGCGCAACAAGATTGCGACGGACGCCTCTCTTACAACGACGTGCTCAGCGCGCTCCTCTGGAAGACCTATTTGGAGAAGTGGGACGGCGAGCACGGCGACTCGCCGACTTTCGCGAGCTGTCCCGTCGATGTGCGCCGGATCCTCAAGAACTTCCCGCGAACCTACTTCGGCAACGCGGTCTGCCTGGCCACGACCTCACTGGACTACGACGAGCTCGCCGGCGCCCCGCTCGGCGTCCTGGCATCGACGATCCGGACCATCATCGCCGGCGTCGACGAGGAGTACGCAAGGAGATCCCTGGGAACGCTCGAAGCCCTCCGTGCGCAGCAGGGCCTGTCGGTCCTCGAGGAGAACCACGTCATCCACCCCCGAAGCGGCATCCTGATCACCAATCTGTCGCGCCTGCCCATCCAGGACATCGAGTTCGACGCCGGCCCGCCCGTCGCCTTCGACATCCTGACCCCGGCCCAGCGCGGCGCCGTCGTTCTGCCAGCCGCGGAGGGCGCCGACGTCAGAGTCTGCTACCCGGTGTGACTCCTGTGCGCCTGTGGGATCCGGGTTTCCCGGAATCGGACACCTCGCAGCGTAAGCAGCATCCGTAACAGCATACACATTAACAACTTAGCTGCGTTATCCATGGCACGAGCCTTGCCCTTTCAGCGGCTCGAACCCGAGCTCGGAGACGACTGAATGGGAAAATCGTGGGGCGACCTCAGGTACAGCTTTCGCATCTTGGCCAGGAACCCCGGCTTTTCGGCCGTCGCCATCCTGACGCTGGCACTGGGGATCGGTGCGAACACTGCCATCTTCAGCGTGGTCAACAGCATCCTGTTCCGGCCTCTGCCCTTCCCGGATGCCGATCGGCTGGTCGTCCTCTGTGAAGAGAACCCTGCAGTGGCTGGCTTCTGTATCGCCTCACCGCCAAACGTGAACGACTGGTCCCAGGCTAGCGCGTCGTTCGAAGCGCTCGGTGTAGGCAGGGACTGGCCGTTCATCCTGAAGAACGAGGACGGAAGCGAAGGCTTGAGCGGCGGTATCGCGACGCCCGGCTTCTTCCGTGTCCTGGGCCTTCGACCGCAATTGGGTCGCCTGTTCCTCGCCGAAGACCAGCAGCTCGGTCGCAACGACGTCGCCGTCTTGAGCCACGGGCTGTGGCAGAGCCGGTTCGGCGGCGACCCGAGCATCGTCGGCAGGGAGATCTCGCTCGACAGCCGGAGTTTCACCGTGATCGGGGTGCTGCCCGCCGGCGCTCAGGTCGGGGTGCTGCCCGCCGGCGCTCAGGTCCCGAAGCTGGAATACGTGGAGATCTGGACGCCGCTCCACATCGATCCGACGGCGGAGCAGCATCGTCAATGGCGCGGCTTCAAAGCGTACGGCCGCCTGGCCGACGGGACGACGCTGGGCGCGGCGCGCGAAGAGATGGACATGATCACGCGCCGCCTGGCCGAATCGTACCCGGCGACCAATGAAGGCTGGAGCGTGGCTCTCATACCTCTCCGCGATCACGTCGTCGGCTCCATCCGGGCCACGCTGTTGATCTTCCTCGGTGCCATGGGCTTCGTCCTGCTCATCGGTTGCGCGAACGTGGCCAACCTGTTGCTCGCCAGGGCGACCGAACGGCGCCGTGAGTTTGCGATCCGCGCGGCCATCGGCGCCGGCCGCTCACGGCTGGTGCGCCTGCTGCTCACCGAGAGCTTGATGCTCGCGCTGCTGGCGGGCGCGGTTGGAACGTTGCTGTCGGTGTGGGCTGTGGAGGCGTTCGTTGCTCTCGCACCCGGCGGCATACCGCGGCTCGATGAAGTGGGCATCGATCGCCTCGTCCTCGGGTTCGCCACCCTGCTGTCGGTAGCGACCTGTGTCGTCTTCGGTTTCGCGCCGGCGATCCACGCCAGCAGGCTCGAGCTCAACCAGGCGCTCAAGGAAGGCGATCAACGCTCGCCGGGTCGCTCGGGCACAAGGCTCCGTTCCACACTCGTGGTCAGCGAAGTCGCACTCGCCTTCGTACTGCTGATCGGAGCGGGACTTCTCACCCGTAGCTTCATCGAGCTGATGCGCTGGGAGCCCGGCTTCGACCAGTCCAACCTGATGACCGTCTGGCTGCTCGCCTCGGATGGCAAGTACTCCGACGGGTATCAGGTGGCCGAGCTATTCAATGCCGCGGTGGAGGAAGTCGAGTCAACCCCCGCGGTCGTCTCCGTGGGCGCGACTTCGGCGGGACCGCTGTTCGGGGGAAAAGAGCCCGATGAGTTCACCATCGCCGGTCGCCCGACGCCGGAGCCAGGCCAGTTCCCCGTGGCGCGCCGCTACGACGTCGGGCCCAATTACTTCAACACGCTGGGAGTCCCGCTGCTTCGCGGCCGCGGGTTCACCAACAGCGATGCGCGCGGCGCTCCTCCGGTAGCGATCATCAACGAGGCGATGGCACGCCGCTACTTCCCCGGAGAAGATCCCGTTGGGCAGCAGGTGACGATGCTCGGCGGGCCCATGACCATAGTCGGTATCGTAGGCGACGTGCAGCCGCTCCAGGCCGGCCAGCCGGTCGAGCCCGAGATCTACTGGCCGTACCGCCAGCGACCTCGCTGGGCGACCTACCTACTGATCCGCACAGCCACGGATCCGGCGAGCGCGATGCGGCCCATCGAGCGCCGGCTGCAGGCCCTCGACCCCGACATGGAGATCTCGACCTTCAGGACGATGGGTGATCTGATCGACCGCCAGCTGGTACGGCCGCGATTCAACATGCTGCTGATGGGGATCTTCGGAGCAGTGGCGCTGGCTCTGGCAGCGATCGGGATCTACGGCGTCATCTCGTATTCCGTCGTCCAACGAACGCGCGAGATCGGCATCCGCGTGGCGTTGGGCGCCGCCGAGCGAGATATCCTGACTTCGGTGGCGGGCCGCGGCATGGCGCTGACGCTGTCCGGCGTCGGCGTGGGAGTCGTGGGAGCCTTCGCCGTCAGTCGCGTGCTGTCCAGCCTGCTCGTCGGCGTGCGACCCACCGACCCGCTCACCTTCGCGACTATCGCGATCCTGCTAATGCTGGTGGCGTTGTTGGCCAGTTACGTGCCGGCTCGCAGGGCAACGAAGGTCGACGCTATAGACGCCCTGCGTTCGGAGTAAGGCCGCTTCGCGCTGCGCGCTGCGAAGCTACCCTCGACCTCCTGCGTCTAGACAATCCCGCAAAGTCACATTGGGGAAAGTGGAGCGGATGGGATTCGAACCCACGACCTCAGGCGTGCAAGGCTTGTATCCGCCAGGCCGATCTTCGCCGAAATGACCGTTTTTCCAACCGATCAGACCGCGTTCTAGTGTATCGCCAAACACGCTCGACCGCGGATTGATGACTTCATCTTTACACTTATCCTTACACACGCCAACAAGCCGCGGGTGCGGAATGGCAGACGCAAGGGACCTAACATTCTCCCGATTGCCCGCCATAGGTGCTCACACCTGATGTTTCCTAAAGCGCAGCCCGCAGAGCCCGCAAAAGATCCTGCAGGTCAGCGGGTCGGCAGCGACTTTGACCGATCTCGGTCTGGGCGCGGACTTCTTACGAACAGGCTGCTGCTTTATCTCCTGCGCTTTCCACCAGAGCTTGGGGCCTACGATGATCGGGCAGTCCGTGCGCGGGAGTGCACGGCTTGAAGGCCGTGCACTCCCTTCTCACGCCCTGCTACTGAATCGGGTCGTAGCTGGTAACGTTAAACGGCAGACTTGGGTTGCCCGCAGGGTAGATGTTCAGGGTACCGTTCTCGTATGAGCCTGCGATGGTCCATTCCCAATCGCCGTTGTGCCCGGTCACGGAAACCGATCTCCATACCCAGTAATCATTCCAGTTGACATCTGTGGTGTATCGTCGCTTCCACCAGCGGCGACTGCTTGGACACACCAGACCCGTGAAGTCTGCCTCCCAGGTTCCCATGCCTATGAACACCCAATAATCCTCGCCAATCGTAACCTCGAAGGACTGCGTCTCTCCCGACGCAACGACATCTTGCGGCAAGGTCCTGAGGTGACCCCCGAAACCTGATCCAGTTATAATGGGACTCCTCGAGCGGGAGGAGCCCATGCGAAAGAGTCGATTCAGCGAAGAGCAGATCATCGGGATCCTGCAGGAGGCT
>JBDHHZ010000424.1:0-4755 GCA_039589115.1 Gemmatimonadota bacterium | reverse complement strand
GCGTTCCGGGTGAGGGCGGGCTCCTCCTACCGCGACAGGGAGGGCACGGCGGGGGCCACGAGCGGACATTTGGAGCGCCCCGGCCCGTGCAGCGTCTAGGCCCGAGCGCCGCGCGACATGAAGCGAGGGTCCCCGCCGTGCCCGACCGCCACCCGCGACTTGAAGCGAGGGCCCCCTCTGCGTCCGACCAATACTAATCGCGCTCGCCGAAGGCCGTTACGAGTGGCCCCGATTCGTTCCCGGCGTTCAAGGCCGCCAGGCCGACGCACTCTGGAAGCTGCTGGCGCGGCACATCCATCTCGCAGCGCACATACTGGCTTCGCATCACGCCCTTCCAGCTCCCGGTACCCACGCTCATCTCCATGGGCAGATCGGGCACCTTGTAGCTGACGCTGTCCAGCTCGGCGATCGAGCGAGCGTAGCGCCCGTAGATAGAGAGGAACCAGTTCTGCGCGCGCTTCAGCTCCGAGAGCTGGTCCTTGAACGTTCTGCTGTCCTCGCCGACCTGGCTCGCCTCCAGCTGATAGCGCTCGTTGAACGGGTTCTCGAACAGCAGAAAGATCCACTGATCGTCGTGCGGCTCGAAATAGGCGGCGGAGAGGCGCGCGGTCTCGTCCAGCCGGTCGTGGACTCGGAACTCGACCTGTCGCCCGTTCGGCGTCTTGTTGACGTCTTCGATCTCGACCCAGGTGCTGTCGGTGCAGCCGTACGGCCAATCCGCACAGAAGCGGTTGCGGATTTCCACCGCCGCTTCTTCCTTGTCGAAACTGTCGCAGGCGGCAAGCAGGGCCAGCCCGCAGAGCATGAATGGCCAGGATAGACGGAATCGAGGCATAACGCGCTCCTGCTGCTTTCTATTGGTGGATAGTTCTTACGTAGTCGGTGCTTACTTGCGCCCGGGTCCCTCGCCGCGACCGCGATGACCGAGAGTGAATCGCACTTCGGGCACACGCTTGCGGACCGGCGCCTCATCGCTCGAAGGCGCCTGGGGCGCCGCCGGTATCACCGGTTCCTCGACGCTCACCGGGCCCTGCACCCGGAATCCCCGTCTCAGCGCTTCCTCGCCTTCCCGAATCGCCTGGCGGATCCCCGCCATCTCACCTTCGCCGCGCTCGATGATATCGATCGACCCTCGACTGGTCCGCGTCACAACGACGAGCTGGATCGGATGCGTGACATCACTCGAGCTGTTCTCGATGACCTGCAGCACCGTCCAATACGCCGCCAGCTCTCCCAACTCCGGTTCCGGCAAGTGCCCCCCCCAAAACACCCTGCGAAGGTAAGCAAGGAAAGGCTCGGCGATCGCCTTCGCGCTCCCCACCGCCGCACACGATAGCTCGTCCGTGATCTCGGTCACCGAGCATTCGGGATCGAGGAGGTACAGCCGCAGCGAGTCGCGGAACGGGATGGCCAGGAGCGACTGGCTGATCACGTATTCGTTGGAGGTGATGCCGAATCCCGGCAGTCCCTGGAGCGTGCGGTGAATGGCGACCGAGCGCTGGACTGGCGCCGCAAGCGCGTCACGGAGCTTCCCGCGTAGGGTGTCTTCTGCTGCCTCGCTATCGTCCGGCGCCGAAAGGCAGCGCTCCAACGACAGCGCCATCTCCTGGGCCAATCCGTCGTGCCCGGCCACCCCGAGGACTGCCTGACCGGCAACGACGCGCAGCTTCTTCGCCAACTGCCGTGCCGGAGGTAGCCCATCCTCCGAGGGCATCGTCCCTGGACCACTGGCGGCTAGCACCACGCTGTCCGTACACCGGATACCTACTATCAGCGACACTGCATACTCCTGGAAGCAACTTCCTTCCTACGAACGCGGGGGACCGGGACCGTCGCAGGCACCACGCCCCTCGGCTCGCGCGCCAGCGGGACGTACATACCCATATGATAGACGGCCTTTCAGGGGGAGTGCCATCCAAGTTACCAAATCGGGTCGCCAATTACAACCGGAACAAGGACATACGCATCTTGGCGCTGAGAGCCCGCCGGGGGCCCGGTCGATGCCGGGTTCTCGGCTACCCCTTGCCCAAATCGCCCGATTGCAACAGTTTAGCTCTTACCCCCCCGAACGTCCCGCCGCACAATCCCAGGCAATCATGCGAGATACAGAGAACCTCAACAGCCAGCTCGCCAAGGAAGAGGCCACCCTCGCGGCCACCAACGAGCAGATCGAAGCGGCCTACCGCCGGATCGAGGCCCTACAGGCCCAGATCACCGCCGCCCAGGAGAAGATCGCCGCCACAGAGCAGGGGATCGACAAGCTCCGGGAAAGCGCCGTCACGATCGAGAAGCGGATGGAGCTGCTGCGCGAGTACATGTCGATGGTCGAGAATAGCCCGGCGCCGGTCGCCATCAACACGCCGGCACCCGGCTTTCACACGCCGGCTCCCGCTAGGCACACTCCGCCACCGGCCGTGCACACGCCGGTGCCCGCCACCCACACACCCGTGCCCGCCACGCCGGCGGAACCGTCGGAGAACGACAGCACCGCCGAGATCCTCCCCTCTCTCGAGGAGGCACAGCCGACGGACGAGATCGGCGATCTCGCCTTCGTCGAGTCGCTGCCCGGCGCGACCGCCGACGCCAAGAAGGAGGCGTCCTCTGCACCCGTCACTCTCGAGACCCTCGATGACGAGGTACTCTCTCACGAGCTGCTGCCACGCACCCAGACGTTCGAGGAGGAGCTGCTCCTGGTGATGGCACACCATCGGAAGGCGATCGCTCCAAAAGATGTCGCCCGCATCTTCCGCCGGCTCGATTACACGCCCAAGCAGAGTACACGCCCAAGCAGAGCGCCACCGCCAAGACCATCAGGGCCCAGGTCGAAGCTGCCCAACATTTGTTCGAGACCGCCGCCGAAGGACGTATCGCTCTGACCGGCGAGGGCCGCGAAGAAGCGCAGCGGCTGATCGAGCAGCTGGCCTAGTCCGGCCCCACGCCAGCCGCCCACATACCCCCTGGCGACCTCAGCCTTCCGGTCGCAGATTCTCGACGATAGGTCCGTTCCTGGAGAACCCCCCTACAGGAGGAATACCATGGCCGACAGCGTCTACAAGGTCATCGAGTTGGTCGGGACGAGCACGACAGGGTGGGAGGACGCGGCAAAGAACGCGATCGACAAAGCCGGCGAGAGCCTCAAGAACCTGAGGATCGCCGAAGTTGGAAAGCTGGACATGACGGTCGAGGATGGGAACGTCGTTCGCTTCCGCGCCCGAGTGGCTCTCTCCTTCAAGATCACCTGATCCGGCGGCGCTTGACGCGCTCCTGACAAGAAAAAAGGGGGGGCTCTGGACAGCCCCCCCTCCACACGCCGAGCCACCGAGCCCGAGCCCTAGGTGGCAGACCTCTCGTACTGCTCCAGCCACTGCAGACCCATATCATCCGTCCTGACGACGTACACCGCGGCCGTCCCGAACCCTACGATGTCGCGGCCCGCCGGCAGCGTGACCTCGCCTTTCAATTGCGCGTCGGCGCCGAAGACGTCGAAGCGCAGCGGCTCGCCCGCTGGGACGTGACGCCGGACCCACATGTCGCCTTCCGGCGTCACCCAGACGCCGTTCGAGGTGAACGCCGGCTTGTGATCCGGCCACTCGAAGCTGTCGGGGTCCGGACCGTCGCCGAAGTCACCGCCGCCCCGGCTCATCGACATGCGCCGCTCGCCGCTGTTGTTGGCCATGATGCCGATCCGTATGCCGTTCCCCAGGCTCTCCAACCACTCCTCTCTGTCCGCACGACGAATGCGGACGGGCTCGTATTCGACCGGTGAGCCACGTACCACCCTGCCGTCGGGGTGAACCCACTCTACGTGGTAGTCGCCGGCGCGGGCGACGGCGATGCGACCGTCCCAGCCGACGGCCCAGGCGTCTTCGGCGCTCAGCGGTACCGGCATGATGCTCACATTCTGGTTGCCGGCCCCGCCCTGCGTCGATCGCTTCATCTCCGGCAGCTTCACCTGCACCACCGTGTCCATAGCGCCGGCCACCTTGTCCCAGCGCACGACGGCCGCCGAGTCCGGAAGCTGAGGCGTCGGCCTGCCACCGAACGGCCGGAAGTAGATCCGCCCCTCCGAGTCGACGCCCCGCGGGAATATGATCAACAGACTGCCCGTGCCCGGCTCGCCCTGGGCGATCGGCGTCGTCTCACCGAAGCTCCCGTCCGGCAGCACCTCGGTCAGCCGCGCGTTACCCAAGTCCACCAGCAGCGTCGAACCGCCCGGCAGCGCGAATAGCCCGTCCGGCTGCCGATACTCCTCCGGGCCCTGGCCGACGTTGCCCAGCGTGTCCGCCGTACCCGCTTTCAGGTCGGCGACCACCAGCGCCTGGCCGAGCGGGTCGGCGACCATCACCCGGCCGTCCGCTAGCTCGCGCAATCCCTGAACGAGGCTGAACGCCTCCGGGAACTGCACAGGAGCGCCGCTCCGTGTCGTCCACGAATCATCTGCTCCGATCCTTCCTTTGGGTTATTGGGTCGCCATCCTGACTACATAGATGCACCGGACCCGACCAGCGTCGCAACCGGCTGGACGCACTCCTACGCCGGCGGCGGCAGATAGGATGTCCTGTCTAGGATTGTATTAGTTGATGGCGTCCGAGAAGGCGCGCGATCCGATAGGTATCAGGCTACTCCCGCTCTCGTCCAGGCCGTTGGCCCTCAACGCCCTGTTGATCGCGCACGAGCTGAAGTTGAACGTGCCGTTCTGGTTCGCGATTACCCCGTTGTCCGGGAAGTCGCCCGAAACATCGCAGTCGGCGTGCG
>JBDHHZ010000423.1:0-2904 GCA_039589115.1 Gemmatimonadota bacterium | reverse complement strand
GACTCCCTCGTCGATCTGGTCTCCTTCGGCGTGGCACCGGCGATCCTCATCTACAAGCAGCTTCTGGAGACCGGAGTCTGGAGCTGGGCGCTGGCATTCATCTATGTCGCCGCGGTGGCAGTGCGCCTGGCCCGCTTCAACATCGAGCAAGGTGGCCGGGCCCACCTCCATTTCCACGGTCTGCCATCGCCCATGGCCGGAGTCACGCTCGCCTCCTTCTACCCATTCAGCCAGACGGCCCCGTTCGAAGCGCTCTTTTCCGCCTGGCCATGGACTCGGCTGATCGGTGGTGGTATGATTGTACTTGCCGGATTGATGCTGAGTCATGTAATTTATCCGGCAATTCCCCGCCTGAGCGTCCGCAACCCCAGTGGGCGCGCCGCTATTGCCTTTGTTGCAGGTTGTGTGGCGCTGCTCATCTGGAATCCCCAGCTAGTCGTCTTCCCTGTCGGACTGGCGTACATCACCTACGGCGTCGTGAGGACGGTGACGCTCGGACTGCTTGACCGCCTGCCGGATCGCGACCCGCTGAGCGATGAGCTTAGCGCCGAGGAAACAGAAACGCGCGATCTGGAGTACGAAGACATGCGGCCCCATTGGGCGAGCGGCCCCGACGAGGTTGTGAATGATTCAGGTACTGGGGATCAGGAATGACGATAGCGCAGCCGCGATCGTGAACAGGAGGGGGAACGAAATGGGCATCAGGAGAGCGGCGCGGTACGCGACCGTGTTGGCGGCCATCCTTCTAATGGCTGGCGTAGCGACGGCGCAGGAAGTACGGACCATCTCCCCGGGTATGACGACGGACGAGGTGAAGGCCGTTTTCGGACAGCCGGACGGCATCGCCTCTAGGGCACAGTTCACCTACTACTTCTATAACAACGGCTGCGAGTACGAGTGCGGCTTTCCCGACCTGATCATCTTCGACAACGGTCAGGTGATCGACGCCGTGCTTCGGGCTCCATGGAATGAGTACGACGGTGAGAGCTCCTCACCGAAGGGAACGCAAGCGAGGCCTACACCAGGGGGCATGCGGCTCCAGGTCCCGACCACGATCGAATCAGTGGAGGTTCGCCCAGCGGACACCGCGCCGCCGGTGCCGGTGGCACCGGCAGACACCACACCACCCGACACCAGCAGCGTAGGAGGCTGAACAAGCGGTTGCTAGGAACAGTGCTCCAACTCGCTCGCGGGCGGAAGCGCTCGCGCCCGAAATCGGCTCGGAAGCAGCCAGCCACGCGCTGCTACCCAGTCCCTGATCGAGAGGACGGCTGCTACCCGGTCCCCAAGGATCGAGGCGGCTGTTATCCCAACGGCAAGCAGACTGGAAGTCGCCGCCGCCGCCTGTTATCATTCCCACTCTAGCGCAGGTGAATCAAAACAAGACGGGGTCATGGTGGTACGTGACGGCGTGACCCGGAAGGCAGGAGCTTCCGTGAACAGGCGTCTGAGCGTGGTGGACAAGTCACTTCGCGAGGAGTGCGGCGTATTTGCGGTTTCGGGCCACGAGGCGGCGGCGGAGCTCACCTTCTTGGGGCTCCATGCCCTGCAGCACCGCGGCCAGGAGTCGGCCGGCATCGTCGCGGTCGACAGCGAAGGTGAGACCCGCATCCGCAAGGGGATGGGTCTGGTCGCCGAGGCGATCAAAGCCGAGCACATCCTGGAATTGCACGGTCGGGTGGCCATCGGACACTCGCGCTATTCCACAGCGGGCGAATCGGAGCTCTACAACGCTCAGCCGGCCCTGGTCAAATACCGGGATGGCACGCTCGCCCTGGCCCACAACGGCAACCTCACGAATGCCGCCGAGCTGCGGGAGAATCTCGTTCGGGAGGGCGCGATCTTCCAGTCTACGATGGACTCGGAGGTGATCGTCCATCTCATCGCGCGGTCGCAACAGCCCAGCCCCGACCTACAGGTTGAGGAGGCCCTGGCCCAGATCGAGGGTGCCTTCTCCCTCGCGATCCTCGTCAACGATACGGTATACGCCGCGCGCGACCCTCGCGGTTTCCGGCCCTTGATCCTCGGACGTAAGGGGCCGGCGATAGTCGTAGCCTCGGAGACCTGTGCACTGGACTTGATCGAGGCTGAGTACATCCGCGACCTCGAGCCGGGCGAAGTACTGAAGATCCGGGAGGGGATGATCGAGGACCTGCCGCGGCTGGCGCCCACGGTCCCCGCTGCCTGCATCTTCGAGCTCGTCTACTTCGCGCGCCCCGACTCCAGCATCTGGGGCTGCTCGGTGGACGCGGCGCGGCGCGCCTTCGGCCGTCGGCTAGCTCGCGAGCATCCGGCCGAAGCCGACGCTGTCTTCTCGGTCCCCGACTCTTCCAACTCGGCCGCTTTGGGCTATTCAGAGCAATCTGGCATACCGCTGGAGCTGGCGCTGATCCGCAACCACTACATCGGCCGCACGTTCATTCAACCTCTACAGGCCGACCGCGACTTCAAGGTGCGTATCAAGTACAACCCTGTGCGCGAAGTGATCGAGGGCAAGAGAGTGGTGATCGTCGATGACTCGCTCGTGCGAGGAACGACGAGCCGTGGCCTGGTGTCGATGATCCGCGAGGCGGGTGCGAAGAAGATCCACCTCCGAATCTCCTCACCACCGATCCTGCACCCGTGCTTCTATGGGATCGACATGCCCACGAAGGAAGAACTGCTGGCCTCGCGCCTGAGCGTCGAGGAGATCCGCGACCACCTGGGTGTCGATTCCCTCGGCTACCTGTCGCTGGAAGAGATGATCGGCGCCGTGGAGGAAGTCGGGCCTTTCTGCGACGCATGCTTCACCGGCAACTACCCTGCTCCACTCACCGACCTCGAAAAGGGCTACGCTACTGGCGTGCGCTGCTGCTAGCGTCTGAAGAAGTAGCCGAGCGCCGGCGCCAGCCGACACCCGGCTAC
>JBDHHZ010000422.1:0-2924 GCA_039589115.1 Gemmatimonadota bacterium | reverse complement strand
GTATCCGTTCACACGGTCATCAGCTACATCTTCGCCATGACGCTCGAGGCGGGCTGGCACAGTACGATCTTCGGCCCCTATTTCGTGGCCGGTGCGATCTTCTCGGGTATCGCCTGCCTGATGGTGGTCATGATCGTCTTCCGCAAGGTCTATCACCTCGAGAACTACCTCAAACCGGTGCACTTCGCGAACCTGTCAAAGCTGCTTCTGGTGATGGCCGCGGTGTGGTTCTACCTGACTTTTTCCGAGTACCTGACCGGCTTCTTCGGCCACAAGCCGGAGGAGCTGCACGTGATGATGTTCAAGTTCACCGGCCCGTATGCGATCCCCTTCTGGCTGATGATCTTCCTCAACTTCGTTTTGCCGGTAGCACTGCTCTCGCGTAAGCGAACTAGGACGATCCCCTGGATTCTGGTGGTTTCGATCGGCATCGTGATCGGCATGTGGCTCGAGCGACTCATCATCGTCGTGCCCTCGCTCTCGGTTCCGTACGTGCCCTTTCCCAGCCATCCGTATTGGCCGTCGCTGACGGAGATCAGCATCTTCGCGGCCGCTGTGGCGGCCTTCTGCCTGGGCTTCATGATGTTCGCGAAGTTCTTCCCGATCATCTCGGTTTGGGAGATCGAGGAGGGCAGGGAGACCGCGGTGAAGGAGACGAGCGCCCGCATCGCGAGCTATCTCCCGGACGACTCCGGGGGGGCGCCCATCGAGAAGGACACCGTCACGGAGGGAGCGGGATGATCTATCACGCGTGGATTCGCATTCTGCAAAATATTTCGATCTTGTTGATGTGGCTCTTTGCGGCGGGAATTCTGGTGTTCGTTCCTTGGCTCATCGTCGTGGCTGCACGCTGGAATGATGCGCTCAACTGGACAGTCGCGATCAGCCTCGTCATGACGCCTGTGTACCTCACGGTCGCAGGAACCCTCACCTACGTCTTCGTCGGCTTGCGTCGCGGAGCGCCCAGGGGCGGGAGCGAGGGCCGGAATCGAACCCGCGAATGAGCAAGCGTCCGTTCGCCGGAATGTGAGAGGCGAGAGAGCCCCGCCCCGGCTAAAATGCTGCTCCAATTGCTCAGTGGGTAGAGGTGTCGGGAGAGCACTAACAGGGGCTCGCGCCCGTTTCGCCTCAGAGTTTCCAGGGAGATCCCATGTCAGAGAGCGCACTGTCTTCGCCGAGGTCGCGCCGCAGCGTCCTTGACGTGCTGCTGCGGGTGGGTTTCCTGGGCTGGCTGGGGAGCGTGCTCTATCCGGCGATCCGCTACCTCACGCCGCTGCCTCTGGCGGGACCGACGGGCCCCGTGCGGCTCACGCGAGACGAGGTCTCGAAGCTCGAGCGCGAGAAGTTTGCCATCGTCCCAGTCGGGCGGGATCGCGTGCTGGTGCTCGAGGATACGGCCGGCGAACTCCACGCCCTCGATGCCAAGTGCACGCACGAGGGCTGCACGGTGCGCTACCAGCCCGACAACGCGCTCATCTGGTGCGCGTGTCACAACGGCCGCTTCGATCTCGAGGGTCGCGTGTTGGCTGGCCCCCCGCCCCGGCCGTTGGCCAGGCACGCGGTGCAGCGCGATTCCGAAGGCAGCATAACGGTCTCCGTGGCCAAGGCATGAGCCATCTCCAGGTCGGCAAGCGGATCTACGAGTGGGCCGATGACCGATACGGCATCTCGCCGCTCGTCGAGTTCCTGCGTCACAAGGAGGTGCCCGTCGGGCTGCACTCGATCTTCTGGTACTACCTCGGCGGCACGACACTCTTCTTCTTCACGGTGCAGATCGTCTCGGGCCTGTTGCTCCTGGTGTACTACCAGCCGGGTGAGTCCACTTCGTACGAGAGCATCCGCTACATCACCACGAAGGTGCCGTTCGGTTGGCTCGTGCGCTCCGTGCACTGCTGGAGCGCCCACCTGATGATCCTGTCGCTGTTGGTGCACATGTTCAGCACCATGATGCTGAAGGCCTATCGGCCTCCGCGCGAGCTGACCTGGGTGACCGGATTCGTGCTGTTCTCGCTGGCGCTGGGATTCGGCTTCTCCGGCTACCTGCTGCCCTGGAACGAGCTGGCCTTCTTCGCCACGGCCGTCGGCACGGACTCGGTCAAGTCGGTGCCCCTCATCGGGAACTGGCTGCTGCAGGTCATGCGCGGGGGTCCGGACGTCACCATCAACACCCTGTACCGCTTCTTCGCGCTGCACATCTGCATCCTGCCGATCCTCACCGTCGGGGTCATCGCTGCGCACCTGCTCTTCATCCAGCGTCAGGGCATGTCGCTGCCCATCGGTGCGACCCGGGCGCCGCGGGGTATGAAATTCTTCCCGAACTTCGCAATGCGGGACCTGCTCATTTGGCTGATAGCGCTGTCCGTCCTGCTGGCGTTGGCGTTGTTCCTGCCGTATGGCCCGGGCGTCCCCGGCGTTGAGTGGGAGCTGGGGCATAAGGCGGATCCGCTGGCGCCGGCCTTCCCGGGCATCAAGCCCGAGTGGTACTTTCTGTGGATCTACCAGCTTCTGAGGGAGTTCCCGCCGCATCTGTTCGGCCTGGAGGGCCCGCAGCTGTGCCTGCTGCTCGTGACCGTGCTGCTCACCCTCTGGGCGCTGATTCCCTGGCTCGACCGCAAGGCACGGCGCGGCGAGCCCTCGCCCGCCTTCAGCGATTTCGGCGTGGGCGCCATCTTCTTCGTCACACTCCTCACGCTCAAGGCCTGGGACATCGGCGGCGGAGGTGGCGAAGGACAGCTTCCCGATCCCGACGCAGTGGCCCGCGCCTGTGCCTGGATCATGCTGCCCATCGGCGGTCTGGTGATCGTGGTGCGTCTGTTTATCGGGCGGCGCTTCTTCATCTTCAGTGGAGCAGCGCTGCTGCACGCCCTGCTGGACGGTCTTGCGGGGCTCCCTTATCTCACGGCGGGTGCGATTGCGGGTGGCCT
>JBDHHZ010000421.1:0-2933 GCA_039589115.1 Gemmatimonadota bacterium | reverse complement strand
AACTCCGACTTCCGGTATCCCAACTCCCAATGAAAAGGCGCGCCCGGGAGGATTCGAACCCCCAACACCTGGGTCCGAAGCCCAGTGCTCTGTCCAATTGAGCTACGGGCGCGCACCTTTTCTGTGAAGGCAGCAATCTGTACAGAAGGGCCGGCGGAATCAAGTGGGCGAGGCCGATCAGCTTATCGCGCTCAGGCCGGTGATCTCCTCTCCTACGACGAGTCCGTGGATGTCGTGTGTCCCTTCGTACGTGTAAACCGACTCGAGGTTGGCCATGTGGCGCATCGACTGGTACTCCAGCAAGATGCCGTTGGCGCCAAGCAACCGGCGAGCTTCCCGCGCCACGTCGCACGCCATGCTGACGTTGTTCCGCTTCGCCAGCGAGACGTGTGTGTGGCGTGCGACACCGCGGTCCTTCATCCGGCCTAGCTGGATGGCCAGAAGCTGGCCCTTGGTGATCTCGGTGAGCATCTCGACCAGCCTGATCTGCTGGATCTGGAATCCGGCGATCGGGCGCTTGAACTGAACCCGGTTCTTAGCGTAGCTCATCGCCTCGTCGTAGCATGCCATGGCAGCGCCGACAGCACCCCAGGCGATGCCATAGCGAGCCTGGTTCAGGCACATGAGGGCGTTCTTCAAACCGACGGTGCCGGGAAGCAGGTTGTCGGCGGGAACCCGCACTTCCTGCAGGGAAATCTCACTGGTGTCCGAGGCGAGCAGCGACAGCTTCCCTTGCTGATTCTTGGGCACGTAGCCGTCGCGATCGGTCTCGACGATGAAGCCACGGATCGACTTGGAGTCCGCCAGGTCGCCGGTCTTCGCCCAGATGATCGCGATATCGGCCATCGACGCGTTCGTGATCCACATCTTGGTGCCCGTGATCACCCACTCGTTCCCGTCTTTTGTCGCGCGTGTCGTCAGGCCGCCCGGGTCGGAGCCGTAGTCGGGCTCCGTCAGCCCGAAGCAGCCGATCGTCTCCGCCTTGGCCAGCTTCGGCAGCCAATGGGACTTCTGCTCCTCGCTGCCGAACTCGAGGATCGGGTACATGACCAGCGAGCTCTGCACGCTGCCGAACGAGCGAACGCCCGAGTCGCCACGCTCCAGCTCCTGCATGATCAGACCGTAGCAGACGTTGCTCAGACCAGCGCAGCCGTACTCCTCCGGCATGTTGGGGCCGAACAGGCCGAGCTCACCCATCTGGGGGAGGAGCTCCGTCGGGAAGCGATGCTCGGTGTAACAGGGGCCGATCAGCGGCATCAGTTGATCATCGACCCAGTCGCGAATCATATCGCGAACCGCGCGCTCCTCTTCGGAGAGAAGCGAATCCGTATCGTAGAAGTCTACGCCGTGGAAGCTGGCCACCGTGTTTTCCTCATTCGGGTTCTTGCGCCGAGGGACTCTCATCCACACCGCCCTGGGCGCGATAGTAGCCGTGCACAACCGCATGGGCGATGCGGCTGGTCAGCATATAGGTCATGACGAGCATCACAGCATAGAACGCCATGAACCTCGATTCCAGGGTCAGATTGAGCCACATGTACGCCGCCACGCCCAGAGCGACGACGGAGCCGACCAACCGCCCCCAGCGGGCTCCGCGGCGCCTGACGGCCGTGCGGCACTGGGGGCACCACAGATACCTGTCGAGGTCACTCGCCGGGTATATCTCCTGGCAGCTTCGGCAGTTCGTTTCGCTCGCCCCGAATCGCACTAGGTCAACTCCTCGATCGTCCGAGGGTCACGGGCTTATCTGACGTGCGAACACTTGCGCGAGTGAGGCCAACGCACCCGCCGAGGCCGGCGGTTGAGCCCCATCGCCGCGCACCGTTCCGTACCAGACCACGGTTCCGCTACGCGCGTCCAGGATGACCGTGAGGACGGCTAATTGACCGCCGCCGCCCTGATCCGGGGGGTTCGATTCGTAGGAGATCTCCAGCGGGAGGACGGCGTAGCGAGCGTCGAATAGCGCAGCCAGCACCCTCACCTCGCCGTAGAGTGGGTCTCGCACGTGCCTCAGGCCCTTACCCTCACGGCGCACCTCATCAACCGACAGCAGGTACGGGAACACTTCAAGGCTCGGCTGCCGGGCCAATGCGTCCATCTGTTGGTCCGGGGTCACCCACGTAGCTCGTCCGCCTAGCTCGGCGAGAGCGAACGTGATCTCCCCGTCGGCGGCGCGGGCCGCCTCTTGTGCGTTCACCGCCCCGCCGATCCAACCGCCCGGTACCTGCCGCGCATACTGCACAGGCAGAACCAGGACCGTCTGGCCGCTGAGCGCCCCGAAGCCGGGTGCCGGCATCGGCTCATCGGCACCACCACCTCCACAAGCCACGGCCGCCACGAGGGCCAAGCCCGCCGACAAGACGATCCAACGCTCACCCACCTGTAGTCGCCTCACGTTGTTCCCTCCTCCCGTACCCAACGACCAGCCCGTCTAACCTGGCAGTCCGCAGTCGACCCGGATGACTTGCCCCGTGATCTGGCGGGCTAGCTCTGAACAGAGAAACAGTACGACGTTCGCTACATCGGCGGCCTGGGGAAGCCGCCTGAGCGCCGAAGCCTCCATCGACTCGGTCACCACATGCTCTGGCACATCGGCCAGCATCTCCGTGCGCACGTAGCCCGGCGCTACAGCATTCACGTTGACGTTCGAGGGCCCCAGTTCGGCGGCCGCCGATCGTGTCAGACCGACGAGGCCGGACTTCGAGGCGGCGTAGTTGGCGACGCCGAAACTGCCGAGGAAGGCGTGGATCGATGCGATATTGACGACCTTGCCGTAGCGCTGCGACTTGAGGATCGGGGCTACGGCCCGAATCATGTTGAACGCGCCCGTCAGGTTCACGTCCACGACTTCCTTCCAATCCTCGTCCGTCAGCTTCCATACCGGGGCCGAACGATGAACGCCAGCGGCGTTCACGAGGAAATGGACTCCACCC
>JBDHHZ010000420.1:0-2933 GCA_039589115.1 Gemmatimonadota bacterium | reverse complement strand
TTCCCAGCCGGTCGAGCAGGTGATCGATGAGGGCTCGCTCTTCCAGCTTCAGTCGATGGGCCGTCGCCAGGAAGCTGCGGCTAAGCCAGGCGGCGATCCGGCACTGGGGTAGGCTGGGACTCAGGGCGTCGCCGGCGATCCGAGCCGCCTCCAAGTGGGCGAGCACGCCGCGGGCGTGACGTTGGCAGGCACGACGCGCGCTGGCCACCATGGGCTGTGCGGATGTCAGCGTTGCAAGCCCGCGGCCGCTGCGGAACATCTTCAACGCTGTGACCTGATCTTCGAGGACGCAGCCATTCTCCACATCGCAGACCAGCCACAGTCCGCGGCTCTGCCTGCCGCTGCTCACTCGCCAGTATGAGGCCGCTCGTGGCCCCGTGTCTCCGCCGGCGACGGCGCACACGACTGGGCTCGTCGATACGGCTGCCTGTGAGCCGCTCAGCTCGGCGATGCAGTCGAGGTAAGCTTGTTCTTCGGGGTCGAGTGGCCCTTCGATCTCATCCTCGAGCCGGTCGTATCCGTCGGGCCCGCTGGTCAGGACGCGAATCTGCTCGAGGGCGCGGTCGCCGTCGCCGGGCATCGCCAGCACGGGATGATCTAGGCCGAGTGTCGTGGCGATAGTCGAGACCTTGCTGTGCAGGCGAGCCATTAGACCCAACAGGCGATCGAGATCGGCTGCGGGCACGAAGTGATATAACTCGACGTACTCCGACAAGGCGCCGAGACGATCGATGCGGCCGATCCGCTGCATCAGGCGGACTGGGTTCCACGGCAGGTCATAGCTGACGACGACGGACGCGTCCTGCAGGTTGAGGCCTTCGCTGAGCACGTCGGTGGCGATGAGGAGATCGACCCGCTCGCGGTCCGGCGGTTCGGGCATGCCGTTGCTGCGGGGCGCGAATCGCTCGATGACATCCCTACGAGCCGCACGCTCGATCCCCAGGCGCGCGCCGCTGCTGTCGATCTGAGCAAGGTGCGGGCGCGTTCCGAGCTGGTGATGGATGTAGTGCGCGGTGTCCTTGAACTCGGTGAAGATCAGGACTTTCTGTCCGGCGAGAGGACCGTCGAGCAGATCGGTCAACCTCTTCAACTTGCGATCGCCGCCGGGGCCCACGGACGCCAGTGCGTCGTGAATGTGCGCGAGGACATGTTGGTCGCGCTGCAGCGATCGCCGGAACTCGGTGATCCGGTCGGGCTCGATGGATGGCGCGGGCAGCATCAGCTCGAAGAAAGCGAGTTGGCTGCCCGGGTCGTCGGCGGGACCGCGAAAACTCGCGCGGTAATCTGGCCGTGTTAGCACGCGCCCGGCGTCGATGGCGCGGAGCGCCGTGTTGCACCAGGCGAGCTGCTGGATGACAGTGCATCGGAGAGCTTCGATGCTCGACTCGAGCCGCTTGAGCATGATGATCTTCAGCAGCTCGCCAGGTCCGCCAGGCACTTCGCCGGGCTCGGGATCGGCGGCCGGATCTATGGCCGGGAAGCGCAGGTCTTCCAGCCAGGCTTCGAGGCCGGCGAACAGCTCGCCGTAAGTCCCCGCCAGGTCGTAGTCAACTGGAGTCGGCCGGCGCCGCTTCGGGAATCGTAGTTCGACCTCTTCGCCGAGCGGACATCGCACGCGTATCGCGCCGTAATGTTCCTTTAAGAATCGGCGAGTACGACGCAACACGCAGGCCGAGACGATGGCTTGGACGCTATCATCGTTGGCGGAGGGCCGGCGCAACGTCTCCCGATAGTCGGAGATGCCGAGGTGCCTGAAGGCGCCGGGCGCGGCGAAGAGGTCGATGAGATGTTGAAGATCGAGGAGCGTGTTATTGATCGGGGTGGCAGTCAGCAGTGCGACCTGAGAGTGACGAACGAGGTCTGATAGAGCTCGGTAGCGTTGGGTGTGCGGGTTCCTGAAGTTGTGCGCTTCATCGACTAGAACGAGTTCCGCACCACGGTATACGGCAGGATCGAAGCCGCGGCGTCCGAGAGATTCCATGGAGAGCAGGCTAATCATCCCGCGTCCAACTTCACGGATCCACAGATCGAGGTTATCGCTGGCCCTCGAGTTCGGGTCGTGTCCAGTCCTCGAACTGGTCGAGCCGATGAACAGATAGGAGAGTTCGCGTTCCCACTGCTCTTTGAGAGAAGCAGGCACGATCACCAACCCTCTTCCGCCTGCCCCCAGCGTGCGTTCCAGAAGACGTAGGCCGATGAACGTCTTACCCAGTCCTACGGCGTCGGCAACAATCACTCCCCCGTGGCGATCGAGGATATGGCAAGCGCGTTCGTAGGCCCGCTCCTGATGCGCCGCGAGGGCCGGTGCGAAGGCGGGCCGTTCGGAGGCATTGCCCTCTATGACGCCGGCGAAGTGTGCGGCAAGGACGCGGCGATAGAGCTCGGCGGGTGAGAGAACGTCGGGCTTGGCGTTCCCAGGAGCGGCCGAGGCGCGGTGGGACTGCTCACGGATGGACGGGGCAGCTACTGGGAGCGTTGAAGCACCCCGCGGCTCAGCGAGCCTGTCGAAGCGTTCACGCAGCCGGTCCAGCACGAGCGGCCGGCGATGAAAGGTCAGCCAGCCATCGCCGTCCGAACTGCCTGTGAAGACCAGCGCGCTCTCGGGGAAGGTGCTGTTGGGAGCGTAGAAGAGGAGAAACTCCGGCGTCGGAGCGTCCCTGACGATGGTCCAGCTCCAGGCCGGCGCCCGCTTGCCGAGCGGAGGTCGTGCGGTGACGATGCGAACCGTGCGCGGGTCGCCGCTGTGGTCGCCGATCAGCTCGAGTAGCCGGGTCGAGTCGGCTACTGCGACGTCGACGTGCTCGGCCTTCGACCAGAGATCGCGTACGATGGCGAGAGCGGTCTGGTCGGATGCGGCCGCGATGGGTTCGGGCCAGGGTGCCATGGTCATGAAGCGGTCTCCGCGTTGGAGAGTCGCGCATCGAAGCTTCTAA
>JBDHHZ010000419.1:0-2936 GCA_039589115.1 Gemmatimonadota bacterium | reverse complement strand
AGGACCTTGATATGCGTATGGATGCCGGGGATGCCCGCTTCCCTGGCGATGCTTATCACTTCCTCCAACGCCGCTACGACGCCGATGTTGTAGTCGGCTTCGTCCCGGACGTGGCTGGTGTAGACGCCATCGTACTCGGCGACGACTTTCGAGAGTTCGATGACCTCGTCGAGCTCCGCGTAGCTACCCGGCGCATAGTAGAGGCCACTCGACAGCCCGAACGCGCCCTCATCCATCCCCGCGCGCACCAGCTCCTTCATCCGCTCCAGCTCTTCGCCCGTCGGCGCGCGGTCCTGCATCCCCAGAACAGCGCGGCGAACCGACCCGTGCGGTACAAGCTGACCCACATTCACCCCGATGCCGTTTGCCAGCATGGTCTCCCGCTGCGCCGCGAGATCGACTGGGCCTCCGCCGTCCGGGTTTATGACGACGGTCGTAATCCCTTGGGTCAGTAGTGGGACGGCGGCGCTAAGCTGAGGCCTCATCAGCCCGCGGCCGGCGTGTGTGTGCACGTCGATGAAGCCCGGGGAGACGTACAGGCCTGCGGCGTCGATGACCCTACGAGCGCTGCTCCCCTCCAGATCACCGACGGCGACGATGCGATCGCCGGAGACGGCGATGTCCGCGTAGAACCAGGGAGTGCCGGTGCCGTCCAGCACACGGCCGTTGCGGATGAGGATATCGTAGGGCTCTTGCGCCGTCGCACTCAGCGGGAAGGCCGTAGCCAGTAACAACAGGATGACACACACTGTCCGCCGAGACATCGGCGCCTCCTTGCACGCTGGTGTGGGACCTGATCGCACGAGCCGAGGTGTCGCTCTTTGCCTTATCGGGTGAGCGGGCTGCGTGATCATGGAATCCGAGGGGCCGGATGCGCAAGGGCTACGCTGGGCCAGGCCTCGGCTAGGCGTTCAGCGACGGATCTCCCTGCCCGGTGCCACTCCCTCGACCAGCGCGCCGCCGTCGACGACGAGCGTGCCGTTCACCAAGACGAAGCGAACGCCTTCCGAATACTGCGCCGAGTTCTCGTACGTGGCCCGGTCGATGATCGTGTTCGGATCGAAGATAGTGATGTCGGCGTAGGCGCCGACGTTCAGACGCCCCCGGTTTCGCATCGAGGATGCCGAATGCTCGATACGTTGCGCCGGCATTAGGGTGGTCTTTCGCAAGGCCTCCATCAGCGTCAACAGGCCCTCCTCCCGCACGAAGCGCCCCAAGACCCGCGAGAAAGTACCGGCGCCGCGAGGATGGCCCAATCCTCGTGAAATCACGCCATCGCTCGCGACCATGACGAACGGATGTTGAAGTGCCATCGCCATCTCGCGCTTGGGGATGAAGAAGGTGATGATGGTCGCGCCCTTCTCGCGCCAGTATCGGAAGGTCTCCTCGTTCAAGCGCTCGCCGGTCTCGACCAGCATGATCGAGTCATAAGTGATGCCGCCGAATCGGTCCTGCCAGCCGGGGTCATACAGGGCCGACTCCAGCCGAGTACTGTTTGCCAGGTACGGATGGATGTCGGCCATTATGTCGATCCCGTTTCGTCGGGCGCCTTCGATCATCTCCAGGCACGAGTTCATCGAACCGATCGCCGATGACGCTAGGTGCACGACCTGGGCTCTGGCACCGGTGACCGCGGCGGCCGCGATGACCTCCTGTACCGACTGCACGATGGTCTCCGGAAACACGGAGCCTTTGTACCGGGAGTGGACGTGGGCCGGGACTCCGTGGCGGGCCGCTACGTCGAACATGGCGACGATCTCTTCGTAAGAGGAACCGGGCACGTAGTTGATCCCGAAGCCGACCCCGACGGCCCCGGCTTCGATCGAGCGCGCGGCGATCTCTCTCATCCGAGTGATCTCCTCTGCGCTGGCTGGCCGGTAGCCGTCAGTGATGCCTGCCGCCTCGCGGATGTCCGTATGGCCGACCGCGGTACCGTAGTTGACCAACGAGCCGTCGGACTCGAAAGCCCGGTACCAACCGCCGATATCCACCGGACCGCCGTGCATGCTGACTACGGTGGTGACGCCGTCCATGACCTTGAAACGCTGCGATTCCCGGGAGGGACGGATCCTGGCCAGGATGTCCACGAAGCCGGGCGATACGACCAGACCCGTCGCATCGATCGTTCGTCGCGCCGCCACGCGCTCGTCCGTCAGCGCGACGATCCTGTCGCCGCGGATCAACACGTTTCGGACGCTGCTCGTGCCGCTGGCGGGGTCCATAACCGTGCCGCCGACGATGGCTACGTCGCCGCGTTCCTGGGCGGTTGTCAGGCCGGGGCCGAAGACCAGGCACGAGACCAGAGCACCACTAATGACTCGTGGGAGAATTCGTACCCGCATGATCGCACCTCCATGTGTGGTGACAGTCGAGTGATCATTCTGACATCTGTCCCGAGTTGCAAGGGTACGTCCTTCGCGGGGCATCGGGCCGTGCTCACCCAGGTGCCTCCTGACTGGGGGAACCGAACGTTGTATGATGTAGGATGCCCGAAATCCGAGGACGCCACCACCGCCAGGAGGCTGCGCCATGAGCAGGACTGCGTTCTTGAGCCTACCGCGTTTTCTGTCCGCCGCTACAGCGTGCTGTCTGCTTCAAATCCCGAGCGCGGCGGAGGCTGCGCCACAGGAACCTCAGGATCCACCCGGGCCCTCGTTCAAGGAGGTATTGAGCCTCGAGGGCGTCGGGACACCACGCGTATCGCCGGACGGCCGGATTATTGCATACACGGTGCGAACGGCTGACTGGGAGAACAACCGCTACGATCAAGAGATCTGGCTGTTCCGAGACGGAGAGGAACCGTTCCAGCTCACGCGCACCAAGGATGGCAGCAGCTTTGGGCAGCGCTGGTCGCCCGATGGCCGCTGGCTGGCTTTCCTGGCAGATCGCGGTGAGAAGCAGCAGATCTACCTCATCAGCCCGGGCGGCGGCGATGC
>JBDHHZ010000418.1:0-2943 GCA_039589115.1 Gemmatimonadota bacterium | reverse complement strand
GCTGCGGGCGCTGCTCGAGCGCTCCGTGGCCATGCAACGGACACAGTAGGGAGGCGGCACCATGCGGCGGACTTTCATGGACGACCAGTTCGACGAGTGGGAAGCTTACGTCAGCGGCGGCCAGCCCGGCACGGCGCAGGCCGCTCGCGTCATGTTCGTATGCATCTCCACGCCGGCGCGGACACCGCGTTTCGTGACCCACGCCAGCGGCGACCCGGCGGAGGCGGAGAACCAGCTCTTCCATACGGACGACGCCGGTGTGATGGAGCTGTTCAAGGGCTCGCAAGAAGTCGGCTAGCCGGCGGTCACGTCACATGAACATCCTGATCATCGGCGGGACCCGATTCGTCGGCCACTACACCGCGCTGGCACTGCACGAAGCGGGTCACGATGTTGCGGTCTTCACGCGCGGTAAGCAGAAGATCGAGCTGCCCGGTGACATCCAGCACATCAAGGGCGACCGGAAGAACGAAGCCGATCTTGTGACGGCGGCCGCGGCACGCGACTGGGATGTCGTCTGGGACAACATGAGCTACACCGGCGACGACGCCCGGGCCGCCGTCCGCGTCTTCCGCGACCGCTGCGCTCTCTTCATCCACACCAGCACACTTGCCGTCTACAGCGTCTGCGACGGCATCGTCAGCCCCTACCGCGAAGAGGACTTCGAGCGCGGCCGCGCAATGACCGAGCGGCTGGAGATCTATCCTTACGAGTACGGGATCGCGCGCCGCGATGGAGAGAAGGTGCTCGCCGAGGCGCACGCCGAGTTCGGCTTCCCATTCGTCAGCGTTCGCCTGCCCGCCGTGCTGGGCCCCCGCGATTACAGCCTGCGCGCCTGGTCGTACTGGCGGCGCATACTGGACGACGGGCGGATCATCCTGCCCGACGCAGGCACCGAGGTGCACCGCTCGGTCTACTCCGCCGATGTCGTGGCCGCACTGCTGGCGATCGTCGATCGGGGCGCCGAGATAGCCGGCCGCGCCTACAACCTGGGCGGCGGCGAGATCGTGAGCCTCCGGCACTTCGTGGAGGAATCGGCGAAAATCCTGGGTGCGGAGGTCGAGATCCTCGACATCCCACGCTCGGTCATCGAGGGTTTCGGCATCAACGCGTTCGGCCTATCACCCTATACCCCTTGGGCCGACCACATCCACTCCATCGCCAGGGCGCAGCACGAGCTGAAGTTCATTCCCACGCCGATGGACGAGTGGCTGGCACCCACCATCGAATGGCACGTCGAGCAGCGCCGCGACGCCGAGCCGCCCGGCTGGGAGATCCGCGCGGAAGAGTCGAAGCTGGTGGAGCGCTGGAAGACGTTCCTGAACGAGCTCGGCTGATTCAGCTCCCGTTCCCGTTGAAGCTCAGCTTCCAGACGCGAAGCGTCTGGTCACCTCCCGGCAAAGAACAGACCGAGTAGAAGAGCGGGCCCTCGACGCCGATCACGCGCTCGGAGCTGGGAATCCCCAGAGCCATCGGCTCTCCATCCAGCGAATAGAGATCGTATTGGTAGTCGCGGGCGGTCGTACCGCAGGCGAAGAGTGCGAGTAGCGGCCCGCACGAGGTGGCGAAAAGGCCGCGCAGATGCCCGGGAAAGCCAACGATGCGTCCAACGCGTCGGGCGATCCGGGCGGTCACGCTGGGGAACGAGAAAACGGCGCTGGCTTCTATATCATAGATCGCGAACGAGTCGGTACTCGTGTGTCCCAAGTAGAGGGCATCACCCACCGCCGCCAGGTAGGCACGCTCCGATGCTCGTACATTCCGCGGCTCGCCGAACAGCGACTCGATGTACTCACCGGCCGGCGTGTACAGATGCACAAGCTTCCCCGCGCCCGCCCCCCAACCGGACCCGACCACGGCGAGCCTGCGCTCGCCCAGCGCACAGATCTGGACCGGACGATCGAGCTCCGGCAGGCGGAAGCGGCGCACCGGGCGGCCAGCATCGTCGAGGATTACGACCGCCGGAAGGTGCCCATCCAGTGCGGCGATCCAGCGGCCGTGCAGCGAAGCGAGGCTCACCGGGCACCTGAGGCCGGTGGCATCGTGCCCCAACACCTGTAGGCGCCACCCCTGCTGCGAGTAGACCTTCAGCGCCCGCGCTCTGGCATCGGCGATCCAGAGGTGGCCCGACGCGGCGGGTAACAGGTCGGTGACCGTCAACTCCTCTCCACGCCCGGCCCGAAGGGGGATCGTACGGATTGACGTGAAGACGGCGCCGAACGCGAACTCAACCGTCGGCCCGGCCCTGGCCGTGTAACCTGCCCGGCGCGAGCCCCGGTCACGCCTCTGTTCTGTCACGCCCCCCGATCTCTCCCCCCCTTCAGACCGTCCACGCTTCGCTTCGCTCCCCTGGTGCCTAGGCCCCAGGGCACTAGGAATCGTGTGGAGGACGATAGGGCGGGAGCGTCAACAGATCATCAACAGGCTCTACGCTTGACTCGGGCTTGATCCCACCTCCCCAACGTGCGGTCGCGATTCGATGCGGCACCGCCGCAACGATCCGACCCACGGACAGGAGGTTCCGATGCTATTCCGACACCAGGCGACGATACTGCTGCTCTCTGTGGGACTCGCCTACTCCTCGTCGGGTTGCACTCTTATCGGCTTCGGGATCGGCGCTACTTTCGACTCGAGCTACAGTAGGACGCTCGCCCCCGAGACCTTCTCACCCGACACGATCATGCCACGCAACCGAGTCACCTTGAAGCTGAAGGATGGCAGGAAGGTCAGCGGCTGGTACGGCGGCCTGGAAGCGGTATCGGAAGACGCCTACGCGGAGCGTTACTCCCGCAGCCGCGAGAACCACCTGCCGGACTTCCCGCTCCCCCAGCTGAGCGACAGCGTGAGCCTCCACCTGAGGTCAGGCGAACGGGTCGACGCCGAGTTCGCCGGCTTCGACTACGGCGGGACGGTGATCGTACGCTCCGGGGAGGTACGCAGGCT
>JBDHHZ010000417.1:0-2949 GCA_039589115.1 Gemmatimonadota bacterium | reverse complement strand
TTGTCACCAGGCGCCCGGGCTGGCGTGTCAGGTATGCCAGCACGCTCAGGCTCTTCGGGCGGAGAGGTACTTCCTCCGAGCCGCGCCACAGCCGGTCGGGGTCAGTCTCAACCCGATATGGGCCGAATTCTATAGGTTCAGGAGCCATCTTTCAGCGTCTTCCGCCAGCCGCCGTGCCCGGCCGGGACCCCTCGGTTCGTGAAGTAGGGCTCCCCAAAGACGGTTCGTCCCCCTGGTAAGGGTCGGACGCGATGGGTCGCTACGGCGTATAGTGGCCACCCAGCACTTCTGGTGCGAGTGGCCTAGCTTCGCCGTGGAACGGTCCATACCCAGCAAGGCCTTCTTAGGAACTGAACCGAACTCATACCGAGAATCACTTGAGTTCGCAAGGTGAACCACGGATTTCTTACATGGGTTCCAGCTGGGGCGTCGGGAACCGAGAACGGGACCTACGTCCTGGGGGGATGAACGCGGTGAGGACCCAGCTCATCAGGCAGGCCGGAGGGGATGCGGAAGGTCACGTCGGACAGTCACGTGACGATTCCGCCAAGGTCGGCCGATGGGACGAAAGACCGCTCAGTTCGCAGCCCAAAACAACGCAGCCCACGGGTCGCAGTCTGATACGTTCGAGTAAGCAGGCCTGCGGCGTCCCGAGCCTGAGGTCTATCTGCTTATATATGACGTCTCAGCCACTCGGTGACACCGGCGGTGACAGTACAGATCACACGGGACGACATGGCTCTGTAAGTCCCGATGCGAATCCCCGGTTGCGCACTTCTAGTGAATGCTAGGACCATCGAGTGGCCGGTCCCGCCCCAGACCCACCCCGAACCCACTACGAAGGCCCCGAATCTGGCGCCAGTGGAGTTAGATCACATCAGGGTATACCACCCGCGCGTGCAGAACACATCTCACGCGACAGGGGGCGGTGCTCCACCGGCAGTGGATTCTTGACACAGATTTGGGCACAGAACGCCGGAAACTGTTGCGGCACAACAGAGATCGCCCGCCTTGCAGCGAGCCCTTCAGCAACTTCTAACTTGACCGGTTCTTATGGATCTAGAAATCGGCGGCAACGCATTTCACAACGTAATAGTTCCTGTACTGTGGGGCACAAGGGCCGTCCTTCAAGATTCGGAAGGGCGCCTATCAGTGATTGACCTCCGCGGTGACAAGGCGGTGCTCGAGATCGTGGGAGACAAACCAGCACCGAACATCGAGTACGTTCCTATGTCTGGCGACGTCTACGAGATAATGCGAGACGGCAAGCCAGTCTACATGTACACACCCCACGGAAGGATTCTGTGGAGTACCGAACTCGAACTCCCCAGCTTAGAAATCGGCGACGACGAGGTCAGGGTTGGCTCAAATGTGTTCCGTGGCAGTACAGTGTCCGGTTCCGAGGTGGGTATTGCCGTGACGGAGCAGGGCAGCACGATGGCTTGTCCGCTTCCGGAGAGGCTCGGCGATTTAATTGTCGAGTGGTAGCCGGACGTGATTCGGGGTTTTCACGCTAGCAGCTTCAACCCGCCCTTCTCCCTGAGCACCTTCACCCGCTCCTTGTAGCCGTCCACCTCCAAGTGCTGCGAAACCCGATACTCGACGACCTCTGATCGGTGCCGGATCTCGCCCAGGTGCCCGTACACCCTATCGACGAGCGCCCGACCACCGTGCCCCAGCTCCTTCGCTACCGTGAACGGACTGACCGGGGCGCCACGGTCCAGGGTTTGGAGTCGAGCACTACAATATGTGTGGCGCAGCATCTTCGTGCCGATTTCGCCGGGCTTCCACCCCGCTAGCGCGGCGACTGTATTGAGGGACTTCCGCAGGTCTGTGACCAGCCCCTCACGCTCCAGCCGCTTCGACGGGAACAGCAACGAGCCCTGAGGGGCGTCCGGGCCTGATAGGTAATCGGTCAGGATCTCCTCGAGCTGGGGCCACAGCGGCACCACACGGTAAGATGTGCGGGTCTTGAATCGCGGCCGCCAGGGATTCAGCCGGAAGGTGACTGTACGCCGCTCGAAGTTCACGTCGCCGACCTCGAGGCCGAGCACTTCGGACTTTCGGCCGCCAGTGAGCAGGAAAGTGGCGATGACAGGGTATATCGGTATAGCCACTATCGGGCGGTGCGGTTTCTGAATGCGGGCGGCTTCCAGCAAGATCGCGGCGTCGTGGACTTCCAACCACTCGGCCTCCCGCTGCTTCGCCGTGGGTTTGTCCATCAGCGACGCGACCGGGTTGTAGCCCGGGGGCACGAGGCTTTCGCTCTCCGCTCGTCGGTACAGGTTGCTGAGGCTGTTCACGTACTTCCGCACCGATGCATCGCTCAATCTGCCGCCCCGGCCGTTATCGAGGCCGCGGAGATGGGCAACGTATTTTTGCACGTCGGTGGTGCGGATCGTGGTGAGCTGGCGGTCGGTCCCGAGGTAGGCCACGGCCTCGCTCAAATGGCGCTCCATCATCGTCAGCCACCGGTCGGTGACCTGGCCGCCCTTCGCTCTCTCCACCAGGTGGTGAGCGGCGAACTCCTTAAGCTCGGCGTCCCGCTCGATCCCGGTGAGCACGCGGTTTCGCCGGCGCTCCTGGAGTTCCTTCAGGCGGTCGCCGACCAGCTTTTCAGCGATGATCTTGTCCGTCGTGGCTCTGGTGTCACCAGGCACGATCAGCGCTTCTCGACCACCCCCCGCGTCGGAGTAGTCTCTGAAATCGGCGTAGGCGCGGGGCTCAGCCCCGCGTTTCCAACGCCGCCAGTAGATGCGGCCCTTCCTTGACACGCTGCCCTCCTATACCAATCGTTCCGGCGGGCCAACACCTGAAAGATACGGGCGGGGCGGCGGTTTGTCACTGTTCTTGGCACAGGCCTGGCGGCACAGCCCTATGTGAGACGGGAACAGCCCCGTAACTTGTTGTAATATAGGATTTTGTAACACATGCGCCTGTAGCTCAGCT
>JBDHHZ010000416.1:0-3347 GCA_039589115.1 Gemmatimonadota bacterium | reverse complement strand
CTGTCGGAGCGGGCTGCGCAGCGCCTACGCCGTGCGGCTGTTGCGGGACGCGGGATTCGAGAAGGCATACAACCTGACGGGAGGCCTGTTGGCCTGGTCGGATGAGGTGGATCCAACGATGATTAAGTATTAGATCAACATCCAATAACCGACACCCAATATCCGATGTCCAAATGGGACGTCAATGTCCGAGTGCCAAGACCCGAGTCCCAATGTCCAGGTAACTGGACATTGGGCGTTGGGAGTTGGGCGTCGATAGTCGGTCTGTACTCGAGTGTCGATTGTCGAATATCGGATATTGGATGGTGAATCCGTTTCCACGAGCTATGCCCCACACCTTTTTCAGCAACGAGCCAATGATTTTGGCGCACCGCGGCGCCTCCGCCTACATCTCTCGAAGGACGGCCATCCCGTATTGCACCACGGGGGAGATCTGTCAGAGAACACTGAAGGATTGGGAGCGATCGGCGTCCATACGCTGAGCGAGCTGATGGATTTCGATGCGGGCTACCGCTTTTCGCCGGACGGCGGCGCCACGTATCCATTTCGCGGGAAGGGACATCAACTCACCACGCTGGCCGAGGCGCTGCAGGCCTTCCCGGAGGCGCGCTTCAACCTCGACATCAAGGAGCGGCGGGCGGCCGAGGCAACGCGCCGACTGATCGACGAGCGGGGTGCCGGCCACCGCGTGCTGCTGGCGTCGTGGTACTCGTGGCGCAGGCGCCCGGCGATCCGAGGCTATGCCGGTCCCCGCAGCGCCACCCTGGACCAGATGCTCGGATTCATGATCCTGCACTGGACGCGCCTGGACGGCCTCTGGGGTAACTGGGCGGATGCACTGCAGATCCCGGAGCGACACTGGGGTCTGCGGGTGGTGACGCCACGCCTGGTGCGACGAGCCCACGACCTGGGCATCCGGGTCCACATCTGGACCGTCGACGACGAGGCCGATATGGACAGGTTGCTCGACTGGGGCGTGGACGGCATCGTTACCAAGAAGCCCGACATGGCCGTCAAGGCCCGGGAGCGCCACCTCGGCCAGTAATCGCCATCCAACACCAGCTCACAGGCGGCTCAGAATGCGAATCGGGAGACGCAGGCCGCGTTCACGACAGCGCGGGACAGCGGGCCGCTCGGCCGCACTAGTGGCCACAACCATCATGACGCTGATGGCCAACGACACGGAAGCCCAAACCGATCGCCCACGCGCGCGGGATATCGGCATAGCCCCCGGCATCTTTCAACCCGGCCACTACAATGCCATCACCGACGTCGATGGCGTTCAGGTGGGTCAGACGACGGTGTGGGAAGGCGACACTGTCCGCACCGGAGTCACCGTCATCGTGCCGCATGGCGGCAACCTGTTCGACGAGCGCGTACCAGCCGCTCTGTTCGTCGCCAACGGCTTCGGGAAACTGCTGGGCGTGACCCAGTTGCGCGAACTGGGCGAATTGGAAACGCCCATCGCTCTGACCTGCACGCTCTGCGTTTGGCGAGTAGCCGACGCGCTGGTCCAGCACCTGATCGATACGGCCGGCATGGAGAGGGTCCGGTCCATCAACCCGGTCGTCGGCGAAACCAACGACGGCTACCTGAACGACATCCGCCAGCGGCCCGTCCGCCCGGAGCACGTGGTCGCCGCACTAGAGTCGGCTCGCTCCGGCCCCGTCGAGGAAGGGGCGGTGGGCGCCGGCACCGGGACCCAGGCGTTCGGGTGGAAGGGGGGCATCGGCACCAGCTCTCGCGTTCTGCCGGAAGAGCTGGGCGGCTGGTCGGTGGGTGTGCTGGTTCAATCGAACTTCGGCGGCATCCTGGAGATCATGGGCGCCCCGGTGGGACGCGAGCTGGGCCGCTACATCTTTCGCCGCAACGTCGAGCCGGGTGGCGACGACCGCGGGGAGGATCGAGGGGACGGATCGATCATGATCGTGGTGGCGACCGACGCGCCCCTCTCCTCCCGTAACCTGGAGCGACTGGCCTCCCGTGCGGTCCACGGGCTCGCCCGCACCGGCTCTCCCAGCACCAACGGCAGCGGCGACTACGTCATCGCCTTCTCCACCGCAGAGTCGATCAGGCGGCCGGCGAACCAGAGGACACCCCTGACGGTTGCCGATCTGCCGAACTCCGGGATGTCTCCGCTCTTCCAGGCGGTCGTGGAAGCCACGGAAGAAGCGATCTACAACTCCCTCTTCAAGGCCGTGACAGTCGTCGGCCACCGTGGTACCGCCGAGGCGCTGCCCATCGAGGCCACCCTCGAAGTGTTGGAGCGGCACGGCGTAATCAGGAGATAAGGCAGATGTCCGCTGATGACTCCAAGAAAGAAAACTTCCCGGAAGGCGGCGAGCGGCGGCACAACTTCGAGCTCAGGGAGCGGTTGGACGAGTTGATCGAGCTCGCCAGAAGCCTGAGCCAAGAGAGCAGCGACATGTCACAGGGGGACCTGGATGAAGCCCGCACCCGCGTCGAGTGGCTGGCCGAGGAGATCTGGCGCGCGGCGGTCTATGGTCCGCTGGAAGAGATGACCCGCCGCGGAGCGCCGCCCGGCGAGGAGGAGGAGTCAAGTTAGGCCGGGAGGTAGGAGCGCTATTAGATTCCGAGGATCAAGAAATCAAAAGATCCGAGGAGGTAGAAGGTGACTGTTTATCCAGAACACCTCCTACCTCTTCGGATCTTTTGATCGTTTGATCACCGAATCTATTAGCGCTCCCGAACTCCCGACCTCCCGATCTCCCTAACTCCCATTACAGCCGCCTCCACCGACCGTCGGCGAGCAGGCGACCAGGCCCTCATCGATCGCCGGCGAATACGGCTCGACACTCCGACCGATGTAGAGGGCACAGCGGAAATCGGGATTCATCTCGTGATCGGTTTGAGCCGACCAGCCGGTGGCGTCGCTGCGCAGGTTCATCCTGACGTTCTTGCTGCCCTGGAAGTCGAGGTCCTCGACGGAGCTCGAGTAAGACATATAGATCGAGTAGTAGGCCTCCTCCGCCGAGGCCAGGTTCCGCAGATCCGACTTCAGCACGGCCATGGCGGCCGCGCTCTTGCCGGTTACGGTCTTCGTGACGATAGCCGCCAGCAGGCCCATCAGGACCATCGCGACGAGCAATTCGATGAGGGTGACACCGCGCCTGTCCATGCCAGGACTCCGCTTCAGCCCATGCAGATGGCGGGTGTATGGGAAGGACAACTACAGGCAAGAACGGGTGAGGGGACACCCTTACGAGTAACATACGGCTTTCTTAGCGCTGCTGCCAGCGCAAAAGCGTCGGGCGAACCAGGCGGACCCCGGCAGCTCAGCGGCGAGCGACAGCGCCGCTGATCAGGGCGTCGCGCACCGCCTCGCA
>JBDHHZ010000415.1:0-4731 GCA_039589115.1 Gemmatimonadota bacterium | reverse complement strand
GGCAGGCGAGCGGCGGCGACGCTTTTACAGGCTGACCAAGAAGGGCGTGGAAGCGCTGGCGGCGCAGCGAGAGACCTGGAAGCAGTTCACGCTCGCGGTGAACCTGGTAGTGGAGTCGAGCCATGCGTGACTGGAAGCGCTACGTCCGGGAGCACATGCCGCTCGCCGACGTCGAGGGACCCGTAGAAGTCGAGATCGTCGAAGAGATCGCCTCGCAGCTGGAGGACTGTTACCGGGAGGCGCTGGCAGGGGGCGCCGCTGAGGAGGCGGCGGACGCGGAGGCCCGGGCGCTGGTGACCGACTGGAACGATCTGGCGAAAGACATCCTGGGCTCGAAGCGGTTCGCGGCGGTGCCGCGGATCGAGCGACGCGTCGAGGACACAGAGGCCGCCGTCCGGACGCGGGGCGGATCTTGGATCCCTGTCGCCGATATCCTCCGCGACCTGCGGCTCGCGCTGCGCCGCTTGCGTCGCGCGCCGCTGTTCGGTGCGGTGGTGGTGCTGACGCTGGGCATCGGCATCGGAGCGAACACGGCGATCTTCAGCCTGGTGAAGGGGATCCTGCTCGATCCCCTGCCCTTCGATGAGCCCGAGCGGCTGGTGGCGGTCTTCGCCTCCGCCCCGGGCGTCGGCGAGGAGGTCCTGCCTCAGTCCGCCGCAGTCCACTACACCTACGAGGACGAGGCCCGGCTTCTCGAGTCTATCGGGCTGTGGAGTCGTTCCGAAGTGACGGTTCTCGGAGTCGACGAGCCCGTTCGGATCCCGTCTATGTCCGTGACGGCCGGGACGCTGCCGACGCTCCGCATCCGCCCGGCGCTAGGCCGGCCGTTCAGCGTCGATGACGCCTCGCCGGGCACTCCCCGCACGGTGATCCTCAGCTATGCCTACTGGCAGACTCAGTTCGGCGGTGATCCGGGAGCGCTGGGCCGAACGCTCGAGATCAACGGCCGCGCCCGTGAGATCATCGGCGTGATGCCCCGAGGCTTCCGCTTTCTGCAGCACGATCCGGCGGTGTATCTCCCCTTCCGCTTCGATCGCTCCAATATGACCGTGAGCAACTTCGTGTACTCGAGCGTCGCACGCCTGAGAGACGGTGTG
Source organism: Gemmatimonadota bacterium (assembly GCA_039589115.1). GTDB lineage: Bacteria > Gemmatimonadota > Gemmatimonadetes > Palauibacterales > KS3-K002. The sequence continues at coordinate 3,634 of JBDHHZ010000415.1, read as the reverse complement.
ACGATCGAGGCTGCCACAGCCGACCTGGCCCGGCTGCTGCCGGTGGCGGTGGAGAAGTTCCCCGGCGGCCTGACCCTGGGGTTCCTGGAAGAGGCGGAGGCCGCGCCGGTCCTGCGTCCACTGCGCGATACACTGGTAGGCGACGTGCGTGATGTGCTCTGGGTGCTGCTGGGGACGGTGGGGATCATCCTGCTCATCGCCTGCGCGAACGTGGCCAACCTGTTCCTGGTGCAGGCCGAGTCGCGCGAGCGTGAGCTGGCGGTACGCACCGCCATCGGTGCGAAGCGAAGCCAGATCGGGGGTCAATACTTGGTGGAGAGCGTGTTGCTGGCGCTCCTGGGCGGCGCCGCCGGTTTGGCGCTGGCGCACGGAGGCCTGCGGCTGCTGGTCGCCATCGCGCCCGCCGATCTGCCGCGGCTGGACGAGGTCTCCCTCGACCCGATGGTTCTCTTCTTCACGCTGTGCATCTCGATTCTCTCGGGCGTGTTCTTCGGACTGTTCCCGGTCCTCCGCTGGGGTCATGTGGATCTGGTGAACGCGCTCAAGGAAGGTGGACGCGGCTCGGGCGCCGGCCGCGAGCGGGGCCGGACCCGCAACGCCTTGGTCGTCGGGCAGATCACTCTGGCGTTGGTGCTGCTGGTGGGATCGGGCCTCTCCGGGAAGCAGACCCGGGTTTCCGCGATCCCGAGCAGATCATCACGCTGGGCCTCACGGTACCCGGCGCTGTGGCCGAGAGCCACGACGAGGTCGTGCAGGCCCACGAGACCATCGCTCGCCGGCTGGCGGAGATCCCGGGCGTGACGTCGGTCGGGCTCTGCACCTCGGTCACCATGGACGGCCGGGGCGGTTACGACCCGATCTTCGTCGAGGACTTCCCGCTCCCCGAAGGCCAGCTGCCGCCCATCCGCCGCTTCAAGTGGATCGGCGCCGGATACTTCGAGACGATGGGCAACCCTATCGTCGCCGGTCGCGCGCTCGCCTGGTCGGATATCCGCAGCCGCTCGCGGGTGCTGATGGTGACGGAGAACTTCGCCCGCGAGTACTGGGGCGATCCGGCCGACGCGATCGGCAAGCGGATCGGAACGGGACTGACGCCGGGCAACTGGCGCGAGATCATCGGCGTGGTCGGCGACGTCCGGGACGACGGCATCACCCAGGATCCCGTCGCGGTCGTCTATTGGCCCATGCTGCTGGAGGATTACTGGCCCGAGGTGCGCGAGGACGCGCGCTTCATAGCTCGGACGCTACGCTACGCGATCCGCAGCCCGCGGGTCGGGACCGCCGGCTTCCTACGCGAGATCAAAGGGGCCGTCTGGTCGATCGTCCCCGACCGGCCGCTACTCAGCGTGCGCACGATGGACGACATGCTGCGCGACTCCGCGGCCCGCATCTCGTTCACGCTGGTGATGCTGGCCATCGCCGCCGCCGTCGCCCTGCTGCTCGCGGCCGTCGGCATCTACGGCGTGATCTCTTACGTGGTCAGCCAGCGGACCCGCGAGATCGGCGTACGCATCGCACTGGGCGCCGCATCGTCGACGGTGACCGGCATGGTCCTCAGGCAGGGGCTGGTGCTGGCCGCCTTCGGGGTGGTGCTGGGGCTCGCCGCCGCCTACGGGCTGACGCGCCTGATGACGGGGCTCCTGTTCGGGGTGAGCGCACTCGACCCGCTCACCTATGTCATTGTCGCCGTGTGCCTGACGGCGGTGGCTCTCCTGGCCAGCTACCTGCCGGCGCGCCGAGCGGCGAGCATCGACCCGATGGAGTCGCTGCGGGCGGAGTAGCCACCGTCCGTTTCCGGACCCCCCAATCCCACATGCGAACGCTGGCGTCGTGGGCCGCCATGTGGAACGAGCGGAACGCCCATTCCAACACCTCCCCCGCTGCGTTCTCGTCTGGCATGACCCGTGCGACCTTCGCGGACCCGGGGATCCCAACCGTCCTCGAATGGAGACGACCTCAATGGCGCAGATTCTCAACGACGTCCGCTTCGCAGTACGCTCGCTGGCACGTAATCCCGGGTTCGCGGTGGTTGCCGTAGTTGTCCTGGCGCTGGGAATCGGTGCCAACACGGCCGTCTTCAGCGTGGTCAACGGCGCGCTGCTGCGGCCGCTACCGTACCCCGACCCCGATCGCGTGGTCATGGTATGGACCGTGAACCCGGAGCGAGGGTGGGATCGGGCGGGCATGTCGCGACCCGACGTCGAGAGCGTGCGTGAGCTGGCCGCCGTGGAGTCCGTGGAGGGATTTGCCCCGAACACCTTCACACTCACGAACGCTGACGGCGCCGAGCCCGTGCAAGGTGCCCACGTCAGCGGGGGGATCCTTCAGGTGTTCGGCGTGGCGCCGCTTCTGGGGCGCGATATCCGCCATGAGGAGAACCACCCGCGCTCGGCGGAACGGGTCGTAGTCGTGAGTCACAGCTTCTGGCGGAGTCAGCTCGGTGAAGATCCCAACGTGCTCGGGATGCGCGTGCAGCTCTCCGATGAGGACTACGAGATCGTCGGAGTGGCACCTGCGGGGTTCGACTTCCCGCGCGGGGCGAAGCTGTGGACACCCCACCGTCACCCGTGCTACTCGGCCCGCGGCTGCCGCAACGTTGAAGCAGTCGCGCGCCTGAGCGCGGACGTCGATCTCACCGAGGCCCAGGCCTCTCTCAGCACGCTGGCCTCCGCGTTGCGCGAGGCGTTTCCCGACACTAACAGCCGGACGGGCCTGCGGTTCGAGCGCCTCTTGGATTACATGGTCGCGGATGTCCGGACCGGTCTCTGGGTTCTGCTCGGAGCTGTCGGGCTTCTGCTTCTGGTGGTGTGTGCCAACGTGGCCAACCTGCTGCTGGCCCGGGCATCCTCCCGGAGCGTCGAAGTGGGGGTCCGGGCGGCGCTCGGTGCCTCGCGCTTACGGCTCTTGGGCCAGTTCCTGGTCGAGAGTCTGCTGCTGGCGGTGATCGGAGGCACGGCCGGTTTGACGCTCTCGCTCTGGCTCGTGGACGCCTTCAAGAAGACCGTCTCCGCCAGCTTCCCGCGCATCGACGCGGTCGCCATCGATGGGAGCGTGCTCCTCTTTTCTTTGGGACTGACCGCTCTGGTAGCCGTGCTCTTCGGCCTCAGTCCCGCGCTTCACGCCACGCGGCGTCCCATCGCCGAAACCGTCGCAGGCGCGGGACGCGGTACTTCGGGAAGGCGCGAGAGCGCCGCACGGACCTGGCTGCTCGTCGGCGAGGTGGCTCTGTCCGTGGTGCTGCTCGTTGGAGCTGGCCTGCTCGGTCGCAGCCTCGACCAGCTGTACCGGGCCGACCTAGGTTTCTCCAACCGCGACGTGCTCCGCTTCGACCTGTACCTGCCCGCCAGCCGTTACGGTAGTCCCGAGGCCATCACGGCCCTCTTCGAGGAGCTGGAGGACCGTACCGAAGTGCTGCCCGGCGTCACTTCGGTTGGCAGCGCCTTCGGACCGCCCCTGACGGGCGTAGGAACCGCAGGGAACATCGAAGTGGAAGGACGCCCGGCACCGGACCCGTCCGAGAGGGCCTACGCGAACGTGCACCCCGCCACGCCAGGGTATTTCAGGACGGTGGGGCAGTCTCTGCTGCGCGGTCGTGGCATCGAGGCCGCGGATCGCGAGGACGCCATTCACGTCG
>JBDHHZ010000414.1:0-2980 GCA_039589115.1 Gemmatimonadota bacterium | reverse complement strand
TCTCCAGCGAACCCCTCCAGAGCCAGCCGCGCCGCTGGATCTGGTGCCAGCTACCCCGGGTAGCGGTCTGATTGAGCAAGCACCCCTCCAGCAGCCGGGCCTGAATACTGCCGTTCGGCGCATCTCGGAGGTTCTCGCCGCCCACCGCCCGTACCGAGAGGTCGAAGCCGTCACGGGTGGTCTGGCCGACCGAAGGCCCCCAGACCCAGCCCGCCAGCTCGACCTGCACCCAGCCGCCCTGCTCCCCGACCACGGGCAGCTCCGCGCCCCGGAACACGGTGGCCAGCGGGGTACCGTTGGGATCCCGGCGGAAGTTCTCCTCCGCCGCCTGGACCCGGGCCGTAACCTGTCCGGCGACCGTGGCCGGCCACGCTGGCAGCAGCAGCGCAGTGACCAGGCAACCGACGAACCACATCATCCCAGCTCTCATTCTCGCCCCTCCCCCAACCTCGTGGTCTGCAGCGACCCTCCGCCCTTGAGGCGTAACGCGCGCGCCGGTTCTTGTCAATCGCCTGCTGTTGCGCGCCCGTCGCTCTCGTGTAAACTGCCCTATGCTCAGGGTCACTATCAGTACGCTCGCCGGGGCTCTCGCGTTGAGCCTGGCCAGCCCGCCGGAGGCAAGCGGCCAGCGGGTCACCTCGCCGTACGAGTTCATAGAGGGCAAGCAAGATCTCGGCATCTGGGCCAGCTACTTTTCCACCGACCCTGGGTCGGTGAACCTGGGTCCCAAGAGCACGCCGGCTATCGGCGCTGGCTACGCGCGGCGCGTCAGCAGACCGGTCACCATCGGCTTGCTATTCCACTACCTTCCCAGCGAGCGCGACGTGGTCGATCCTTCGACCGACGAGAGCACCCCGCAGACGGTGGGAAGCAAGGGTCTCGACTTGTTGCTCGTCTCCGGTCGCCTGAACATCACTCTGACCGGCCCGCGGACTTGGCACAATCTGGCCCCCTACTTGATCGGCGGCGTCGGCATGATCTTCGAGCTCTCCGGCTCGGCCCAATGTCTCGCTGACTCGGCCGACCCCGACTGCGAGCTCCTGCCGCGCGAGCGCTTCGAGTTCGGTTCCAGCTTCGTCTGGCAGATCGGCTTCGGGACGGCCTGGCTACCGGCACAGCGGCTCGGGCTACGCCTCGAGGTCAGCGACAACATCTGGCGCCTCAAGACGCCGCCCGGCTGGTACGACGTCGGACTCGGGCCGTGGCCCGTCCCACCCGCCAAGGATTGGACCAACAACTGGCAGTTCAGCCTCGCCGCAACCTACTGGTTCTGAGCCAGCGGCAGAGGGATCGCAGTCTAAGCGGCAGGCACCCGAGAGGCGCCCGCCGCGGGTGCTGCACCTCGTTCGTTCTGGTCGTGATGCTCGCGGCGTCGCCCGGCACAGCTCTCGCTCAACAACAAGACAGCGCCCGCGCCGATAGCATCCCACTCTACAAGCTGGAAGGCGTTACGGTCACCGTGTCGCGGTCGCGGGAGGAGGTGAACCGGCTTCCGTACGCGATCGGCCTGGTAGGAGCGGCAGAGATCCAGGGCCTGGAGCCGACGGTCTCGCTGGACGAATCGCTGGGCGCGGTGCCGGGCGTGCTCGTCAACAATCGCTACAACTTCGCGCTCGGTAACCGGATCTCGATTCGCGGATTCGGCGCGCGCTCCCAATTCGGCGTCCGCGGCATCCGCGTCATCCAGGATGGGATACCCCTGACCCTGCCGGACGGCCAATCGCAGCTCAACAACCTGGATCTCGCCGCCGCCGGCCGCATCGAGGTGATCAGGGGGCCGGCGTCGGCGTTGTACGGGAACGCCTCGGGCGGCGTGATCAGCGTGCAGAGCGAGCCGGCGCCTCCGGTGCCGATTCGGCCGGAGCTACGCGTCCTGGGTGGTGGCTACGGAAACGACCGCCTCTATCAGAAGTACGACCTGAAGGCGGGAGGCCTGGCGGGTCACTTCGACTACCTGGGTCATCTCAGTTACTTCCAGAGCGATGGCTTCCGGACACACAGCGAGGCGAAGTACACGCTGCTCAATACGCGGGTCGGCTACCGGCTGAGCCGGGACGCCGATCTGACGGTGGTGTTCAACTACGCTAACGCGCCACAGGCGGAGAATCCGAGCACGCTCACCGATTCCGTCGCCCGGGTCAAACCGGACACCGTGCGCGACATCGTGCTGCCACCGGAAGAGTGTCCTCCGGATCCGGGATTCGGGGGCTGCCAGAACCTGGGTGAGGAGTCGGAGCAAGGCCAGCTGGGGGTGACCTACCGGCAACGGTTGGGCGTCCAGCACGAACTATCGCTCATGGGCTACGGCCTGTTTCGCGGGCTGGAGAACAGGATACCGTTCCGTTTCATCGAGCTGGACCGCAGAGCCGGCGGCGCACGGGTCGAGTACCACTTCGCTTCCAGCGGCGGACGACTCTCCGGTCTGACGGCCGGCCTCGACCTCGATCATCAGGGCGACGACCGGCGCGAGTTCCTGCGCGACGATCAAGGACTGGGACCTGTGGCACTCGACCAGGACGAAACGGTCACCGCGCTGGGCCTCTTCGCGCACGGCGGCGCGCTGCTGGCCGCAACGCTCGAGGCCACGCTGAGCCTGCGCTACGACCGCGTCCGCTTCGAGGCTGAAGATCGCCTGGTGACGCAGGACGACCCCGACGATTCGGGAGGCCGGACGATGGACCAGTGGAGCCCGATGGCCGGGCTGCGCTTCTCGCCGGCGCCCTGGCTAAACGTCTACGGCAACATAGGACGATCGTTTCAGACGCCCACCACCACTGAGCTCACCGACACCTTGGGCGGCTTCAACCAGGAGCTACAGCCCGAGCGAGCCACCAACTACGAGATCGGCCTGAAAGGGACCGTCAGCGACCGCCTGAGCTACAGCCTGGCACTCTTTCGAGCGGACATCGAAGACCAGCTGATCGGTTCGGTGGCCGGCGGGATCGAGCGCGTCTATTTCGAGAACGCCGGCTCGAGCGTG
>JBDHHZ010000413.1:0-6585 GCA_039589115.1 Gemmatimonadota bacterium | reverse complement strand
AGTATTAGTTTGTCTCTCCATCGATCTGCATAGCCGCAGCGGTGCGCACCATGACCCAGGGACACAGCTATGGCCTATAAGCCCATCGAGGATTACGGCATCGTTGGAGACATGCACAGCGCGGCGCTGGTGGGCATGGACGGGTCGATCGACTGGTTCTGCTTCCCGCACTTTGACTCGCCGAGCATCTTCGCCGGTATCCTGGACGAGACCAAAGGCGGCCGTTTCAAGATCTGCCCGCGCGACCTGAGCGATGTGACGCTCAAACAGTACTACTGGCCCGACACCAACGTGCTGGTGACGCGTTTCTTGTCCCCGGAAGGGGTGGGCCAGATCGTGGACTACATGCCGGTGGGGGTCCCGCACGGTGAGCCCGGTAGCCATTGGCTGGTGCGGCGTGTACAGATCGTACGTGGCTCGATGGCGTTCCGAATGGAGTGCGATCCCGCTTTCAACTACGCGCGTGACAAGCACGACACGGACATCTCGCCGGACGGCACTTGCTTCCACGCACCGGGACTGAGCCTGGGTCTGGTCACGGACATCCCGCTGCAAGCGCAGGGGACCGGGGTAGCTGCGGATTTCTCACTTCAAAACGGCCAGACCGCAGTATTCGTGTTGCGCAAGGTCGAAGGCGGGAGCTGCGGCCTGACTCTGTCCCGGAAGCACGAGTTCGAGCTCTTCAGCATGACGGTGGAATGGTGGCGCCGCTGGTTATCGCAGTCCACCTACACGGGCCGCTGGCGCGAAGTCGTACATCGGTCGGTTCTGGCCCTCAAGCTGATGACCTACGAGCCGACCGGGGCCATAGTGGCATCCCCGACCTGCAGCCTACCGGAGAAGATCGGCGGCATTCGCAACTGGGATTACCGGTACACCTGGATCCGGGACGCCGCGTTCACGCTGTACGGCTTCATTCGCGTCGGGTTCACGGAGGAGGCAGCCCGCTTCGGACAGTTTCTGCGGCAGCGGATCGCGGAGCCGGAACCGGACGGTTCTCTCCACATCATGTACGGGATCGACGGCCGGCACGAACTGACAGAAGAGACGCTCGATCACCTGGAGGGCTACAAGGGATCGAGCCCGGTGCGAATCGGAAACGGCGCCTACAACCAGCTTCAGCTCGACATCTACGGCGAGCTGATGGATGCAACATACCTCTTCGATAAATACGGCCACCCGATCAGCTACGATGGTTGGGTCTGGCTGCGCCGCATGATCGACTGGGTGTGCGACAACTGGAAGAAGAAGGACGAGGGAGTCTGGGAGGTCCGCGGCCCACAACAACATTTCACGTACTCGAAGCTCATGTGCTGGGTGGCGCTCGATCGGGCGATCCGACTGGCGGACAAGCGATCGTTTCCAGCCGACCGCGTCCGCTGGCTCAAGGTCCGCGACCAGATTTACGAGGAGATCTTCGACAAGGGCTGGAGCGAGAAGCGGCAGGCGTTCGTACAGTATTATGGCAGCGATTCGCTGGACGCCTCCACACTGATCATGCCGCTGGTCTTCTAACGTGTACGAGACGGAGGACGGGCTGGAAGGCGAAGAGGGCTCGTTCAACATGTGCACGTTCTGGCTGGTGGAGGCGCTGGCCCGGGCCGGGAAGGCCGACCCGACGCGGCTCCGTAGGGCCCGGCTGATGTTCGAGGAGATGTTGGGCTACGCCAACCACCTGGGCCTCTATGCCGAGGAAACCGGCCCGCAAGGTGAAGCTCTAGGGAATTTCCCACAGGCGTTCACTCATCTCAGCCTGATCAGCGCGGCCTTCAATCTGGACCGAGCTCTGGGCACCCACGACTGAGATCTCGGGTCGCTGGGCCGACTCTACCGCATCTGGCCGAGCAGGCGACCCGCCGCCTTGTCGATATACCAGAGGGTCTCCCCGTTCACGGGTCGAATCATCTGGGCGGGATAGCTGGGCGACCCGGCTGCGCCCTCCACCACGACGTCCCTCAGCGTCTCCGCCTTCTCCTGACCCGTCACCAGGAACACGATACATGCAGCGTTATCGAACACGGGGCAAGTCAAGGTGACGCGATTCGCGGCCAGCTTCTCCACCCAGACGGCCACGGCCAGCCGGCGCCGCTCCTCCAGCGCCCGAGTCCCCGGAAAAAGCGAGGCGGTATGGCCATCGGCACCCATGCCCAGAAAGGCCAGATCGAAGCGCGGTAGCTCGCCTTGATCGAGCTCGAAGTGGCGGCGCAGCTCGGCCTCATAGCGCGAGGCGGCCTGCTCCGGATCGCTGAGCTCCGCCTCGATCCGGTGCACGTTCTCAGCCGGGACGTCCACCTTCGCCAGCAGCGCCTCGTTGGCGGCGCCGTAGTTACTGTCGGCGTGGTCCGGTGGCACGGTGCGCTCGTCGCCCCAGAAGAAGTGCACGCTCCTCCAATCGATCCGGTCGCGGTACGGGTCGCCGGCGAGGGTTACGAAGAGCCGATTGGGCGTAGAGCCTCCCGACAGGGCAACGTTGAGGAGCGCTCCGGACTCACTTCTTTCGGTCGCCCGCTGGACGAAGAGCTCGGCCGCCGCCTGTGCCACCTGCTCGGGACCATCGAAGATGTGGATCGCCATGACGTCAGGGCTTCCCTTCGGCGACGAACTTCCGGAAGGCTTCCACATCATCGGCACTGCCAATGGCCAGTGGCGCTCTCTGATGCAACGACTCTGCTCGCAGGTCGAGTATCCGCTCTCGGCCGGTGCTCGCCCGTCCCCCGGCCGCTTCCACCACGAAGGCGAGCGGAGCGCACTCGTACAACAACCGCAGCTTGCCCTCCGGATGCCCAGCGTCCGCCGGATAGAGGTATATCCCGCCTTCCAACAGACAGCGGTGTAGATCGGCCACCAGCGCTCCGGAGTAGCGCAGTGAGTACGGGCGGTGGCTCGCAGGGTCACTCTCGATCAGGTGGTCGGCGTAGGCGCGGATGCTTCCGTCCCAGGCGTGATAGCGACCCAGGTTGGCGCTGTAGTAGAAGCCGCGGGCCGGGCAGCGGATGTCTTCGTGCGATAGGATGAACTCGCCAACATCGTGGTCGAGGGTAAATCCGTTGACCTTCTCCCCGAAGCTGTAAACGAGAACGGTGCTAGGGCCGTACAGCACATAGCCGGCTGCCACCAGTCTGGCGCCCTCACGCAGCTCGCCCTTGCAGTCGGCGCACGCTCCGGTCACCTGGCGGCGGTAGAAGCTGAAGATCGTACCTACCGCACCGTTGATGTCGGTGTTCGAGGAACCATCGAGGGGATCAACGCAGAGCAGGTATTCAGCCTCATCGCTGCAGCTGATGGTGTGCAACTCGTCCATCTCTTCCGAGACGATGGCGGCGACGAGTCCGGTCTCGCGGAAAGCATCGACGACGACCTCGTTGGAGTAGACGTCGAGCTTCTTCTGGGAATCACCGGTGGGGTTCTTCTCGCCGACCAGCCCGAGCTTTCCAACGAGAGCCGCACGGCGGATTTCACGGGCCAGGATCTTGGCGGCATAGGCCATCTCGCCGATGAGCACGGGAAGCTGGGTGGCCCCTGCATCGAGATGTTCGGCCTCCCGAGCCAGGTGACGGTGCAAACCGATCGCCTGAGCGGACAACCTTCCTCCTAAGCCTCGGCTCCGATACTCACCGCGTAACGCGCGGCGCCGAGCAGAGCGGTACTCTTGTTTATCATCACGCGAACGGGCGTCGCTTCTAACAGAGGCCGCATGCGACCCTTGTCGAGGAAGGCGTTCAGGAACGGCGGCTCTTTCAGCTTCTCGATGATCCTGGGCGCAATTCCGCCCCCGAGGAACACGCCGCCGGTGGCCAGCATCTTCAGGGCCAGGTTGCCCGCCTCGGCGCCGTAGAGCTCGACGAAGAGGTCGAGCGCTCCCGCGCAGATCTCGCAGCGGCCTTGGAGCGCCGCCTGAGTGATGACCGGCGCCGGATCTCCGCGTTCAGCGACCTCGTCGTCGAACCAGGCGGGCTTCCCGCCACCACGATAATCGAGCAGAAAATCGAAGGTGTTGGCCAGCCCGGGACCCGAGACGACTCGCTCCCAGCTCACGCGCCCGAACCGGCCGGTCAGGAAGGCGAGGAGCGCTATCTGCAGCTCGCCGTTGGGTCCGAAGTTGGTGTGGCCGCCTTCGGTGGCGAAGGGGTGGTAGGCCTGGCCGTCCCAGTAGAGACCGGCCTGGCCCAAGCCCGTCCCCGCAGCGATGAGGGCGGCATTCCCGGCGGCGGTCTCGCTGCCAGGGTTGAGGACCATGAAGTCCTCCGGGGCCAAGGCTGCGATACCATAGGCCTGGGCCTTGAGATCGTTGATCACCGCCATCGCTTCAACGGCCGCAGCGGTTGCCAGCGGGCACACCAAAGCAGGCTCTCTGGCAGCGGATGCCGTGTCCCTTCATGAAACCTGCGACGACGCCTTCGAGGGTCTCGTGCTCGCGGCTGGGGAACGTCTCTGCGACCAAGGTCTTGTAGCGCGTCAGCTCGATCTCGTAGACGGCAAGCCTGGCATTGGTGCCACCGATGTCCCCGGCGAGGACCTTCATCACAACCTCCTCCAACGCCGTCCATCGGCCCTCATCAGCTCGCCAGCCGCCTTGGGCCCCCAGGTGCCGGCAGCATAGTCGGGAAAGTCTCGTGGCGGGAGCGCGCTCCAGACATCGAGGATCGGGTTCACCACGCTCCAGGCCGCCTCCGCGTTATCGCCGCGCTGGAACAGCCCGGCGTCACCCTTCATGCAGTCGTACAGGAGCGTCTCATAGCCGGTCGCCGGCGTGGCGTCGAAGTAGTCGGCGTTGCAGAAGTCCATGTCGACTCCGCCGATCCGCACCACCGGTCCGGGGACTCTTGCGCTGAACGAGAGCGCAATGCCCTCGTCGGGCTGAATGCGCAGGACCAGAACGTTCGGTTTCAACTCATCGACGGGTGTCTTCTCGAACAGAACCAGCGGCACGCTCTTGAACTGGATGGCAATTTCCGTGACCCGCTTTGGCATGCTCTTTCCCGTTCGCAGATAGAACGGCACGCCTGCCCAACGCCAGTTGTCGATCATCAGCTTCAGCGCTACGTATGTTTCGGTTGACGAGTCGGGCGGGACTTTCTCCGCGGATCGATACGCGCCCACTCGCTCGCCGTCCGGCATGGCGCCGTCGCCGTATTGACCGCGCACCGCCTCATCGAGAACCTCATCGGGCTCGATGGAGTTGATGGCGCTGAAGATCTTGCCTTTCTCGTTTCGGACCATGTCCGCGTCGAACGAGTTGGGTGGCTCCATGGCGATGAGCGCCAGAAGCTGGAAGAGGTGGTTGGGTACCATATCGCGGAGCGCACCGGACGTGTCGTAGTAGCCGCCGCGCGTGCCGACGTCCACGCGCTCGGCCACTGTGATCTGCACGTGATCGACGTAGCGACGGTTCCAGATCGGCTCGAAGATGGCGTTGGCGAAACGAAAGACCAGTAGATTTTGGACCGTCTCTTTGCCCAGATAATGGTCGATGCGGTAGATCTGCGACTCGTCCGCGACCTCGAGCAGCTCGCGATTGAGGGCCCGAGCCGAAGCGAGGTCACGTCCGAAGGGCTTCTCGATGATGATTCGCCGCCAGTGATTCTCGTCCTGCCGAGTCAGTCCAACCTGGTGCAGCTGACGGGGGATCTCGGAGAAGAAGCTAGGCGGCGTCGACAGATAGTGCACATAGTTACCGCCGGTGCCACGCTCTTCATCGACCTGTGCCAACGTTTGTTTCAGCTCGGCGTACGCTTCAGGATCGTTGAAATCTCCGGACACGCGGTAGAGTCGAGCCGCCAGCCAATCCCAGATCTCCTGCCGAAACTCTCCGGTCAGGTGTTGGCGCGTTTCTTCCCGTAATTGCCGGCGGAGCTCTTCGTCACCGAGTTGGCGAGCGAAGCCGACGATGGCGAACTCGTCGGGCAGCAGCCCAGCCTCGGCCAAGTTGTAGAGCGCCGGGATGAGCTTGCGGCGCGTGAGATCGCCTGCGGCGCCGAAGATGACTATCGCGCAGCGGCCTGCGGGCGTTGGGGTGGTGCTGGTTGTGTTGTTCATCGCAGCGTTCCGTGTCTTGTCGGTAGACAGGCGTTTAGGTGGACAGGTAGACGGGTAGACTCGTCTATGCGCCTACCTGTCTACTTGCCTCCTGGCGGTTCCGTATGCCCACCAAACCCATGTCTCATGGCAGACAAGACCTTCTCGGCGAACGTACTCTCCTGTCGCGAACGGAAGCGTGCGTACAGCGACGCCGAGAGGACGTCCGCCGGCACCGCTTCCTCTACCGCGGTGAGGATGGTCCAGCGTCCTTCGCCGGAATCCTGCACGAATCCGCTGTAGGCGGCCAGAGCGGGGTCCTTCACCAGCGCGGTTGCCGTCAGGTCGAGCAGCCAGGACGTGACCACGCTACCACGACGCCAGACCTCGGCGATCTCGGCGAGGTCGAGGTCGTAGCGTCCTACGCTCTTCAGGATATCGAAGCCCTCGGCGTACGCCTGCATCATCCCGTACTCGATCCCGTTGTGGATCATCTTGACGAAGTGACCGGCGCCGACGGGTCCCGCGTGCAGGTAGCCACGCTCCACTGGAGTGGGATCGCCCTCCCGG
>JBDHHZ010000412.1:0-3001 GCA_039589115.1 Gemmatimonadota bacterium | reverse complement strand
TGCAGCGCCGGGTGAATCTCTTCTGGCCCGGCGAACTCGCGGCCCAGCACGCGGGGCACCACCCATTCGGTGATGGCGTGCCAGGCGGTGTCGATCGTTTCCGGCGAGTAGTTGGGCCACTCGGCGGCCGTGCACTCGGCCCACGCCGTCACGCCGTCACGGTCCACCAACTCGAGCAGCAGGATCCTCCTAACGGATGTCATCCCCGACGAGATTCGGAACGCCTCCCGCAACGGCAGGTGAATCTCGCGCAGCGCGATCTTGGTGATGTCGATCGTCATCGTGTGAGCACGTAGAAGCAGCGTTGGACTGCCAGGTCGCGCCGGAAGCCGGTAACTTCGTATCCGTCGCCCAGGTAGTGGAGGAAGGCGCGCTGCGTCGTCGCGCGCCAGATGCGGGCGCTGTCCATCGAGGCTTGCTTAACGCTCTGGATTTCCCACGGTACCTCGACCTGCACTTCGTCAGCCTCGGGCAGCTCCAACTCCCGTGGCTGCGGCGCGCCTTCGTCGTACTCTGTGTTCACTACCGGCGCGTCCATCGTCAGCGCGTCATCAACCGATGCGTCGGCTGCCAGGATGTCTTCGACTCGCGGATCGTCGAGTTGCCACTCCACCACGAACCGGTCGGTCGTCAGCCCCGAGTGCACCGGACTGGTCGACTCGCCGTACATGTCGGGCACGTACTCGGTGGGCCTGGCGCCCAGCCGGTTGATGTTGATGTGGGCGTTCCTGGCCTCCAGCGGATCGTAGGTCCAGTAGGCGACCTCGATGCCGTTCTCTAATAGGAGCTCTCGCTGGTAGGCCTTCAGCTGTATCCCCAGCCCGTGCCCCTGGGCGTCTTTCGTGACGGCCAGCATGTCCGACCAGTGGGCGGGCCGGCCGTCGCGCACGCCGGATAGGCCGAAGACGAAGCCGAGCAGGCGATCCTCTGCGTCGAAGGCGCCCGCCGCTACGCCGCCCATCTTCTGGGTCACCAGTAGGATACTCGGCGGAACGCACTCGCCGAACCCCGCGCCCCAGGTCTCCTGCTGCAGGTCGACGCACTTCGCGTAGTCGTCCTGCGTGCGGAGTGGGCGGAAAAAGATCCCGAGCTCGGTCATGGTCTCAAACTAGGTTCTACGTTCGGGCGCGGCCATTGGTAGGGCACGGCGGGGACCCTCGCTTCATGTCGCGTCTGCGGCTCGGGCGCGGAAGGGGCTCTCGCTTCATGTCGCGCGAGAACGGGCTGAGAAGCGTGACGGGCCAAGGCGCTCCAAATGTCCGCTCGTAGCCCCTTCCGCGCCCTCGCTTTCGCGGTTTGTGCGTCTGCTCGTGGCCCCAAGCCGTGCCCTCCCTGGCGCGGCAGGAGGAGCTCACCCTCACGCGGAACGCCTCCGAAGCCTCTCAACTTCCCCGACCCCCCGAATCACCGAATCACCGAATCGACTTCGGGAATTCCCAGACGATACAGCCCGCTCGTGGCCCCCCCTGCGCCGTCTCATAGGAAGTCGATCGTGTAGGGATACAGGCCGCCGCGCTCAATTCGCGCCGCGTGCCAGCCGGCGAGGGCGTGGGCCATCTTCTTTGCGTCTCGATTGGGCAGGCTGCGGGGGACGATCAGGATTCCGGCATGCGGCTGCCGGGTCCGAAAGAACGCCAGGGTCAATTCGATGAAATCGTCACGGTTGCGCGTGACCAGCACGCGGCCCTCGGCGGCCGCGTGCTCCAGCTGGTCGACATCGGAGAGCCCACGGCGGCCGACGTCGTGCACGCTGACGACGTCGAGACCGAGACCGCAGGCGATCTCCGCGGTGAGCGGGTTGAGGTCCTCGTCCAGCAGGTACTTCATCGACCGGCCCCGTCACCGTTCGCCGGGAGGTCTCGCGAACGGGAACTCCGCCCGCACCCGCTCCTCCGTCCACCGGCCTTCCTGCTCGAGCCGTGCCTCGATCTCCTCGGGATAGAGCTCGTAGTAGTTGAGTGCCGCGCGCAGCTGAGCCTCATCCAGCCAGGGATAGTCCTGCTGGAGCTGGCCGTAGTCCGCGCCGCAGGCCTTCCAGGCAGAGATGACCTCCCAGACGTCGAGCCCTGTCCCGGCTACCGTGGCACGTCGGCCGGTCGGGCCGATCGTGAAGGTGATACCGGGAGCCCGCCGCATCTTCACCGCCTCCTCCAGCAGATCCGCCACGACCTGGGACCAGCTGTGACGGGACCGTTCCATTTCCCGCTGGATCTCCTGTTCGAGCGCTTCAGGCAATCGAATTCCGCGCGCTTTAGAGCTCATAGAGGCCGTCCTGTGCACAAGTAACATTCATGTGCACATTGTATACAGCACGGTCACTAGGGTCAAGTTCCGGCCAGCTTGAGCGTCGCCAGTCCAACCTGACTTGTGGGGCTCAACAACATCTCAATTCCCACCACCAGCCCCGCGGATGCGGTACACGCCCCACGTGAGGATCGGGATCACGAAGATGACCAGGAAGTACCAGGTCAGCGTGCCGTAGCCTCTGGCGATCAGCCCGATCAGCCCGAAGCCGGCCAGCGCCGAGCCCGCCACGAGGAGCGCCAGCGCCGTCACCGGCCGTAGCACGCTCGGCATGGCCCGGCCCACCTCGCGATAGACGCCGGCGATCCGCTCGTTCACCGCATGGATGAGTCCCGTGCCCGTCTCGATCAACGTGCCGAACAGGACGATCTGGTAGGCCAGCTGCAGGGTGCGCGAGCCCAGCGCGTCCAGGATGAAGTTGGCCGGGACCGGCCGCTCGAGGATGGCCGGGTAGTGAGCGGTCATCGCGATGAAGAAGACGACGGCGGGGATGATGGCGATCGGACCGGTCAGCAGCCCCGCGGTCACCGCTTGGCGCCGGGTCTCGACGTCGCGCAGCGCGAAGAAGACGGCCGGGATGATCGCCAGGTTGTACGCGGCGTAGCGCACGCCGCCGATCATCCAGCCCGGGCGCGCCTCGCCGGCGGCGAACGCCGACCGGATCTCGGGCCCGAACGCGACGATCGACCAGACGAAC
>JBDHHZ010000411.1:0-3020 GCA_039589115.1 Gemmatimonadota bacterium | reverse complement strand
CAGCTAACCCACAAGAAGATCTCCGCCTTCTGGATGCCACTCGCAGCCACCTGGCTGATGATGGCGCTCGAGCCACCCTTTTTGGCGGCGGTCATCGCCCGGCTGCCCGAGCCCAAGTACAACCTGGCGGCATGGGGCGTGGCCTTCGCCTTCGCCCTCCTGGTAGAGGCTCCCGTCATAATGATGATGAGCGCCTCCACCGCCCTGGTGGAGGACGCGCCCAGTTTCCGCAAGCTGCGCAACTTCACGTATTACCTGAACGCTGCGATCACCGGCGTCATGCTTCTCGTACTGATCCCGCCGGTCTTCACCTTCATAGTACAGGGCCTCATCGGCCTCCCGGACGAGGTCGCCCGGCTAACCTACGGCGCGTTGGCGATCTTTCTGCCATGGCCAGCCGCCATCGGATACCGGCGGTTCTTTCAGGGGCTGCTCATTCGCGACAGCTTGACCCGGCTCGTCGCCTACGGAACCGTGGTCCGGCTGACGACCATGGCCACCACGGCCCTGGTCCTCTACAGCGTGTTCTCGGTCCCGGGCGCCTACGTGGGAGCGGCGGCGCTAACGACGGGAGTGTGCGCGGAGGCGATAGCGAGTCGCCTGATGGCGCGCGGGACGGTGGGCAGGCTGCTCGTGAAACAGGGCGATCAGAATAATGCAGAGCCGCTGACCTACCGACGCATCACCCACTTCTACTATCCACTCGCCATGACCTCGGTGATCGGACTGGCCGTTCACCCGGCGGTCACGTTCTTCATGGGCAGGGCGCGATTCCCGGTCGAGTCATTGGCGGTGCTCCCGGTGGTCAACTCGCTCACATTCATATTCCGTGCTCTTGGACTCAGCTATCAGGAAGTCGCCATCGCATTGATCGGCAAGCGGCTCGAGCACGTCAGGGTGCTGTGGCGCTTCGCCCTCGGACTGGCCGTCGCTTCGTCCCTCGGACTGGCGCTCATCGGCTTCACGCCTCTCTCACGCCTCTGGTTCGAGACCATCTCCGGTCTGAGCGGCGAGCTGACGGCGTTCGCCATCCTGCCGACGCGCGTCCTCGTAGCGATGCCCGCCCTCTCCGTCTTCTTGTCGTTTCAGCGTGCGATCCTGGTACAGGGCCGCTTCACCCGTCCCATCACGATGGCGACGGTGATCGAGGTGGGCGGAATCACCCTCGCGCTGGCGGCGCTGATCGGAGGCCTGAACGTAGTGGGTGTGACGGCCGCGGCCATCGCGTTCGTCGCCGGGCGCCTCGGCGGCACCGTCTACCTCGTCCCACCCTGCCGCAGGGTGCTCGACGGCGTTAACCCATAAACGAACCCGCCCGAGGCCGGAGGCGCTCGGGCGGGTGTGCGATCTCGTTTGGTGACTGGGTCTACTTGTTCGGCTGCGGCGTCACCCGCAAATACGGCTTTAGCGCTTCGTATCCGGGGAACTTCTTCTCGGCCTCTGCGTCCGAAACCCCGGTGCCGATGATCACGTCCTGTCCATCCTTCCAGTCGGCGGGCGTGGCCACGGCGTACTCTGACGTCAGCTGTAGCGAATCGATCACCCGCAGCAGCTCATCGAAATTCCTCCCCGTGCTGGCCGGATAGGTCAGCGTCAGCTTCAACGAGTTGTCCGGCCCGACCACGAAGACCGACCGCACCGTCATCGTGCTGTCGGCGCTCGGGTGGATCATGTCGTACAGGCTCGATACCTGACGGTCGTGATCGGCGATCAGCGGGAAGTTGACCTTGTTGCCGGTCACGTCCTCGATGTCTGGCAGCCACTCTCTGTGCGAGCCCATCGGGTCTACGCTCAGCCCGATCACCTTCGTGTTCCGCTTCTCGAACTCGCCCTTCAGTGACGCTACGCGCCCCAACTCCGTCGTGCAGACGGGTGTGAAATCCGCGGGATGCGAGAATAAGACCGCCCAGCTGTTCCCCTTCCACTCGTGAAAATTGATCGTCCCGTCGGTGGTCTCTGCCGTGAAGTTCGGGGCCTCGTCGCCCAAACGGATAGCCATCTTTGAGCCTCCTTCGTGTCGATAGCGGGTGCACCTGTCTATACAATAACGATTATCACTATACTATCGCCCCGCGCCCTTGTCCAGCGCGAACGGCCTGGAAAGAGGCTATCTTCGCCGGGAACACCGTCACTGTAAGGAGGAGAACCAGGTTGGCAGATCGCGGGCAGAGGATCCTGGCGGCGCGCCCGTTGGGGCTCGACGCCGGTGAGCGCATCGGTCATTCGAGAGAAGAACGGCTGATAAGGGCTTTTCGCTTCGGCCAGGGCCCGACGCGAGTCAGCCTGCTGGCGGGCTGTCACGCGGACGAGCCGGTCGGGCCGCGGTTGCTGAGCCACCTGGCAGGCTATCTGGCGGCGCTGCCGAGCGAGGATCCGCTGCTGGCAGACTACGAATGGTGGATCCTTCCGCATATCAATCCCGACGGGGCCGAGCGTAACCGCGCCTGGCAACATGAGAACGCCGACTCCTACGATCTGGCCGAGTACCTGTCGCACGTGGTCCGCGAGCTTCCCGGCGACGACATCGAGTTCGGCTTTCCCCGCGACGAGCACGATGGCGGAGCCCGTCCCGAGAACCAGGCCGCCTACGACTGGTGGCGCGGCGCCGGGAAATCGTTCGCTCTGCACGTATCACTTCATGGAATGGCGTTCGCCGCCGGCCCGTGGTTCCTGATCGAAGAGGCATGGCGCGACCGCTGGAGGCGGCTACAGGAGCTTTGCACGGCACGAGTCGACGAGATGGGCTATGTGCTACACGACGTGGAACGATTGGGAGAGAAAGGATTCTTTCGTCTCGGGCGCGGTTTCTGCACGCGGCCCGATTCGCGCTACATGCGGGAGCATTTCATCGCGCGAGGCGAGCCGGAGACGGCGGAGCTATTCCGGCCCAGCTCGATGGAGACGATCCGCGCGCTGGGCGGCGACCCGTTGACCCTCGTCTCGGAGATGCCGCTGTTCATCACTCCGGGCGTCGGCGAAGACCTGGGGCCACCGGACCCGGCGGCGGAAGAGTGGAAGGC
>JBDHHZ010000410.1:0-3022 GCA_039589115.1 Gemmatimonadota bacterium | reverse complement strand
AGGCGTGGGGGCGGGTCGTCGAGCGGAGCTGGGGTTAGCGACCCCGCGGTCACGGCGCAGCCGTGAGCGCGGGGGAGGCCGGAGCGAGACGACCCGCTCCCCGCCATCCGCCGGAGGGAGACGACACGCCGCGTCGCTAACGGCTAGAGCAGCGCGAAACCCACGGCGGTGTTGACGGTGTCTCTCACCACACCCAGGGCCGCGTTGATGGCGCGCTCGACAGTCAGGATACCCAACCCTTCCACCGTGAGCAGGACCATGCGGGACGCGTTCTTCTGGATGTCCAGGTGAAGCCGCGCTTTCTTTGCGCTGATCTTACCCGCCGCGCGTAGCCGGGCTATCATCGCGATGCTCTCGGCGATCTTCTTGAACTCCGAACGCGCGTACTCCTTGACGTCCGGCCAGCTCTCATCCAGGACTTCACGCGCCGCGTCGCTCATCGACTTAGCGAGGGAACTAACTCTAATCGGCATCCAGCCTCCTTACTGGCCTCTTTTCTTCGCCAGCTCGAGTGTCAGAATCGCCTGAAAGCCCGACTGAAAAGCGCTGCGCAACGGCTGTAGCTCTTCAGGGTCGTCAAAGCCGATTTTGTGCAACTCCTCGAGATTCCGCAGGTTCTGCTCGAGCAGGTTGAGCTGCTCGACGGTGATCTCGTTCTTCGGCCTGGCCGCCGCCCGCACCCGTATGACATTTATCTCCGCTCGCCCCTCGCTGTAGAAGTCGATGTAGTTCTCGTAGTCGGACTCCGGCGTATAGATGTTGCGCTCGATGTCGACGAAGAAGCGTTCGACGTCTCTCTGTAGAGCCGTCACCGCCTGATCGGTGACTTCATCGTAGTCGGCCACGAGCTTCAGTTGGCACGCCACAACGAACAGAAGCGAGGCGGTTGCCACCATACGCAACGCAGCAGACCGACGGCTACGAACCGGTGTCATCTGTCGTCTCATCACATCACCTCTCGGACCACTCTCAGCGGCCTACTTGGCTCTCGTCCTCACAAGGGTCAAAACAGCGGGTAGCTCTCAGGAACACCCGGTTATACACGAAGTGGCTGATGCCGGCAATCAGTGAGCCGAACAAAGACAACCACAGCGGGAGCAAGCCCAGCGGCCACAACAGATTACCCGCAAAGGCACGCGCCCACTTGATGATTGTCACGAACGTGCGCACGTCCTGCAATCGCGCCACCAGCTTCCGCCACAGCACGACCGCGAGCACGGCGAGCGTCAGGACGCCGATGACCATGGCCAGAGGTACCGGCTGCTCTTGCGGCCACGGCCAGAAGTGTGCGAGAAAACCGCCGATCAGGCGGCCGACATCGCCCAGAGATACCTGGACCCGCCAGCTGGCATAGATGCCGGTACCGACGGCCAAAACGGTGAGGATCCACGCGGAGGGCACCCACAACTTGAGCGATCGGAAGGAGCGCCAAGCAGCGGCCCGCATGACCCTCGACTCCCAGTTCTTCCGGATCTTCCTCTCGGGACATTCCGCGAGTGTCATCCTGGGAAGCGGCGCTTGCGTTGCAGGTTGCCAGCCGTCTGATGCGAAGGGCGTTTCTGCCAGGTAGCGACGGACGAAGCGGTCGGCCAAGGCGTATCCTTGATAGACGATCGCAGCTATCTCTGCATCGCCGAACGCATCCAGGTCGGTCCGGATATGCGCGATCTCTTCCGCATCCGGGTGCGGCGGCAGGCCATCCCGAGCTCCGTCTTCCGGCGGCGTGCTCATATGAAAGAAGGCCACCCGGTGAAGGGCGTAGCGCTGCTTAAGGTCATCCCAGTGGTCGCCCTGGCCAGCCGCATGGGCGATCCCAGCTGTGACACGCCGGTCTTCCCTGAGCCTGCGAAGCTCCAGCCCGCGCACGTTGTCCATGAGGATCGAGAGTATTCGGCCCATCATTCCGAAGCGGCCCGCCGTGACTCGCCGTTCCAATTCGAGTGTACCGCCCGCATCGCTGGCGATGATGTGAGTGCATTCCTCCTCGAACAGGGTGGCGATGCCCTGATTGTCGAAGACGCCACCGTCAGTTAGGCGCAGCGTGGCAACGTGTGTATCGTCGTAGAGCCCGAGGATCGTGTAGGGAGGGAAGACCGGCGGGAAGCACGCCGATGCCGCGACGGCATCACCGAGAGTGATCCCTGCGAAGTCCTGCTTCGCATCCTCCGCAATATTGCAGCTCGAGCGCAGTCGGTAGAGGTCTACCACGAAGTCCATGAGCGCTTCGAGGAATTCGGGGGCCTTCGCGACCTCAGCCCGGCACGCCTTCGAGAGATCGCCGCCGATCTCGCGGATCGCTCGCCAGAAGCGGCGCTCGCGATCGCGCCGCGTCAGCCCGTCCCCGGCCGGCGGTGTCTGCCTTGGCCCGCGAACGACGCGCCAGGCTTCCTGCTTGGCCGCCCGCAGCTCGCCGAGCTCGCATTCCATCAAGCGGCGCGTCGGGAAGTCTTGATGTACCAAAGCCTGGAGCACCGGCCAGGGAGAGACGTCCAGTTTCTCGTGGAAACCCCGCTCGCGAAGGTACGCCGGGAAATCGAACCGGCCCGCTCGCTCGGCCTGCTCCCAGAGCTTCCAGAGAATGGCGGCGGCGACGGACCTGGGCTCGAAGCGGTCCGGCGGCCGGTCGACACACTGATGAAGCTCTTCGATCGACCTTGCGGCTAGTTTCTCACGGTAGCGCTTCAGAGTGTCGATTTCCTCGAAGCGGATGTAGCCGAGTAGCGGATCGCCGACCTCCGTGCTGCTGAACCGCCAATCGCGTCCCGAGTTCAAGGTCGTCGCGTTGAGCACCAGCTTCGTGAGTTTCGTCTCGTGCTGCTTCCTCGCCGCGTTGTACGCCTCGACGTCCCCATCAAGCTCCGATCCGCCGGGCTTGAACCTCACGTCCTTAAGAGAAACCTGCCCGCTGCCCAGGCCGGCGGACGGGAGTCCAGCCGACCGCAGCTGTTTGACGATCGACTTGTAGAGATGTCGCTCATAGAGGCGGCCCATCCGCTCAGCCAACGTGCGGCTGGTCATGATG
>JBDHHZ010000409.1:0-3029 GCA_039589115.1 Gemmatimonadota bacterium | reverse complement strand
ACCGGCTATCACGGTCAAGGCAATTCCTTGCGTGAAGCCTTGCAGAACGGGCCTCGACAGGAAGCTCGCGACCCACCCAAGCCGCAGGATGCCGAACAGCAGAAACAACACGCCGACGACGAGTGCGAGCAGCGACGTCAGTGCAAGAAACTCGCTCGCATCTCCCGCCACGATCGCGCCCACCGTGACCGCCGAGATGATAGCGATGGCGGATTCAGGACCCACGCACAGGGTACGCGACGTGCCGAAGACGGCGTAGGCCACCATCGCCAGCGGCACGGCGTACAGCCCGTAGACCGGCGGCACGCCCGCGATGCCGGCGTACGCCAACGCCTGTGGCACCGTCATCGCCCATACGGCCAGACCGGCCAGGACGTCCGCCCGCAGCCATGTGCGCTCGTAGTTCGGCAGCCAGGTGAAGATCGGGAGTAGGGAACTTAGGTGGTGCCGGAGTCCGGATCGGCTCTCCTCTGAAGTCGTCATGTTTTGCTCGCGCTCATTATCGGTTGGCCGCGCATACAAGCTGAATCGGCGGCTTCGGCTCAGCTCACAGCAACGTCGGTTCGGACCATCCGCCTGCCGTAGACCACCGCCACGATCATGGTGAACACGGAGACGACCAGCGTGACCGGCGCCACGGCGGATCCTGGAAAGCTCGCGTTCGCGATCAGAAAGGCGAGCGGGATGTTGCGGATCACCGTCGCTATCCCGAGCGCTCGGCGCCTGGGAGGCTCATCACGGATCGCCACCCAGTCTCCCACGAAGAGCCATACGATCACTATGACCGCCATGGCCAGGTAGGCGATCGGACTGATCGATAGTATCTGCTTCGCCTGGACCACGAGGATCGCCCCGACACCGACGAGAAGTCCGATCTGACCGAGCTTGGGCACGAACCGGAGCAGTCTCTCAGTCCAGGAACGGCTGGCGCTAGACACGGCCAGCCCGATGGCGATGGGGATCAGCTGGACGGTAAGAAGCATCTGGATGATCTGGATTGGGTCCAGGACGATGCCCGCCTCGCTGCTGGGAAGGGCGAGGATCATGATCAGGGGCGTAAGGACCACGCTGAGTAGGGCTACGATCGTCATCAGCCCGACCGAGTAAGGCAGATCTCCCTTTGCCATGTCCACGAACGGGGCAGGAACCATCGGCGCGATCGGGGCGGCAGCCATCAACATGATGCCGATCTTGACGTCGGAAGGAATTGGCAGCCACACCAGGGCCAGGTACGTGAGCACGGGCGCGATGATGAAGTTGGCCGAGACTCCGCGCAGCACGGGCCGGTACTGCTTGAGCACGTCGAGCAGCTGACCGAGCGTGATGCGCAATCCCACGCCCATCATGAGAAGCATGACCGAGCCCATCACCAGGTATTTAACGAAAAGAACCATCGTAGAGAGAGCCTCCCTTCATAAGTAAAGCAGCGGGGGTCGAGCTCACCCCGCTGCTCACTGTCTTGCCTGGCGCTAGCCGTCTTCCTCCCCGGCTTCCTCCACGATCTCCGACCCGTCAGGCGCCGGGACCACCTCGTACGTGGTACCTGACTCGGACTCGACCTCCTTGAAGAACACGGTGTCGAGTTGGAAGTACATCTCATCGCCCTCGTTGATGACGGTTGCTCCGTCGGGAAGCTGTGGAGCCACTCCGCCCAGCGCCGGCTCGGACAACACGTACCCACCACCCTCGGCAGCCACGTACAGTCCTCTGGCTGCGTAGTAGTACGTCTCCTCATCGACCACGAACGACACGGCATCGGCCGGGAGCTCGTCGAGCTCTTCCTCTGGCGGCCTCGGCTGCACCTCGTAGTGCTGGACCCCCTCTTCGTCGGTCTCCTGGGTGTAAAACGTCTCGTCATACTGGTAGACCTTGACGTCGCCCTCTTCGTGCTCCACGACATTCTCGGGTATCGAGGTTACCTGTGCGCCGGCAGGTGGGTCGACCACGACGTAAACGTCTTCCCCATCCCGTTGGATTTTCTGGTAGAACGTGTTCTCGCTGAGGTAGTACGTCTGCCCCTCGACCTCGATCACCTCGGCGTCTTCCGGCAGACTTTCCACCTCGTACCCTTCGGGTGCGGACGTTATGACGTAGACCGTCTCCTCCTCCTGCACGCCGCGCGTGTACCACACTCCGTCGTAGTAGTAGTAAGTCGATCCGTAGACGACGTAGGTTCGTGGTGTATAAGTCGCCCACACTGCCCATGTCACGAAACGAAGACCCCACCAGTAACCACGGTACCAGCGGCCAGGACGCCAGAAACGGTGATGCCCCCAGCGCCCTCTGCGATGGCGGCCACGCCTTGTGGTACGCCGGCGACTTGTGCGTCTTGTCGTGGAACGCGCCGGCCGTCTGTTGGATCTCGCCATCGAACTGCTCCGACCACCTGCACCGCGCGACGGACTCGAGCCGCGCGCACCCGAGCTTCGCGATGGCTGAGCGCGGGAGGTTGAGCGGCTGCGGCTTTGCGTGCTGCGGCTGACAGACCCTGACCTCGACGGACTGGAGCGGCGTGCGGAGGACCTGCCCCTGGAGCCACCACCTCGTCTCTGGGCGTCAGCTAAGCTCGGGTAGTCGGGGAAAACCAGGGCGAACGACAAGACGAGGATCACCCAACTGACAAAGGTGCGGTAGGCGCCTCGCCTGATGCCTCCCCTGTGGGACTTGTGCGTTGGCTGCATCAGTACCCCACCTCGCTTCCCGGATTGATAGGTATGATCTCGATCCGCTCGGCGTCCGGTGGCGCTACGAACCGAAAGCGCGACTCATCAAAGGAGGGAGAGGTCTGCCACTTGCGGAACCGCGCCACGAAGCCGGGTAGCCCCTCCTCATGCTTCCAAGTAATCGCGAGCTTCTGTGGCACGGGATCTCCATCCTCCCTTAGCCACATCTGGAAATCGACCAGCTCATTGCGCAATGCGAGATGATGCGCCCACGTGTCTTCGACCCAGGCGAGTCCGGCATAGAAGCTGGATTCTAAATCCTGGAGAAAGACTGGATCGTCTCCACTGGCTAGAAGATCACCGAAC
>JBDHHZ010000408.1:0-3047 GCA_039589115.1 Gemmatimonadota bacterium | reverse complement strand
GGTCGAATAGCCCTGCTATCCTCCGGCGAGCACTCGTCGCCGCCGTTCTTAGGGGTAAGCGTTGTGCCGGTAGGGCTTGATCGCGTAAGCTATTGTCCAACATGAAGCTAGGGCAAATGGTAGGGGGGGGCTGGCGACCACTTCGGCACCACGATTCAGTCAGGATGACCGATTCATCGGCCGTGGTCGATTCCGATTAGCTCGAGGGCGTGGTCGATATGATCGACGCATGGGGTCGCTGGGAGCCTGGTTCTACATCCCCGTCAAAACACGAGCGACGCGGAGACCGCCAGTCCGCGGCCGCGGTTCGTAACCACGTCCACGCGAATCCTGTGTAATGGCACAGCCTCCCATCGGTGGACTTTGACTGTAGACCCGATAAGAGCGCCGAGTCCAAGACCCACAACGCCGCCCGCGAGAGCGCCGCCAACGATGGGCCCGAACGTCGCATTGTAATCCCAGCTGCCCGAGTCTACCGACGCAGCTGACGCAGCGCCGATCGCCGCGCCGGCAACAGCGCCTGCCCAAAACCCGACTGTCGCCCCGGCTCGAGTCCTGGACTTCCCGTCCCGACTTACTGCGAGTCTTGTCAGCGAACTGATCGGCAGTGCCAACGGTTCACCCCTGTCGACCACAATGGTGTCGGGCATCAACGATATGACCGTGCCTTCCAGACGCTCGACTCCATGGCTCGGTGCCGATAGCCGGACTCGATCACCCGGCCTGACCGGTAGGTCCCGCTGGGCGAGAAGGCCGGTGGGCGTTGCGAGAAAGAGCATGGCAGTGAGGGAAGCGATCCGCGGAGTGATCATATTGCAACCTCGTTCCAGACCTACATGAGAAAGACAAATGACAACTAAGACTGCGGCAAACCTGAGCGCGTCGGGTCAAGAGCGAATCAAGCGGTAGTTCCCGCACGGGTGGGCACGCTGGGTGCAAAGGCAGACGCCAGGCCCACCCCGAGGTTCGAAAAAAGGCCTACCAACAGCCTGAGGATGCCACTATGTTGAGGGTCGTCACGCAACGAGGGTAGCCGAGGGAAGCGAGGTGAGTACCGGTCACCGGAACGGTACGAGGGGCCCGAGGCGTGATCTCATTTCGGGACAGGCAGTTAGACAAGTTGGCCCGGGTGGCGGAATCGGCAGACGCGACGGACTCAAAATCCGTTGGGCTTCGGCCCTTGGGGGTTCGAGTCCCCCCCCGGGCACTTGGGTATACCTCTTGCCACGTTGTGCGGCGCGATCCAGCCCCAGCCGGACTATAGACTGCAGAGGAAGGGCACGATGGACTTCAAGGAAGTCAAGATCCCCGAAGGCGACCTTATCGAATTCCGTGACGGCAAACTGATCATCGGCGACCACCCTGTGATCGGCGTCTTGCGCGGCGACGGGATCGGCCTCGATATCACGCCGGTGATGCGAAATGTGGTGGACGCGGCGGTGGACAAGGCGTACGGCGGGAAACGAGGTATCGCCTGGTGCCCACTCTATGCCGGGCTGGAAGGGTTGAACCACTACGGCAGCGAGTTCCCCGACGAGACGGTCGAAGCGATCCGCTACCTGAGGATCGCCATCAAGGGCCCGTTCACGACACCGATCGGAGAGGAGACCCACGTCTGCCTGCACTGCGCCCACCAGCAGTACAAGGCGGGCGCGTGCGCCAAGTGTAGAATGGACGACGGTGTCACGGAGCGCTTTCGCTCCATCAACGTCCGCTTCCGGCAGCATTTGGATCTCTTCGCCTGCGTGCGCCCCATCCGCTACTTCGAGGGAGTGCCCTCGCCGAACAAGTACGCCGACAGGGTGAACTTCGTCATCTTCCGAGAGAACACGGAGGACGTCTACGCCGGCTACGATTACGAGAACGGCAGCGACATGGCGAAGGCGATCATCGGGCTGATCAAGGAGAAGACCGGCCGGGAGATCCGCGCAGACTCCGGTATCGGCGTGAAGCCGATCTCCGTATACGGCACCGAGCGCATTGTGCGCAAGGCGCTGCAGTGGGCGGTCGCCCAGAACCTCCCGTCGGTTACGCTCGTGCACAAGGGCAACATCATGAAATTCACCGAGGGCTCGTTCGCCAAATGGGGCTACGAGCTGGCCGAGAGAGAGTTCGGTGATGTAACGATCTCCGAGAAGGTGCTGTGGGACGAGATGGACGGGAAGATGCCGTCCGGCAAGATCCTGATGAAGGACCGCATCGCCGACTCGATCTTCCAGCAGATCCAGACGCGGCCAGACGAGTACGATGTATTCGCCCTGCCGAACCTGAACGGCGACTACCTGTCCGATGCCGCGATCGCGCTGGTGGGCGGCCTGGGGCTCGGGCCGGGCGCCAACATGTCGGACGATGTGGCACTGTTCGAGGCCACGCACGGCACGGCGCCCAAGTACACGGGGATGGACAAGGTGAACCCCGGCTCGCTCATCCTCTCCGCGGTGATGATGCTGAACCACATGGAGTGGAACGAGGCGGCCGATCTGATCATCGGCGGCATAGAGAAGGCTATCACGGACGGCCACGTTACCTACGACCTGGCTCGCCTGATGAAGCGAGAAGGTCGCGAGGACGTGACCGAACGTTCCTGCTCCGGCTTCGGCGAGGCGATCGTCGAGAGGATGTAGTCTGGAGGGCTTCGAACGCTGCGGCGCAGCGAATGCAGGGGCGGTCTTCGGGCCGCCCCTCTTTCTTTGGAATCAGCGGCTGGACGAGCGGTTCGCCTTCGAAGGGCGGCCGTCGTATCTTGGCCGACTTGTGCCACACCTGCGAGAGGTGGTGGAGTCTCGTGCGATGCCAGGAGGTCGTATGCTGAGAGGGATTCTCCTAGCGGTTGTCGTTGCAGCCATCGGTCTTGCCTGCGGCCGCGATGACTCGAGTTGGGACGTGGGCGAAATCGAGTTCGCGGCCCTACCTGGGAGCGGCGAGCCCAATCTGTTCGCCACAGCAGACGGGCGTGTCATCCTGACCTGGCTCGAGCCCGCCCAGCCTGAGGGTCATGCGCTGCGGCTAGCGGTGCGGAGCGGAGAAAGGTGGTCGGAGCCGCAAAC
>JBDHHZ010000407.1:0-3598 GCA_039589115.1 Gemmatimonadota bacterium | reverse complement strand
TCGACAGCTACGCCGAGGTGGAGCAGTACCCCCCACCTCTCTACTACTCCACGCGCGGGCTGGCGGATGCTCTATCGGCCGATCTCGGCTCTGCGGTCGGGGCAGTGGAGGAGGGCGTCGAGCGACATCCGACCTCCGCGGCGCTAGCAAACAACGCCGGAGTTATCCTGGAGAGGATGGGTGATCTGGAGCGCGCGCGGGAATTGTATGAACGAGCATTCGAGTTGGACTCTGGTCTGCCGCAAGCGTCGAAGAACCTGGGAGACCTGCTGTATCGGGACGGCGTGTACGACAAAGCTGCGGAAGCCTATCAACGGGCGTTGCGGGCGGACCCGAACTTGGGAGATGACATCTACGCGAAGCTGGGCAACGTCTACTATAAGGGCCGGGACCGCGACAAGGCCGTTGAGATGTGGCTGCATGCTCTTGAGATCAATCCTGCCAACGATGTAGTGCGCACGAACCTGGAATTCGTGAAGGACGCCGATGGTGGGGATTAGCGATGCCTCGTACGCGGCACTGTTTGGCAAAGCTAGAGCGCGAGCGGGGGTTCCGTGGGAACCTCTACCGGCAGAGGTGTCTGCGTCGCCGAGTAGCGGTGAGAATGCGGGCCTGCGGTATCGAGGCGATCGAAGACTACACGACTTTCCTCGACTCCGACCCAGCCGAGTATGACCGGCTGCTGCGCGTTCTGACGATCAACGTCAGCAGGTTCTTCCGTAACCCGGGGACATGGGAGGTGATTCGGGAAGAAGTGCTTCCCGATTTGCTAGCCCGGGATGGGCCGCTCGTAATGTGGAGCGCTGGCTCTGCCGCGGGTGAGGAAACATACAGCCTGGCCATCCTTGTGTCGGAATCACTGGCCTGTCGCGGTGCCAATGGCTGGAACGCGATCCGCATCATCGGTACGGATATCGACGGGGCCTGCCTGGAAGCAGCACGTGCCGCCGAATACCCCGAGATCGCTCTCTCCGAAACGCCCGAAGAACTGCGACGGCGCTGGTTCGGGCGCGGGCCGCCGTGTAAGCTCAGGGACCCTCTTCCCTCGCTGGTGGAGTTCTGGAAGCTCGACATTCTGGCCCGGCGCCCGGAGTTCGATGCCGACCTCATCCTCTGCCGCAACCTACTCATCTACTTGGATCGCGGAGCGCAGGAGAGGGTGTTCCATACATTCGCGGACGTGCTTCGACCGGGCGGCTATCTAGTACTGGGTCGAGTGGAGATGTTGGCGAGAGATGTGCGGGCGGAATTCGAGGTGGTGAACGCGCGAGAGAGGGTATACAGAAAGCGGTGAAGGTATTCATACCGATGGGCGCGCGTCGAGTAGGGAAGAACGAGGGGACGCTATCGGTTGCTGGCCTCGGGTCGTGCGTGGCGATCATCTTGTACGATGCAGAGGCCAGGATCGGTGGGCTTGCCCACGTGCTGCTGCCCGATCCGAGCTTATCCTCGTCGTCGACAAGACGCTGGCTTTGCGCTTCAACGGCCATCCCCGACCTGTTGAAGGAGCTTGAAGAGGCGGGCGCGGTTCGCAGCCGGATCACGGCGCGCCTCGTCGGCGGATCTCGCATGTTCCAGGAGCTGCTCCCTAGCGAGGAACCGAACATCGGTGATCGAAATGTCGCCGCCGCTCGCACGGCTCTCGAGCAGCGCGGGATCCCGATCACCGCTGAAGAAGTAGGGGGAAGCTTCGGCCGCACGATCGATTTCCATCTCGAAGACGGACGGCTTCAGGTCTCGTCGCAGGGGAAGGACCTTGTCGAAATCTGACCTGGGACCGGCCGTCAGAGTTCTGGTTGTCGATGACAGTGTGTTCATGCGACGCATGGTCTCCGATATGATCGGCCGCTTTCCCGGTTATTGTGTAGTTGGTGTCGCTGCCGATGGTCGAGAGGCTCTGCGCCGTATCGACGAGTTCGACCCGGACGTAGTCACGTTGGACATCGAGATGCCGCGCCTCGATGGGTTCGGCGTTCTGGAACAGGTGATGTCGTCGCGACCTCGTCCTATCGTGGTGCTGTCCGCCTACACCGAGTCCGGTTCGACCGCCGCGCTCCGCGCACTCGAGTTGGGGGCTGTGGATTTCGTGGCCAAACCGTCGGGCCCAGTTTCGTTCGACGTTGCCAGTGTGGAAGCTCGCCTCTACGAGGCGTTGCAGGCGGCGGCCGCTGCCGACATGACCGCGCTGCTGAGCGATCGCGCCCGGGTTGGTGTACCGGCGCTTCCCGCGCCCGGACCGGGGGAGGAGGCTGCTGTGGCGATCGCCGCCTCGACCGGGGGGCCACGAGCGTTGTCGTACATCATCGGTGCGCTACCGGGAGACCTGGGGGCGGCGGTGTTGGTGGTGCAGCACATGCCTCCAGGATTCACATCGGCGCTGGCGATGCGGCTCGACAGCATGGCTGCGCTCTCCGTCACGGAAGCCAGCGGCGGCGAAGCTGTCGTGCCGAATGGCGTTTGGATCGCGCCCGGCAATTTCCACATGCGGGTGCGACGTATCCACTCGGATGTACGGATCAGCCTGGACCAGAGAGAGACGATGTGGGGGACACGCCCGGCTGCAGACGCGCTCTTCCCCAGCGTGGCCGATGCGTACGGTGACCGCTGCGTCGGTGTGGTGCTCACCGGCATGGGACGTGACGGAGCCAATGGCCTCGGTGCGATAAGGGCGGTACAGGGTCGGACGATGGCGCAGGACGAGGCGAGTTGCGTCGTCTACGGTATGCCGTGTCGAGCGGTGGAGCAGGGTACGGCGGAGCGAGCGGTTCCGCTGGAAGACATCCCGAGCGCCATCGTCGAATCACTCGCCTCGATGTCGAGAACGCGTGAGGAGTCGGCCGGGTGAATGATCTGGTCACTTTCACGGTGGGCGACTCGCGTTACGCGATCCCGGCGGATGTGGTTGTCGAGATCGTGGAAACCGGCCCGATCACCCATCACCTGCCCGGAGCAGAGGAGCGGGCGGTTGGTCTGGCGCGAGTGCGAGACCGGTGGATTCCGGTGGTCGAGCTGGCACACGCGCTCCACGGTGCGCCGCGGCTGGACCCCGATGCGGATGAAATCGTTTTGCTCGTGCTTGGGCGAGACCGGGACCGGCTGGGTCTGCGGGTCCAAGATCCGGGCGAAGTCGTGGCGGCCAAAGCACGGGTTGCGCGCGGAGGGGAGAAGCAGGAACTGCTGGATCTGGATGGTGAACTGGTCCGCTACATCGACCCTGCGGTGCTTGTGGCATCCGGTGCGCAATTGCTAGCTGAGAAGGGGGAATCGATGGACGAGAATCGCGCGGCCGCCGAGCCGATCCGGGTCGTTACCTTCCAGCTGGGCGGCGAGGAGTTCGGCCTCGACGTCATGAGAGTCTTCGAAGTCCTGCCTGTTCCGGAGCTGCGTCCAGTACCGAATTCACCTGAGTTCGTCGAGGGAGTGGTGGAAATGCGGGATTCCATCGTCCCGGTCATCGACATGCGCAAGCGCTTTAGCCTGCCGCCCAGGGATGGCGACATACCGGCCCGGCTTCTGGTCGTCGCCCTCGATGATGATCGAGTTGGGCTGATCGTGGATAACGTGCCGGGTGTCGTCCCCTTTCCGGAGGATGCGGTAA
>JBDHHZ010000406.1:0-3073 GCA_039589115.1 Gemmatimonadota bacterium | reverse complement strand
CCGTGCCCGGTGTGGTGAGGACATCGAGGCTACAGCTCTGCTGCTGCTGGGCAGGCGCTGTGACGAAGGGCGCCGCCGCCACGATGATCCCGGAGAAGACCACGTTGCGCATCTCACGGCTCGCGTTCTGGCTGTTGCGAGCCCGGCCTCACCATCGTAGCCGATGTCAGTTCGATCACCTCCATGCGCGAATCCGACTCGAAAGCCGTACCTTCGATGATCGTCCCGTCCGCTCGGATCATCCTGGTTGGCTCATCGCTCCAGAGGCGATCCCTGATGCGGTTGTAATTCAACACCGTGGTCTCGATGCGTTCTCCTTTGCTGTTCTGGACGACCACGTCGACCTTGGCGGTCATGTCGCCGGTACCCCAATCGTATGTTCCTTCCTTGGACGTGAGGATCGAAGCCTCCGCGCCGTTGCTGTCGTAGAACGTGACCTTCAGCACGCGAAGCTCTACTAGCGACTGGTTCTCCAGGTAGTACGCCGTGTCCGCCTCGACATAGGCGCGCCGCACACCCTCGGAATCCATGTGGTGCTGCATGTTGAACACCACCTGGCTCGCCTCGGGGTTGAGCTGCAGGATCTCCTCGGCCACCAGCGGAGGCTCGCCGCTGTCCTGGCACGACAGTACGGAGAAGACGAGGACTGTGACCCAGAAGACACGTGACCCCATAATCACACCACCCGCGCCCGCAAGAGATCGTGCAGGTGAACCATACCCTGGAGCCGCATCCCATCATCGCATACGGGAAGCGCCATTATCCCATGCTCTTCCATCAGATAGACGGCTTCGGCCGCCAGGCTGTCCGTCTTGACCGTCTTGGGGTTCGGGTTCATCGCCTCCGACACAGCGAGGTGGAAGAACTCTTCCTTGTCGTCTATGAATCGCGTCAGGTCGCCCGCCGTGATGACTCCGATGATCCGAGCGTCATCGTCGACGATAGCGACCGTGCCCTGCTTGTGAGCGATCTCGAGCATCGCCTGCCGCAATGTCGCGTCACGTTTCAGCGAGGGCACCTTCTCCGGGTCCGTCAGCATCACATCCGCAACGCGCAACAACCTGCGCCCCAGAGCGCCTCCGGGATGCAACTTGGCGAAGTCGTCCGACGTGAAGCCCTTCTCCAGCAGAACGGCCACGGCGAGCGCATCCCCCATCGCCAGCGCCCCGGTCGTACTGGACGTCGGCGCCAGGTCGTGTGGGCAAGCCTCCTCGGCAACGCTCACATCGACTACTACGTCCGAGCTCTCGGCTAGCGTGGACTTCACGTTACCGATCAGGCTGATCACGGGAACGCCGACCCGTTTCACCACCCGCAACAGCTCGTACAACTCGTCCGATTCGCCGCTCTTCGAGATCGCGACCAGAAGGTCATCGCGAAGCACCATCCCCAGATCGCCGTGAATGCCCTCGACGGGGTGCATGAAGAAGGCCGGCGTGCCCGTGGACGTGAAGGTCGCGGCGATCTTGCGCGCGATTATCCCCGACTTGCCCACGCCGCAGACGATGGCCCGCCCTTTCAGGTTCGCCAGCAGCTCTACGGCGCGCACGAAATCGTCGTCGATCCGACCTTGCAGCTCCAGAACGGAGTTGCCTTCCAGGCGGAGGACGCGCCGCGCGGCTTCGGTCAGCTTACCCCGATCCACGTGCACCCTCCCCTGCACCCTCGACCTCCCGCTCCCGCAGGTAGCTCTCGACGACCCGGGCCCAGTCTCCCCGCGCCTT
Source organism: Gemmatimonadota bacterium (assembly GCA_039589115.1). Lineage (GTDB taxonomy): Bacteria > Gemmatimonadota > Gemmatimonadetes > Palauibacterales > KS3-K002. The sequence continues at coordinate 1,349 of JBDHHZ010000406.1, read as the reverse complement.
AAGCAGTGCCTCCGCGAACTCGCGCACAGCGCCCTGCCCTCCCGACCGCCGGGTCTGCCAGCGCGCGATCGAGCATACCTCGGGCACGGCGTTGGCCACGGCCGCCGGCAGCGCGACCCGGCGCAGCACCGGGACGTCGGCCAGGTCGTCCGACAGGAACGCCACAGCGTCCCAATCGAGCCGCTTGCGCGCGAGGATATCGTTGACGATCCGCAGCTTCTCCGCTGCAGGGTCCTGGTGAACCTCGTCGATGTCGAGCTCACGCGCGCGCAGGGCGACGACCTCGGAGCGCCGGCCCGTGACGATCGCTACCTCGATGCCCGCCCGCTGCATCAGGTTCACGCCCAGCCCGTCCGTTATCTCGAACCGCTTCATTTCGACGGTCTCGCCGGACGCGGTGACGCCGTAGTAGACGCCACCGTCGGTCATCACGCCGTCCACGTCGAGTATGACGAGCGACACGGCGCGAGCCAGGTCAGCCGGGATGCCGGGATGCTCAGACATCTGCCGGCCCCTCGCTCGAGCTCAGAGCCTCTCGCACCGCCAACACTCGAGCGACCAGGCCCTCCAGCTCATCTAGCTGCAGCATGCTGGCGGCGTCCGACAACGCTCGCGCCGGCTCTGGGTGCACCTCGACGAACAGGGCATCGGCGCCCGCGGCCGTCGCCGCCGCCGCCAGGGCTTTTATGTGGCGCGGCTCGCCGCCACTCTTCGTTCCCGCACCGGCCGGAAGCTGAACCGAGTGACTCGCATCGAAAATGACGGGACAGCCGCAGCTCTCCTTGATGATCGAGAACGAACGCATGTCGACCACCAGGTTGTGATACCCGTGCGCTGTGCCACGCTCGGTAACCGCCACGGCTTCGGCGCCTCCCTGGCGAGCCTTCTCGACCTGCTGGGCCATGTCTTGTGGGGCCATCCACTGCCCCTTCTTGAGGTTCAGCGGCCGGCCGCTGCCGGCGGCGGCGACCACGAGATCGGTCTGCCGGCACAAGAAGGCTGGGATCTGCAGTACATCGACGATCTCGGCCGCCGAGGCCACTTGCTGCGGCGCGTGGATGTCCGTGATGACGGGTAGGCCGGTCCGCGACTTCACCTGGTCGAGCAGGCGAAGCCCCTCCTCCAGCCCTGGTCCTCGTGGCGAGGAGATGCTGCTGCGGTTCGCCTTGTCGAAAGAGGCCTTGAAGATAACTGGAACGCGGAAGCGCTCTCCAACGCGGGCAATCTCCTCCGCCGTCGCGAGGTTGGTGCCCTCATCCCCGAGAACGCACGGTCCGGCGATCAGGAAGAAGCCGCCTTGCGGCTGGAACAGCTTCGGGGTATCCGGCATTCGCTCGCCCCCCTCACTC
>JBDHHZ010000405.1:0-5837 GCA_039589115.1 Gemmatimonadota bacterium | reverse complement strand
ACCGACCCAGCGCCGCTCAATGCGCGGATAGACTCTCGTCACACAGGATTGACGGTCCTTCACCGGTCGGGTTCTTCCAGCGCTTGCTCGAGCGGCGCGTGCCACACTTCGTTGGCGTGTACCTGGCGGCCGGCTTCGGCCTTTTCGAGCTGACCGATATCGTAATCGAGTGGGCGAATCTTCCAGCTTATGCTATGCCCCTCTATCTGGCCTCCTATTTCTTGGGTGTTCCAGTCGTTTCGGTTGTGACGTGGTTCCACGGAAGGAGGGGGCCTCAGAAGGTCCAGAAGGTCGAGTGCGTGCTGCTCGGTACGGCACTCGTGATCTGGGTCGCCGTCGGTGCGGCTATCCTGCTCTTGTCGTGAGGTTGATGCGGGTGGTTGTGATTCTCAGGCGCTTGCTGAGCTGAAGATGCAGGCTGACAGGGGCGAGGGCGCTTCCACACTACTGTATAGACTGAAGCTGAAATCCGTCGAGTATGACCTCGATTGAGTTCACTTGACGGAGGCTGTGATCTTTCGGGCGAAGCCGCGCCCGGCCTGATGGCCGCGCGCGGCTCCACACTCGACCAAACGCTTCGGGCCAGCCGGCTGCTACATCACCGGAGTGATGGTCACGCGAATCACGTTCGACGTGCTGGGATACGTGAAACCATCGGTGACTGCTCGCAGGGATGGGAGTTGCGCGTCGCCGCACGCACGCAATATTGATTCAACCGAAACTCGTGCCGCTCCTCTAGCCCTTACCAGGAGGGACCCATGCGCCCCGGCCGGTTCCTTTCTCAGCCCTTGCCGGCCCTTCTCTTTCTAACATCAACGCTCTGCGCGCAACGCGATTGCGCACGCGATCGAGGCGAGTTCGCGGCCCGCATGGCGCAGGACAGTATACACGTCGCGAGAGAAGACATCATGTACATCGAATTCGAACGTGAGTTCGCGGCCCGCATGGCGCAGGACAGTATACACGTCGCGAGAGAAGACATCATGTACATCGAATTCGAACGTAGCGGGGGATTCGCGGGAGGGCGCGTGACGTTCTCGCTCAACAGCGACACGCTGCCCCAGGAGGAGGCCGAGCAGCTACGGCAGCTGGTGGATTCTGCGGCCTTCTTCCAGTTGCCCGCTCTGATAGCGGACACCGCCGCCGTGCCCGACGAGTTCGTCTATGTCGTGACGGTGGAGAGCGGAGATCTCCAACATACGGTGAAGGCGAGGGAGAGCAGCGTCCCGCAGGACCTTCACCCGCTGATCGATTGGCTGAGCCGGCGCGCGCGCCGGACCCGCGGGGGCGGTGGAGGGTAGAGACCCAGTTCGCGATAGTCCAACCTAGCGTCAGACAGAGGGAACGGTCCCATGTGTACAGGCATCCACCCAATCCAGTGCATCGTACCTCCCCATATGCTGAAGGCGATAGCGGAGCGGGGGAACGCCCGGCAGCAGCAGATGGCGCGCGAGACGTTGCTGCTCTCGGAACAGCTTCGCGGACTGCGCAACATTTTGTGCGAGTCGCCTGAGCTGGCCGGCCCCGCGGTAGCGGCGCAGAAGGAGCGGGTCGTCTACGATGCACAGAACGGCACCAACCTTCCCGGTTCGAGAGCGCGCGGGGAAGGGGATCCGCCGACTGGCGATGCCGCGGTCGACGAGGCGTACGACGGGGCGGGGTTGACCTATGACCTCTATTGGGATGTCTACCAGCGCAACTCCATCGACGGTGACGGGATGCGGCTCGATTCCACAGCGCACTACGGCCAGGGCTACGACAACGCCTTCTGGAACGGCCAGCAGATGGTGTACGGAGACGGCGACGAAGATCTCCCGGCCGAGGACCGGCTGTTTAACCGCTTCACCATCGCGCGCGACATCATCGGCCACGAGCTGACCCACGGAGTCATTCAGTTCACCGCGGGCCTAGTCTATCGCGACCAACCCGGCGCCTTGAACGAGTCGTTCGCCGACGTCTTCGGCGCGCTCGTCAGGCAGCGCGAGCTCGGCCATGCCGCCAATCAGGCCGACTGGATCGTCGGAGTCGGCATCTTCACCTCGAACGTGAACGGCGTCGGCATCCGCTCGATGAAGGACCCGGGCACGGCCTACGACGATCCCGTCTTGGGTAAGGACCCGCAGCCCGCTCACATGAACGACTACCAGGACGTCGACTACGACAACGGCGGCGTCCACATCAACTCGGGCATACCGAACCGGGCCTTCTACTTGGCCGCTTCAGAGATCGGTGGTAACGCCTGGGAGAAGGCAGGCTTGATCTGGTACAGGACGCTGACGGATAGCCGGTTGGGCTCCACTCCCGGCTTCCAGAAGGCTGCCGACCTGACGTTCCAGGTCGCTGGTGAGGTTTTCCAGGCCGGCGGCTCCGAGCAGCGGGCCGTCCGCAACGGCTGGGCCGCCGTAGGGGTCGAGGTTGGCGCCGCGAACGGTAACGGGAATGGCGACGGGAACGGCGATGGCAAGCCCGGCTGTGCGCTGGCGCTGGCCAGCCTCTTCATCCCGGGATAGTAGGCAACGTCCCAGTGCAGTACGCACAAAAGAAGAGGGCCACCTCGATCGCTCGGGGCGGCCCTCTGTTCGGCTGTGCCGGAACTAGGCTTTAGCCACCCAGCTTGACGACGTTCTGAGCCGCCGGGCCCTTATCGCCCTGCACCATGTCGAACTCCACGCGCTCACCCTCGGTCAGGGTCTTGAAACCCTCGGCCTGGATGGCGGTGTGGTGGACGAAGCAGTCCTTCTGTCCGTCCTCGGGCGTGATGAAGCCAAAGCCCTTGCTGTCGTTGAACCACTTGACCGTTCCGGTAGTACGCATCTGCCGTGCTCCTTATGTTGTTCTTGTAATCGGAGCCCGGCTCTGCCGCACTTACCGACTACAAACTATTGCGCGGTCCTCGCCCCCGCGCTGGGCTAAACCGTCAGCGTCCGCCAGCACCTTGCTGACTAAACCACTGCGGCACTTCTCGCTGAGAATACCAAAAAGGGACCTGCGCTTGAGCCAGGTCCCTCGTGAGATGTCGCTGGTGTTCTCAGCGTGCAAAGAATAGGCATCATCTCCGTCCATGTCAATGACAGCAATCGCCGGCCGGAAACAAATGTTTGTGGGCCGCATCTCCCTTTTTAAAGCACCGTTCTGTCGATGTGGACGCCGGACCCGCTCGGGCCTAACTTGCCGGGCTGCCGAGCCCCGCCGCTCGGCGACCTGATCGCGATCGACCCCAACGCCAACACTACCTGGAGTGCCAGCCATGCTGCGATACGCGTGTGTCTTCGTCCTATTACTGGCTGTGTCCGTGGAGTCTTTCGCCCAGCAGCGGCCCAGTTCCGCCGGTCCGCCGACTCTGGAGGCTCGGCAGGCGGCCTGGGAGAGTCATCAGGAGCTGGACCAGACGACCCTGTTCAAGGGTCTCGAGTGGCGCGACGTCGGACCGGTGGTGCAGGGCGGCCGCCTGGTGGACATCGAGGGCGTGCCCGGCGAGCCGTACACGTTCTATGTGGGCTACGCGTCCGGCGGCGTGTGGAAGACGACGAACAGCGGCGTCTCCTTCCAGCCCCTGTTCGATGACCAGCCGTCGATCATCATCGGCGATATGGAGCTCGATCCGACGAACCCGCAGCGCATGTTCGTTGGGACTGGAGAGAACAACTCGTCACGTTCCTCTTACGGCGGGGCGGGCGTCTTCCGCTCCGACGATGGCGGTGAGACGTGGACGCTGGTCGGTCTGGAGATGTCCGATCGAATCGGACGCATCCTCGTCGATCCCCGGAACCCCGATCGAGTCTTCGTCGCCTCGGCAAGCTGTACACGCCGGGCGGCGAGCGCGGGGTCTACCGCTCGGACGACGGCGGCGATACGTGGGAGCAGGTTCTGGCCGGCGAGAACGACCTGACCGGTATCGCGGATCTCGCCTTCCAGCCGGGCAATCCCGACGTGATCTATGCGGCGGCTTGGGAGCGGGTCCGGCGGCCCTGGACCTTCACCGAGGGCGGCGACGGCACCGGGATCTGGAGGTCTACGGACGGAGGTGACACGTGGGAGCGTATGGGTGGTGGCTTCCCGCGCGGCGAGCACGTTGGCCGCGTCGGGCTGGCCGTCACGCCGGCGAATCCGCAGGTGCTCTACGTCTCCGTAGACAACCAGGAGCTGCTGCCGGAAGACGAGTGGGACCTGGGCGGCGGCGCGGTGACGGCGAAGCGCCTCCGCGACATGAGCAAGGAGGAATTCCTCGCCCAAGACCCCGAAGAGATCGAGAGCTTCCTGCGTGGCAACGATCTCGATCCGCGGCTCGACGCGCAGCAGCTCATAGCCGCTGTCGAGAGCGACTCGATCACCATGGACGATCTGATGACCGCGCTGCAGGATGCGAACGCGGCTCTCTTCTCTGCCGATATCCGGGGCATCGAGGTCTGGCGCTCCGAGGACGCAGGAACGTCGTGGCAGCGTATGAACCCGGAGCCGATCCGCCAGGCGGTCTACACCTACGGGTACTACTTCGGCCAGATCCGGGTCGCGCCGGATGATGTGAACCGCGTCTACGTCCTCGGCGTGCCGCTGTTGGGCTCGGACGACGGTGGCGTCACCTGGCGGCAGGTCGCCGGCCGCCGCGTGCACGGCGACCATCAGGCGATGTGGATCGACCCCGAGCGTCCTGAGCACGTGATTCTGGGTAACGACGGCGGCCTCGACGTGACGTTCGACGGTGGGAAGACGTGGCTCACCCTGTCCACCGTTTCCGTCGGCCAGTTCTATACGGTATCGGTCGACATGGCCGATCCGTACAACATCTACGGCGGGCTGCAGGACAACGGAGTGCTGAAGGGCTCGAGCACCTCGCGCCCCAACATCAGTGCGAATTGGGAACGCGCTGGCGGCGGCGACGGCATGTGGGCTCAGATCGATCCCCGCGACAATAGCACCTACTACGCGGGCTCGCAGTTCGGCTACTACTTCAGGTCTGGAGCCGCCGGGTACCAGCGGGTGAAGCCGCGCAACGGCATCTTGGAAGAGCCGCTCCGCTACAACTGGCTGACGCCCATCTTGCTCTCTTCGCATAACGCCGACGTGCTCTATTACGGAGCGAACAAGCTGTTCCGCTCTATGGACCAGGGCGAGACGTGGACGGCGCTGAGCCCCGACCTCACGAAGAGCGAGAACCGGGGTGATGTGCCGTTCGCCACGCTGACCGTCATCGCCGAGTCGCCACTGCGTTTCGGCCTGCTCTGGGTGGGCACCGACGACGGGCACGTGTACGTGACGCGCGGTAGTGGCGCCGACTGGACCGACGTCGGCGCGGGCCTGCCGGCCGATCGCTGGGTGTCCCGCGTCGAGGCCTCACGCTTCGACGAGGACGTGGCTTACGTCAGCCTGAACGGCTATCGCGACGACGACATCACGGCCTACGTCTACCGCACCGACGACCTCGGTCGCACCTGGCGCGACATATCGAATAACCTGCCCGACGAGCCGGTGAACGTCATCCGGGAAGATCCGGTCAACCCGGCGGTCCTTTACGTCGGGACCGACCGCGGCGCCTACGTGTCCCTCGACACCCGACGTAGTTGGCAGGCAGCTGGAGCGGGGCTCCCCAACGTTCCGGTCCACGACCTGATCGTGCACCCGCGTGAGCGCGAGCTGGTGGCCGGTACCCACGGCCGCAGCGTCTGGGTGCTCGACGTGCTTCCTATACAGGACCTGAGCGACGACGTACGGGACTCCGACGTCTACGTGTTCAACCTCGAGCCGATCACCTTCTCGCGTGGCTGGCAGTCGCGCCGCTCGCGCTGGTACTACCGGCCCGGTGATGCGCCCTATCAGAACATCCCGTTCTGGGTCGACTC
>JBDHHZ010000404.1:0-3095 GCA_039589115.1 Gemmatimonadota bacterium | reverse complement strand
TACGGCTGGGGTCGAGGTCGACCACTCGCTCCAGCGCCGCTATCGCTCCCGGAATGTTGTCTCCTACCGCGTACAGTTGCACCAACAACAAGTGAGCATTGATGTCGTGGGGGAAGAGTTCCGCGCGCATCTCGGCCGCGGCCAGTGCCTTGGCCATATCCTGCCTTACGATCCAGTAGTAGATCGCCTTGATCGTGGCTTGAGCTCGCTCGGTCAGCTTGTAGAGCAATCCCATCGCCGCCTCGATGGCCTGCTCGCCACGAGCCGCCTGGTTCGTAGATGTGTAGGCGCTGAACAGCCCGAGGTAGGCCATGGCGAACTGCGGATCCAGCTCGACGGCTCGCTCCCAGTGCAGCGCCGCGCTCACGTAATCCACCTCGATCGCAAACGCTTGGGATCCATCGATGTACGAGCGGTACGCGTCCTCAGAAGCCGTCAGGATCTCCGAGACCGGCAGGTCCGTCGTCTCCTCGATGTGATGCTCCGGGACCTGGAGATCACGTTTGAGTTGAACCGCGATTCCGTCGGAAAGCTCGAATATGTCATCGCCGGTGTATACCTTCTCGCTGAGCAGCTTGCCGCGACGTGTCTCGTAGACTGATACGAATACGGCGAGTTGATCGCCGTCGCGCGAGATCGTGCCAGTGACGAAGTGGGGAAGGTGCAGGAAACCGGCAATCTCGCGCTTCAAGACAAAAGGTACGTTCAGTCCGTCGGCGAACCCTTCTTGGCGCAGGCGCTCGAGGAAGACCGGCGTGTCCCGGATATCGAGGAACAGGTCCTGAGTCAGGTCGAGTGAAATCGCCCCGGGGATGCCGTACCGCAACCAGTGGAGCGCCGTGTCGCCGGCTTCCTCCTCGAAGTAGAAGATCGCGACGCTCTTTCGGAACTCTGCCTTGGGCACGACTCGCTCGACCGTCTCCCCGGCTTCATTCTCGATCGTGACGGAGGCGGTGGCGGCTCCCAGGTCCTTACCGCTGAACACGGCGAAGAGTACGACCGCGGCGCCCACGAGGTTAGCCGGGATGCCGACTGTCTCCGCTCTCGTCCAGGTGTCGGCGCCGGGTGCCCCGTGGAACCAGGCCAAAAGCAGCACTGTGGGGATCATCGTGGCCCATGCGACGAGGCTGAAGTCGAGCAGGTGGGGCGACAGAAGGTAGCGGTTGACCAGCCAGTCGGTGAACTCTAGGACTCCCCAGCCCACCGCCAGGTAGATGCCGAGGATCTGTGACACCCGTCTCCGCAGTAGCTCGCTGAAGATCTTCATTTCGACTTCCTCGGTCGCGTGCAACTACCTATCCGATCGACGCCAGCTCGATTTGTCCTCTCGACTGTCGATGGTTGAGGCTGGTTAACCGACTTTGGTGCGGCCGATGAAGCCGCCCGTGAAGAGTCTGTACAGGTGTTCGGCCAGCCTGTCGACCGGTACGTTGCTGCCCGGCCGGTACCAGGCGTAGATCCAGTTCATCATCCCGAACAGAGCGGACGTGGCGACGTTCAGCGGTACAACGTCTCCGGCGCCCGTGAAGCGGCGCACATCGCGCAGGATCTCCTGGCACAGGTTCGAGTACTCGACGCGAAGCGAGCGGATTCCGTCGCGATACTCTCCCTCCAGGCAATCGTACTCGTGAGTTATCACGCTCATCTCTGCCATGTTCTCGGCAAAGAAACACACGTGGTTGTGGACCAAGGCCCAGAGCTTCTCCTCGGGACCGTCCACTCCTTCCAGCTTGCTCCGCAGATCGGCGAGCACCGTTTGGAGGCAGCGCTGCTGGATCATGAAGAGCAGCTCTTCTTTGCTTTCGAAATAGTAGTAGAGCCCGGACAGGCTGACGCCCGCGCGCTTGGATAGATCGCGAATCGAGGCGTGATGATAGCCCTTCTCCGCGAAGATCTCGGCGGCGATCGTGAGCAGCCGGTCGAGCTTCTCCTCGTGTTCCGATGATACTGGCAGCGCGTTTTCGGCCATGATCGCTCGCCGGCGACGGCGTGGGTACACCTTTCTGAGGGTGGATTGGGTCGAACGCTCGATCGGGCAACCTATCCGAGGTCGCTCGTGACTGTCAAGCGAGCCTGGCCGGGACCGGTACGAATAACCTGGGCTTTTGGGTGTACTCTATGAGGAGAACTGCTCCGCGTTGCCGCAACTCGCAACGCGGTGTATTCTTCGTTGTCACTATTGGCTTTACAGATATCCCGAACCTTCCTTCCCAAACCGGAACTTGGGCCCTCGACGGTTTACGGCCATGGATGCTCAGCGACGTTATCTGCGAGTCTTGTGCCTTTCAGCGCTGGCGCTTGGGCTCGTTCCGTTCTCAGCGACAGGCGCACGAGCCCAGGTTGTTCGCGTCCCCATAGAGGGCACGATCGATAGGGGTCTCGGCCCCTACGTGAAACGGAGTCTGGTGGAGGCCTGGGAGGCCGGGGCGCCGTTCGTGATCCTCGACATCAACACGCCGGGCGGCCGCGTCGATGCGGCGTGGCAGATCGTCGATGCGGTGCAGGAGTCGCAGGTGCCGGTCTATGCGTACGTCGACCGTGCGCTGTCGGCGGGTGCGATGATCGCGCTGGCGACCGAGGCGATCTACGTACGCCCCGGTGCGACGATCGGAGCGGCCACGCCGGTGATCGGTGCCGAGAAGGCCAGCGAGAAGATGGTGAGCGCGATGCGCTCCGAGTTCCGGGCGCTGGCCGAGGCCCGCGATCTCGATCCGCGTATCCCAGAGACCATGGTCGACGAGGAGATCGAGGTGCCGGGTGTAGTCGAGCGTGGCCGGCTGCTGACGCTGTCGGCGGAAGAGGCGCTCGACGTGGGCTACGCAAAGGGCATGTACGGTACGCTCGAGGAATTGCTGGCTGAGCTCGGTGAGCGGAATACCGCGGTGGTCACTACGAGCCCCAATTGGGCGGAGCTCATCGTCCGCTTCCTGACCAATCCTGTGGTGGCGCCGTTGTTGCTGACGCTAGGCTTCATCGGCCTGCTGTTCGAGGTCAAGACGGCCGGCTTCGGTTTCGGAGGGCTGGCCGGGATGATTGGCCTGACTCTCTTCTTCGGCGCGCACCTGATCGTCGGACTAGCGGGTTGGGAGGAGCTG
>JBDHHZ010000403.1:0-4891 GCA_039589115.1 Gemmatimonadota bacterium | reverse complement strand
GCCGGTGGTCTGTTTGGTCGACGGAAGGAACGTCGGGGGAGCAGCTGGGCAGGCCACGGGGGCACTTTTTTGAGGAGTAAGGTGACCGAAATGCAGCGCGCGATCGTCTCCGTCTCCATCTCCATCTCCGTCTCCATTTTGTCGGCGACGGCGCTGGCGGCGCAGACCTCGGCCAACGCCTTCGTCGAGCTCTCGCTGACCCGCGCCGACGATCTGCAATTCCAGCGCGGCATCTTCGAACATCAAATCTCAAGCGATCGCGCCGCGCTCGATGCCGGAGGTAGCGGCGCCTGGAGCTCCGGGCGCCTGACCCTGGCCGGGTCGGCGGCGCTCCGCGACATCGGCCGCGGGCTCTTTGCTGACTCGATTCCTTTGTTGGCTGAAGTAGGAGTCGAAGCTCGCTATCGTGTAAAGGAGAGCGCGCATTTGTTCGCTTGGGCTGGCGGTATGGGTGATATCGGCGAGGCCAGCCGCGCGCTCTCCTCCTACGGCCTGGCGCTCGGCCTGCTCGGCGGACTGGGGCCGGTCTGGACCCGGGCCAGCGTCGGCTACGCGTATCAGAAGATCGAGAGCCAGTGGTTCTATCCGATGCCCCTCACGGCAGAGCCACTGCCGCCCGGCGACATCATGCCGTATCTGGAAATCCCCGGTGAGACCGAGGCCGATCGCTGGTTCCTCCAGCTGGCCGGCGAGTACGGGCGCGGCTTCATGCGCCCCTTCCTGGAGGTCGGCGGCGACATGGTGCAGAACGGGGGCGGCGACGTGCGCCTGTTTGTCACTCTGGGCGTGCGCGCAGTGCTGGGTGGAAACGATCCCATGTCACCCAGCTTCCTGGCGCGCTTCATCCCGGAGGAGATACCGCGGATCGTGCCGCCGTATGTCCTCATGCCTTGTGAAGCGTGCGATCCGTTCCAATGATCAAGAGCGGTGGCGGCGCCCGGACGCGCCGGCGGCCTGAAATGGCTCGGGGATTGCCATCGACCGGAGGTGGACCGAAAGTTAAGAGCATGGCGACGGTACTGATCATCGACGACCACGATTCGATGCGCGAGGGGCTGGAGCTGCTCCTGCGCCGTAGGGGTCATAGTACCCTCGCGGCCTGCAACGGCGCCGAGGGTCTCGAGATCCTGGCAGGTAAGGACGACATCGACCTGGTGGTCGCCGACTTGAAGATGGAGCCGGTGGACGGGATGGAGGTGCTGCGCGCGGTCGGCGAGCGCGCGCCGGGCACCGACGTTCTGATCATCACCGCTTACGGCTCCGTCGAGATCGCCGTCGAAGCTATGAAGGCGGGCGCCGTCGATTTCATCGAGAAGCCGTTCCGCAGCGAAGCGTTCGCCGCGCGTGTTGAGAGCCTGCTACGTGCGCGTGCTGAACGTGAACGACTCCGTGACGAGAACATCTACCTCCGTGGAGAACTCGGTCGCGAGTATGGTGAGATCGTCGGGCGCTCGCCAAAGATGCGTGAAGTCTACGACTGGATCGATCGTGTAGCGCCATCCGACTCCAACCTGATGATCTACGGCGAGTCGGGTACCGGTAAGGAGCTTGTGGCGCGAGCCATCCATACGGCCTCGCCAAGGGCGAAGGCGCCCTTCATTCGCGTCAACTGCGGCGCGCTGCCCGAGGGGATCCTCGATTCGGAGCTCTTCGGTCACGAACGCGGCGCCTTCACCGGCGCCGAACGCCGCCGGCGCGGCCGCTTCGAGCTCGCGCAGGGCGGCACGCTGTTCCTCGACGAGATCGGCACCATCCGGCCCGAGACTCAGGTGCGGCTGCTGCGCGTGCGGGTCGGCGGCGAAGAGACGATCGCGGTGGACGTGAGGATCGTCGCCGCTACCAACCTGCATCCCGAAGTGCTGAAGGCGAGCGACGACTTCCGCGAGGACCTGTACTACCGGCTGCACGTAGTGCCCATCCTTCTGCCGCCGCTTAGGGAGCGGCGCGATGACATCCCGCCGCTCGCCGCGCATTTCGTCGAGAAGCTGAGGTCGCGCACGCGCAGCCGCGTGAGCGGGATCTCCGACGACGCGATGGCCGCGCTAGAGGTCTACGACTGGCCCGGCAACGTGCGCGAGCTGGAGAACGTCATCGAGCGCGCTCTCGTACTCGCTCGCGAGCCGGTCATCACACCGGCGGACCTGCCGGCGCTTGCGCCGTCCGAGGCGCGGCCGGCGCCCGGCGATACGCCCGACGGCACGCTGCAAGATTCGCTCGAGTCGTACGAGCGCGAGATGATCCGCCGCTCTCTAGTTCAAGCCCGCGGCGTGAAGGCCGAAGCTGCGCGGCTGCTTGGCATCCCGCCGGCCACGCTGCACTACAAACTCCAGAAGTACGGTATAGATACATGAAGTTTCGTTTCCTACTCCCACTCGTACTCGAAGTCGCACTCGCGCTCGCACTCACACTCGCACTCGATGAGTCAGCGGTCGCGCAAGAAGCCCGCCTCGACTCGTTGAGGCAGGTACATGCACAGGCCGCGCAGCTCGTCTCGACCCTCGCTGCCGACCGCGAAGTCGCAGCGACCTGGGCCGAGGACCAGTATCGCCTCATCCCCGAGGCGCGCGAGCGCGACACCAACACCCTGCGCGCCGCGCTGGCCGCCGCCCAGTTCGCCGCCGACAGCTTGGCCGTCCTCGATGCGACGTTCGCCGAAGCGCAGACCGTCGAGCGCGAGGCCCGGGCGGCGCTCGCTTCGGAGTTGGAAGACGAGCTCGAGCGCACGCTACGCGAAGCCGAGCGCGCCGATCCGGAGGACAAGGTGGCGCTGACCGAGCGGGCCCAGGCGCTGGACACAGAGCTGACGCAGGTCCAGCAACGCCTCGAGCTGCCGGCCACCGAGCTGCCCGCCGCCGTCGCGCTGGCGCCCGGCGACGGCCCGGAGGAGATCGCGCTCAAGGCCGACTTCCTGTCCGACCGGGCGACGCAACTGCGGAACGCCGCCGACGTCGTCGCCTCCGAGATGTCGAAGGCGGAGAGACGCGGCGAGCTGCACGAGGAGATGCGGCGGCTGGTGGAGGAGGTACGCTTGTTCGACGAAGCGGGACTCCCGCCGTCGGTCACCCAATCCGGCGAGGCGGCCCCGGAGAACATCCCGACGTTTGGTGACCTCGATACGCGGACGGGGATCGGTGATGTAGGCATCACCGCCACCGGCGAGCGCGCGCTCGATCTACCGATCTTGCCGGTCGAAGGCGAGCTGCAACCGCGCGATGGCGAGACCGTGATGGATCAAATGGAGCGCTTGCGCCAGAACCTGCTGCAGCGTGCCGAGGCGCTGGAGCGGCAGGCGCAGGAATTCCGGGAATTGCTACAAAGGCCGCCGCCGTAATGCGAGCCGCCGCCGCAGCCTGCGCGGTGGCTCTCCTCTTCGCCGCGCCGCTCCCCGCCCAGTCCCTTCGACACGACCTATCGGCCGGTCCCGAAGTTCTGGTCTTCGAAACCAACGATTCCAGCGAAGGCTCGGTCGGCGCGCGTGCCAGCGGTGGGCTCGTCTGGTTGAGTAAGCCCGGCGGCTCGCTGTCGCTGGTCGTCGAGCCGCGCGGCGGTGTCAGGGTCATCTCCTTCGAGGGCCGCACGACGGCGGAGTTGATCGCCGACGCCAGGGTGACGCTCGGCAACTCGGGGCGCGGCCCAGGTCTGCGTTGGCAGGTGTACGGGCAAGGGAAGCTGCGCGACCTCAGCGATCCGCCGCCGCTGCCCGCCTATCTCGAGCCCGGGCGCGCCGAAGGTTGGGGCGGCGCGATCGTTTCGACTCCCGTGATCGGGCGCTGGATGATCGAGGCGCGGGCCTCGGCCGGACTCGTTCGATACACTCCGAACGAGTGGCGCGTCCTCGATCGCGACGCCGCGCTCGGTGCGCTGAGCATCAATCATCCGGTCGGACCGGGCGTCGCGCGCCTCACGCTCGCCGGCGGAGGCGAACGCTACGGCGACTTGTGGGCGTTCGGCCGCGAAGACTGGCGCTGGGGAGTCAGGTTCGATTGGGCGACCAGCAAGACCATCTTCTTGCAGCTCGAGGGCGGGCTCGCCTGGAACTACTCGAACATCCCGGGCTACGATTATCGGTCCGGCCGGCTGGGCCTCCTGATGTCGGCGCCGCTCGGTATCGCATCGGCCCAGGTGTACGGTGGCCTCGCCTTGAAGACCTACACCGACCAGGGCCGGCCCGGTGCCCGCATCGCGCCATCCGATCGCGATACGGGAAGCTTCATCATCGTGCAGGCGACGCGATCGCTTAGCTCGACCACCAGCCTGCACCTGCGCGGCGAGTGGTCGCAGAGCGAGACCGGATTTAGGAACCTCTACTACCAGCGACTCGGGTTCAGCGCGCTGTTCAGTTTCCGGCCGTCGTAGGGCGGGCTGCGCTTGCGATCGCCGGACTGGCGAGCCTAACTTGGATTACCTACCTGGCTGACAAGCGAAATTCCGTCACGGAAGAAGCCCGGAGGAGGAATCCTCCGGGCTTTCGTGCAATTACGTGCTCACGTGTCACGCAGTTACTCACCTGTTTGACGATAAGTTGAGAGCGTTTCGCTAAAGTGGGTGCGGTCTGTGAGGCTATTCTGCGGTAGAGTGCACCGGGGCCAATGTCCGTCATCTCACAGGTAACGTGCCCCCGTGGCGAAATTGGCATACGCACCTATTTGCCGAATAGGGGACCGCAAGGTCATGTGGGTTCGAATCCCACCGGGGGCACGCCATCAATTGGGGTACAGCACCTTGACGACTCGATATCATACAGCCTAGTATTAAGTAACTATTCGGCAAGTAGGCGTGACGGTTTCGTCACGGAAAAGCCCGGAGGAGAAATCCTCCGGGCTTGGCGTTTCCGGGCCTGCAGCGACTCCTATCCGTGCTGCCGCTCGAGATCCAGCAGGTACTTCTTTCG
>JBDHHZ010000402.1:0-3114 GCA_039589115.1 Gemmatimonadota bacterium | reverse complement strand
AAGAGAACGGCAACAAGACCGACGTTCGCTGGATAGCCTTGACCAACGAAGACGGCGTGGGCTTGCTGGCAGTGGGGATGCCGCTCCTCAGCATCAGCGCCCACCACTTCACTATCGACGACTTCGATGAAGGCCTGGAAAAGAAGAACCGCCACACCTATCACCTGAAGAAGCGGAACCTGGTGACGCTGAACCTCGATTGGAAACAGATGGGCGTGGGCGGCGACACGTCGTGGGGGGCGCGGACGCACGCTGAGTACACGTTACCTGTTCGGGAGTACTCCCATGGGTTCAGGTTGCGGCCTCTGGCCCGTGGCGAGGCTGGGCCCATGGCGTTGAGCAAGCAAGTGATCAGTGATCAGTGATCAGTGGGTAAGACGGCCGATGCGCCTTGGGTGTTCGTTGTTCGCTTTTACTGATTACTGATTACTGATTACTGATCACTTCTTACCGAAATCCCCCACCCAAGCCCTTAGAACATTCGCCTCAGGCGTAGAGTGCGTCCAAAAACACGCCACCCGACCGTTGTGGGCGCTAATACCGTTGTAGTCTCCGAAGAACAAGTCGGGATTAGGCCTGAAAGACTCCTCGCTTATTCTCTTTTCGCTGAACGTCTTGCCGCCGTCAGTGGAGCGGGCCAGGTAGACGCTGATGCCGCTTCCGTCCCCTTCCCTGCGGTCGTAGTAGACGATGTTCACGGAGCCGTCCACCGGATCGACGCTCATCCAGGTGAAGAACTGGTCGCGGCCGTTGCCTACGGGGTCCTGATTCACTCGTAGCGGGTCGCTCCACGTATCCCCGCCATCGCTGGAGCGGGAGAGAAATACGTCCGCGTCCCCGTCCGCACCGCCGTTGTTGCGCAAGTCGGCCCAATTGATATAGACGGTGCCCCGGTGGGGCCCCTCAGATATGTCAGCCGCTGTGACAGGCATCCCGTTGGCCCGGCCAAGCCCCTCGATCGCGATGTTCCAGCCGCCCGGCTGATCGAGTATGGTCCGCGCCTGCTCCCACGTGGCACCACCATCGAATGACCGGGTGAACTCGATCCCCCGCGGCCCGCTCCAGGACAGGTAGACGGTGCCGTCGGGCCCCGCCGCCGGAACGGCACCCTCCACCGTGTCATCGCTGTCCACCGCGTCACCGCCCGCTGCTGGGATCCGTAAGGGCCGCGAGAACGTCCGGCCGCCGTCCCTGGACGCCACGAAATGGATGAACGACGAGTCGTCCGGCGAAGGCGAACCGTAGCGCGTGAACCGGGTCCAGGCGACGTACACGCTCCCACGATAGGGACTGTCCGGCGACAGATCGACTCCGGGATACGGTTTGTCCTCGAAGGGCTCGATCGAGTTCAGGTGGTCGATCAGTGGAACGGGGGACGTGTAGGTGAGGCCGCCGTCGTCTGACGCGGCGAGGTGGATCCCGGTACTGGGAGCGATGCCGTCCGGGTTCCGCAGGTGTTTGAACGCGATGTAGGTCCGGTAGACGCGACCTTGATGATCGATGACAACGGCGTCGTCGCCCTGGACCCGGCCCTCCGGGTTCGGCATCGCCACCGAAGTCCAGGTCTTCCCCGCATCCCAAGACACGTAGGTGAAGTTGGATACCCTGCGCACGCGTGGATCACCAATCGTCACGACAGCCGAGCCAACGATGTGGTCGGGGTCGGCCGGATCGATGGCGATAGACGTCTCCACGGCGCTGTGGGGACCCTTCGTGACGGCGACGGGAGCCTCCGACTCGCCGGATTGGGCCAGGGCGGTCTCGAACGACAGGCCCGCGCTGATCGCTGCCGCCGCCAAGACGAGCAACACCCTTCGCAACTTCGCAGCACGCCGAAATCTTTTCATCGTCACCTCGGTTCGCTTTCTGCAGTAGTAGCGACAACAAGACGCACATGAGAATAGAACCGAGGCTGGCGGCCTCGCCAGGTTGGCTCGATCTCACTTTTTCTGACCTGCCGGTAGTGCAGGATGACGGCCGCACTCGGGCTCTCGTGTGTTGCCAGCATGCAACACCAAAACTCCCGGATCCTCGCGCGACGCGGTTCACCGCTGTAATATCCTTCTGTACACCTACTTGCGGCGGCTCTCTGGCCAGTTATGAACGGGGCACAGGAGGTGCAGAATAACTGGCCGTGTTCGAAGCACCGGGAAGTGACGTCTCGGGACGGCAACACCCGGTGAGGCACTCGGCTTTGGCCAGGGATCCACGGAAGTAATGGGCAGTTTCAAGAGCAATCCGCAGCAGTCGGAGGAAATTTTCAGCGGACCGCAGGCGAATTCCGGTGACAATTCGTTCGAGCGGCAGCGTCCAGTGCCGTTGGACCGATCCGTTTTTTGGTATCCGGCCAAGCAGGGTGCGGAGCCGCACCGGGCACGTGCCTACCTGCGGTTCATCACGCTTGGCGCCCTGAGAGAGATCCACCAGCAAGTCGTGGCCCGGCCGAAGGAGGGGAGGCTGGGTTTTCTCACCGGCGACCTCTTCATATGCCCGGATACCAACGCCAGGTACGTCGTGGTCGACAGCACGACGTCCGCCCCACTGCCGGTCCGAGGTGACCGAACGCTCCAGGCCGTGACCTTGGCCTGGCCGAGGTTGCAGGAGCAGCTGAACGTCAAGCGTCGCCGGCTGCTCGGCTGGTACCACACGCACCCTGAAGGCGGGCTGGAGCTTACGGCGTCCGACGTAACGACACACCTGCGCTATTTCCCCCGGCCGTGGCAGATGGCGATAGTGCTGAAACCGGGTGCTGACGAGCCGCTGGGCGTGATCTGCAGGCCCGGAGCAAAGGGCTCGGTCAAGAGTGCGGTACTTCCCTTTTACGAGCTACTCGAGCCTCAGTCGCTGCTCGCCGAGGGGGTGCGCACAACGTATTTCCGCTGGAACCAGTACCGCACGGACGCGGCCGATGCGGATCAGATAGAGTCGTCCACTGTCACCCCCATAGCGCTGCCCGAGGCGCAGTTCGATGACGACGTGTCCGGGGCACGCGTGATCCTGCCGGAAGAGCTGGACTACGCGGTCGACTCCGAGCTCAACGGCGTCTTTCATGCTCCGACTCGACGCAGAGCGCTGCTTAAGATTAGCCGCTTTGCAGCCGCCGTTGCGATCGTC
>JBDHHZ010000401.1:0-3127 GCA_039589115.1 Gemmatimonadota bacterium | reverse complement strand
TCGGCATCGGGCTCGAGATGCACCAGGGCCGACCGGACGTCAGCGATCTGGAGCTCCGCGAGGAAGGTGTCGTGCGTATCCACGACATCTTCTTCGATTACGACGTGCTGCTCTCCACCGATGCGTTCTTCCGTAAGATCTTCGATGCGGAGGAGTTCCAGTGCACGATGGGGACGGCCGAGCTCCATTACCTCTGCGGGCGCTACGTGCTGGAGCGGGAGAGGGCGCTTGGCCTGACACGGAAGTCGCTGCTGGCGGCGTGCTATGAGGCCGGCGTACCCGTCTACACTTCCTCGCCAGGCGATTCGAGCATCGGTATGAACGTAGCGGAGCGCGCCCTCGCCGGGGGCGGCTTACGCATCGACTCGGCGATCGACGTGAACGAGACCGCCGCGATCGTACTGGGCGCGAAGCGGTCGGGCGGGAAGAGCGCCGCGTTGATCATGGGTGGTGGCAGCCCCAAGAACTTCCTCCTGCAGACCGAGCCGCAGATCCAGGAAGTACTGGGTATCGAGGAAGAAGGACACGACTTCTTCATCCAGGTGACCGACGCGCGTCCCGATACCGGTGGGCTGTCGGGTGCCACGCCCTCTGAGGCGGTGAGCTGGGGGAAGGTGGACCCGGAGGCGTTGGCGGACACGGTGGTGTGTTACCTGGATGTGAGCGTCGGCCTGCCGCTCCTGACGGCGTACGCCTTGGCTCGCCACGCTGCCCGAACGCCGAAGCGGCTGTACGATCGCCGCGCCGAGCTGATGGCGCGGCTGACCGACGAGTACGAGGGCTCTCGATAACATCGCGACCCTTCGGGGCCGAGTGGTGTATATGGATCCTCCCGGGCGATCGCCCGGCCAGTATGCTTCGCCTTTCCCCTGAAAGCCGCTTCCCAGGTCCGGAACCAGTAAGGATTATGGTAATGAATGAGCAGCAGCCCGACCTGCTTCAGCGCTTCATCAACGGGGTCATCGGTGCCTTCATCGGATTCGGAATCGGCATGTTCATCTACATGTTCTCTGACGGCAGATGGAGCGGGGTCTTCGTGCCGGCGATGCTGGTCGGACTATTCCTGGGGGCAATCGGCGGAGATCACGGCATCCTCGGCATGCTGAACTTCATACGCCTGTTCCGAATCAGGCGCTACTGACTGACCCTTTGCCTGTATACGTTGGTTAGGTCTTCCGGTAACCGCATACAGCACACCGCTCACTGCTCGCCGGAAGCGACGTGTTCATCGAACCACCCCACAACCCTGCCGAAAGCATCGCGCACGTTGGCGAAGCTGCTGAACCCGTGTCCCATACCTGGATACCTGACGAGCTCCGCATCGACCCCGAGCTTGCGCAGTGCAACGAACATCTCTTCGGCCTGAGTGATTGGCACGTCGAAGTCATCTTCACCGTGGAAGAGCAGCGTCGGCGTGGTCACGTTCGACACATGCTTTAGCGGCGACCGATCCCACAACACGTCGTAGTTATCCCAAAGCTCGCCGGGGAATTCTGTCTCGATCAGCAGGTGGTAGAGCGACGTGCCGTAAAAGCTGATCAGGTTGCTGATGCTGCCGCCCGCGGCGGCGGCTTTGAACCGGTCGGTCTGGGTGACGATCCAGTTGGTCATGTAGCCACCGTAGCTGTACCCCGTCACGGCCAGCCGCTCCCCGTCGACCCAATCGTAGTTATCCACGACATAGTCGACCCCGGCCATCAGGTCGCGGTAGTCCTTGCCGCCCCAGTCGTCCAGCGTGCCGTCGGCGAACTCCTGGCCATACCCGATGCTGCCTCTGGGGTTGATCTCGAGCACACCGTAGCCGCCTTCCGCCATGAACTGCGCCGTCCAGGATATCGAGCGCCGGTAGGCGTTATGCGGCCCGCCGTGGATGGTGAGTATGAGGGGATACTCCTGCCCCTCCTCGAACGGGTTCGGCTTCGTCAACCATCCCTGGACGCGAGTTCCGTCGAAGCTTTCGTACCAGATCTCTTCCGGGACCGACACCGACACGTTCTCGGTGAACGGGGCCTGGAGGTGCGTTATCCGCCTGTGCCACGAGCCGTCGTGGGTCGTGACGTACAGCTCTGCTGGCAGCTCGCGGCTCACCGTGCGGTAGACGATTCGATCCTGGGTCGGGCTCACGGCGAACGAGGTCAGCTCGACTTCGCCGGTGACGATCGGATCGATCGCGCCGCCGTTCGCCGGCACTCGGAACAGGTGCACCGCGCCCTGGGCGGTGGCGCGGAAATACAGGTAGCGTCCGTCGGGGGACCACTCGAAGCTGCTGACCCGTCGGTCGAGCGCGGCCGTCAGGTTTGTGGGTGTCCCGCCCTCCGCCGGCAGCACCCACAGATGGTCGTTCTCCATCGGGCTGTCACGGGTGTTCATCGGCCGGACGCCGCCCAGGTAGGCGATCGACGCGCCGTCCGGCGAGTACTGTGGGGCGAACTCGGGAGCCGGCGTGTCGGTGATTCGACGGATCGCGCCGGAGGCGACGTTGACGGTCCAAACGTCGTTCTTGTGAACGTCGTCGGGATCGTCGGCGCGATTGCTGATGAAGACGATCTCATCGCCGTCGGGAGACCAGTCGATGCTGTGCTCGTCGTATGTCCCGGTGGTCAGCTGGCGAGGCTCGCCGCCGTCCACCGAGATGACGAAGATGTGGGTGCGGCGGTTGTCGGACAGGTGAGTGCGGCTCCTGAACAGCAGGCGGTCGACCACCCGCGGCGCCATCTCGTCCGTCTCCGTCTCCCCCTCGGCCGACACGAAAGCGATGAGCGAGCCGTCCGGTGACCAGACGATGTTCTTCGTAGCCCGATGGCCGAGGAACGCGTTGCTCTCGTACACCGGCGCCAGGAAGCGGTACTCGCCGGCGGCCACGTCGTAGATGTTGACGCCGTAGACGCCGTCATCGCCCGAGCTCTTGAAGGCGTGGTGCCTCCCGTCCGGCGAGAAGTACGGCACGGCTCGCTTGATGTCGGGCTCGAGCTTTTGCCCATCGAAATCGAGATGAAGGACCCCTACGATCGACGAGTCGCCAGCCGGATCGTAGATACGCGTCCAGACGTAGAACGAGTTCCCGTCAGGCGCCAGCGCAGGCGGTGCGACGGAAGCCTGGAAGGAAAGCCCCTCTGTGTAAGGGACC
>JBDHHZ010000400.1:0-5357 GCA_039589115.1 Gemmatimonadota bacterium | reverse complement strand
GGCCGTAGCCCCCTCACCCTATCCACAATTGTGTTGCGAACCGCCCGCCAGAACCGCATCGTCGAGCATAACCGGGTGCCGCTAACCCGCGTATCCCCCATCTCGTTCGGAAGGCGCACGAATGCCAAACGCCACCACGTTTAGGGTCTTCGTGAGTTCCACGTTCAACGACCTGAAGGCGGAGCGGAATGCGCTCCGGGAGCGTGTCTTCCCGAAGCTGCGCGAGCTATGCGGCCAGTATGGGTGCCGGTTTCAGCCGGTCGACTTGCGCTGGGGAGTTAGCGAGCAAGCCGCCTTCGAGCAGAGCACACTGCGGATCTGCCTGGACGAGATCGCACGTTGCCAGCAGCTGACGCCGCGGCCGAACTTCATCGCGCTGCTGGGCGATCGTTACGGCTGGCGGCCCCTTCCCAGCGTGATTGCGGCCGAGGAATATGAGGCGATTGCGGAGCGGGTCGGCGAGGCCACGGCGAGAGCGCTGCTCCAGCAGTGGTACCGGCGAGACGAGAACGCCATCCCGCCTGAGTATGTTCTGCTGCCGCGGGCCGGTCGCCACCACGAGCACGCTGTCTGGGAGCGCGAGGTCGAGTCGGTGTTGCGCGGCGCGATCGCGACCGCGTTGCGCCACCTCGACTGGTCTGCTGAGCAAAAGCGCATGTATCAAGCCTCGGCTACGGAGCAGGAGATCCGCGCCGGAGCGCTTGGCATCGCCGATGCGCCAGAGCACGTGTTCTGCTTCGCGCGCGTGATTCATGGCCTTCCACCAGACCGGCGAGCAGGCGCCTACATCGATCTGGATGCGGAAGGCAACGTGGACGTGGAGGCGCAGGGCCGCCTGAAGAGCCTGAAGGGGGAGCTCTTCGACGTGCTGGGACCTGACCACGTCTTTCGGTACGATGTCCGCTGGACCGGCCAAAACCCCGAGTTGGACCACCTTGATCGGCTCTGCGAGGATGTCTATGCGAGCCTCCTTGGTGTCGTTGGGCCGCAGCTCGAGGAGGCCAAGAGGCTCACCGCCCTGCGGCCCGCGGCCGATCCGCACGAGCTTTTCCGTCGCCAGCGAGCGATCGATTCCGAGATGTGGAAACTTCGCGATGAGCCAAAGCCTGGTGACAAGATCGACTCCTACCTCGCTGGCACCAGCAGGCACTGCTTGGCCCTGCTCGCCGAGCCGGGGTCCGGGGTGTCTGGCGTCATGGCGAGCGCCGTCGAAAGAGCGCGTGTTGCGCATCCGGACGCTCACCTGCTGGTCAGGTTCGTCGGCGTCACGCCGGAGTCGCTGGACGGTCACGCCCTGCTGGCGGGCCTATGCGAGGAGCTGCGAGGCCACTACGCGGCGGCGGGCCCACGGGCGTCGACGGGGGTGGGCGAGGTCGAGGTTGACGTTCGAGAGAGCCTGGGGCTCGCGACGAGCAGTGCTCCCCTGATTGTCTTCCTCGACGGGCTTGGGCAGCTGCCGGAGTCGGACGCCACGCGCTCCCTCGTCTGGCTGCCGCGCGAGCTTCCTGAGCACGTTCACCTCGTCCTCTCAACCTCGACGCAGGCCGCGGATTGCTGCGAGGCGATCGCAGCGCGAGTGCCCGCGGAGAACCGTCTCGTGGTTCGGCCCTTCGAGTTGGTGTCACGTGAGCGTGCGAGTGGTGTCCTCGATGAGTGCCTCGTCTCGGCAGGGAGGAAACTCCAGGACGACCAGCGAGAGCATGCGGTCGTCCGACTGACCATCGCGGGCGCCCCTCTCTACGTGAGGACCTTTCAAAAGTTTGCCTTCGAGGAGGTCAAGCGTTGGCGATCGTTCGACGGCGTTCCGATCTACCGAGGAAGGTCCGGATTCGCCGATGACGTTGAAGGCATCTTCCGAGATCTGCTCTGGCGTCTGCAGGTTGGGGGAAGCCACGGCCAGGTTCTTGTCTCGCGCAGCCTGGCCTACCTGGGCGCCTCGAGGATGGGCCTCGCTGAGGACGAGTTGCTCGATCTGCTGACGCGAGACGTGGAGGTGTACGCCGAGTTCCTGGCGGCGGCCCAGCACTTTCCTCCGGATATCGTGGTGGAGGCCCGGAAGCACCTGGCGCGGGGCGGAGCGGTGGACGATCCCCAGGATCCGGCAACTCTGTCCGATGCGGCTGCGGAAGTATTCCTGCGTGGCCTGGTCCCGGATCCCTCCGCGCTCCGGGCATTCCTCGCGCCGGTCCTCGCTGGGCGAGGC
Source organism: Gemmatimonadota bacterium (assembly GCA_039589115.1). GTDB lineage: Bacteria > Gemmatimonadota > Gemmatimonadetes > Palauibacterales > KS3-K002. The sequence goes on along the minus strand of JBDHHZ010000400.1, from coordinate 3,154 downwards.
GGGCCGAGCCTGCCCATCGTGCCTGCCCATCGTATTGTGGGCGCGGTTGCGCGACGACCTCGAGCCCTACCTGCATGTCCGCGATGCGGACGGCTTGCAGCTCGTGGATTTCTTTCACCGGTCGTTGAGCGAGGTGGTTAGCGAGGACCATCTCGCCGCGACCGGCCCAAAGTTCTTTCACCGGATCCTGGCGAGTTATTTCGCCGAGCGCCCTCTCCGGGCGCCCGGCACCGCGATCGTGGACCGGCGAAGGATCTCGGAACTTCCCTACCAACAGACGAAGGGAGAACTCTGGTCCGAACTCGCGGTAACCCTGACGGATTTCGACTTCCTCGTGGCCAAGGCGCAGGCGGCCGGCAAGGAAGAGCTGCTGGAAGACCTCGAGCGCGCCGAGCGGGAAGGCCTCAAGGATCCAGACGACGGGCGAGCCGCGGAGAGGGATGCTCTGACGCTCGTGCGTGAGTCAGTCCGGCAATCCGGTGCGGTGCCGCTGGCGGAAGGGACGCAGTTTGCGGAGTTGCTCGTCGCGCGCCTCGGAACCAGCCAGAACCCCCTGATTCTGAGGCTGCTTCGGCAGGCCGGTCGAGGCTAATCTGCCTACCCTCCGCCCGAGCCGACCTTCAACATCAGGAAGCCCGACGCGAACGTCCAGTCCTCGATCGAGATCATGCCGGCGGGACTGCTGAGGCCGTCGCCTTCCTCGAACAGATCGCGGTACCCGGTATAGGTGTAGGTGGCCCCGACCTCCAGCGACGCCTTGCGGCTGAGCCGGATGTTGACGCCTGCCTGGCCGCCGACGTCGAGGCTCCAACCCTTTAGATCGCCCTCGAAGCCGTCGACGTCCTTGAACGTGAGGGTGTTCATGCCGAGGCGCCCGCCGACGAAAGGCTGGACCGAGGCGTTGGGAAGGAAGTGGTAGTTCACGTCCATGAAGAACTCGTAGTACTGGTTGCTGCCCTCGAAGCCTTCGAACTTCTCGAAGAACACCACGTCGATGCCGAAGCCCAGCTCCCAGCCATTGTTGTAGATGCTCGCCCCCAGCCGGACGCCGTTGCCCTCGACGCTATAAGTGACAGTTGTCTCACCGTCCAACTGCTCGCGCCACTCCGCCTCGCCGCCGATGGCGCCGACGCTGAAGTAGACGCCCCTGTGACGGCGCGGGCCGACCCGCTCCTCACGCTGCTGGTCGCCGTCGTCCTCGACTTCCGGTCCCAGACGTAGCGCGAGTCGCACCGGCACCGCCTCACCGCCGCGCACGATGACGATCGTCGTCCTGGAGCGGTCGTCCCCGCGAACGCCCCACATTTTATGCTCGCCGGCGGAGATGTTCGTGAGGGTCAGCGGCTGACCCGTGCTGCACATCCCGGCCGGGCCGCCGCGGTCGTGGTCGAGGTAGACGCGCACTTTGTCGTGCACACAGGTGACGACGATGTCGCCGGGGTGCTCGCCCAGCGCGGCATAGATGTGCCGCTCTTCCTGGTGCTCAAGCGTGAATCTCTTGGAATACGGGTCGAAGCCCGCTCGCTCGACTGTGATCTGGTGCTGGCCGGCCTCGATGTCCTCGCCGCGCCACGGCGTGAAGCCGACGCGCCGCTCGTCCAGATAGATAGTGGCGTCTTCGGCGTTCGATGTGATGACCACGGTGCCGACACCGCGCTCTAGCTGGATGTCGCGGTTGACGATGCCGCCGGGCGGCACGTGGACGTAGTCGCTGAACGGGCGATGGCCGACGGCGGTCACGGTCAAAAGGTGCCGTCCCGCGGTCGTCGTCGTGGTGACCGGCGCGGGTACGACTACGCGGCCGTCGATCTGCACCCATGCCCGGGTCCCGTCCTCGGTCCGCACATCGACTCGCAGCTCGCCGTAGGCGTCGGGCGCCAGCGAGTCGCCGGGCTCTACGGGCAGGCCATAGGACACGGCACCCAGCGCGGGCACGAGATCGCGCTCCGCGTCCATCGCCGGCGGCGGTACCACAACGGTCCATGTGCCGAGTATCTCGCCGGGCGATAGCTCGGACACCACCGCCGCGACGACCACCTTCACGCGCAGCTCGACGCCGCCGCGGATCGGCAGCACCGAGCCTTCCATGATGCCGCCGGCGGTCTGGAAGCGACCGACCACGTCGGCGGCGCGGCAGAACGGCGCTTCATCGGTGTAGCAGTTCTCCAGTTCGTCGAGGATCCTCTGGCGAGCCGCAGGGTCGATCACTCGGATGCCCTGTGCAGCGAGGGCGGAGGTGAGCCGCCGCTCCAGCAGGTCGCTGGACCGCACGCGATAGCCGCGCTCGTCGTGCAACACCGGCAATACGATGAACGGCTCGTAGCCCTCGAGGTCGGGAACGTCGGCTCGTATCTCTGTCACGAGGCGAGCGAGGTGGTCGTCCAGGCCGTCCCGTGCCGGGTTGTCCTGCTGCGCGATGACATAAGACGAGGCGACGACCGCGTGAAACGCGAGCGCCACGCCCAACGATATCGCCAGCCTGCATCTCACACTAAGCATCGGGCTCACGAAGCAGTTTCAGGGTCGAAGTCGCCAGCTCACGCCCTAGCGCGGCGGCGGCGTCTTCCGTCGCTGCCGATTGAGTTGCGCCGAGGCCGTGCACGGTGATCGTCGCACCGCTGGCCTGGCGGTCCTCGGTCCTAAGAGTCACCGAGCCACGGGCCATCGTCGTGAACAGATCCCCCTGGCTCGCCGCTTCCTCGACATCACACGAGACGGCGAGGCCCGGTATCGATTCAGAGGAATCGCTCAGCCGGACTCCCGCACCCTCCAAACGTTCGCGGAGCGCATCGAGCGCCGGCAAGCACTCTTCCCCACCAGACAGAGCCAGCTCGACATCGAGCAGCGCGCCGACCTCGACGTACACCGCAGTCTCGAGCAACCAGCCGAGCGCGTTGGCGATGGCGCTCGCTTCGCGCGGGACTTGATCGAGGTACCCGGTGATGTCGGGACGAACGATCATCCTTACGGTCTCTCCGCGTGGCGGCGCTTCGATTCCGCACAGAGCGCTGCCGTCCGCCTCCGTTCTAACGAACGTGTCCTCCGCCTTGGAGAAGCAGTGGAGTGGTGCGCCGGGCGCCGGGGCGTCTTTGTAGACGGCTCGGGCTTCCACCTGCGGGCCGGTGGATTCGGCTGTCAGGTAGAACGGCGCGAC
>JBDHHZ010000399.1:0-3534 GCA_039589115.1 Gemmatimonadota bacterium | reverse complement strand
CCCAGCCAGAGCCCGAAGCGGAGCCGGCGTCCGAAGAGGCCGAGCAGCCAGCCGAGGCGGAGACCGAGGAAGATACACTGGGCGCGGAGGAAGCGCCCTCCGAGAGCTAGGCTTCCTCAAATGCTGCGCTTCACCAAGATGTCCGGCGCCGGAAACGACTTCATCCTGATGAACGCGGCCGGTGGCGCGAACGTGCCCGATCCGGGCGGGCTGGCGTACGCCGTCTGCCGGCGCCGTACATCCGTCGGCGCCGACGGCCTCATCCTGGTGGGGTTGAGCGAGCGCGCCGACGCCGACGTCCTCGTCCGATTCTGGAATCCCGACGGCGAGGAGGCCGCGACCTGTGGGAACGGCACTCGCTGCGCCGCCCGCTTCGCGGTACTGGAGGGCCTGGCGGCGAGCAACATGCTGATCGAAACGAAGGGCGGCGACATCGAGGCGAGCGTCGGTGATGAAGGCGTCACTCTCCGCTTCCGTTCGATCCCGGAGCTAGCCCTCGACTTCACGATCAGCGGCCCACAGGGTCCGCTCAGCGGGCACCGCGTGTACATCGGGATCCCGCACTACGTCATCGAGGTAGGCTCTATGCCGGATGGCCCGATCGAGGAATTGTGCCGACCATTGCGCTACGCCCCGGAGCTCGAGCCGGAGGGCGCGAACGTTCACCTGGTGGAAGTCGTCAACCGCAGCCGCATCCGCATCCGCTCCTACGAGCGCGGCGTGGAGGAAGAGACGCTCGCCTGCGGCAGCGGCTCGCTGTCCTCGGCCATGGCGCTTTGCGCCGCCGGTCACCTGGAGCCCCCCGTGGCGGTCGAGACGCGCAGCGGCGACGTGCTGACCATTCGCTTCGAGCGAACGGCCGACGGCGAATTCTCCCAACCCGAGCTAGAGGGCCCCGCCCGAGTAGTGTACAGCGGCGAGCTCGCCGCCGACCAAGAGACGCGTTGAGCCCCGCCAGAAAGCCGAAAAGTCAGGGCCCCCTCCCAGTGGACCTGCGGCGGCGCCTGCTCTCCTGGTACGACGCACACCGCCGCGATCTACCCTGGCGCAAGACGCGCGACCCCTATGCCATCTGGGTGGCCGAGGTGATGCTGGTCCAGACCCAGGTCGAGACCGTCATCCCCTACTACCTCCGCTTCATCGAGCGCTTCCCCGACGTGCAGTCGCTGGGGTGCGCGGATCTGGATGAGGTCCTCAAGCTGTGGGAGGGGCTGGGCTACTACGCCCGCGCCCGCAACCTGCACCGGTCCGCCGGGGAGATCGTGGACCGACACGGCGGGTGTATCCCACGGGACGCGAAGAGCCTGCGGGCCCTGCCGGGCATCGGACCCTACGTAGGTGCCGCCCTGGCCTCCATCGCCTTCGGAGAGCAGGTGCTGGCCGTGGACGGCAACGTCCGCAGGGTGGTCAGCCGCCTCTACGACCTGGCCCAACCCGGCGAAGCGGCGATACGCGAGCACGGCACGCCGCTGGCCCGGGGAAGGCCCGGCGACGTCAACCAGGCGCTGATGGACCTGGGCTCCGAGATCTGCACTCCGCGATCGGCCCGCTGCGACTCGTGCCCCCTGGAGCATGACTGCCTGGCCCGGGCGCGGGGCACGGTGGACGAGCGGCCGGGACGGCGGCCAGGGCGGAAGCGCCCGCACTTCGACATAGCGGTGGGCGTGGTCTGGCGCGACCAGGAGATCCTCATCGCCAAGCGGCCGGCCGAAGGCCTGCTGGGCGGTCTCTGGGAGTTTCCGGGCGGCAAGCCCGAGCCGGGCGAATCGCTGGAAACAGCTGTGGTACGCGAAGTCGGTGAGGAGCTAGGGGTCCAGGTCGAGCCCGGTGCGAAGATCGCCGAAGTCGATCACGCCTACAGCCACTTCAAGATCACTCTACACGCCTTCCACTGCCGCTACCGCTCCGGCACCCCGCAGCCGCTCGGCTGCCAGGACTTCGCGTGGGTCAAGCCGGACGAGCTGGACCGCTACGCCTTCCCGGCAGCCAATCGGCGGGTGCTGGAACGCCTGAAGTAGAGCGATTACTCCGGCGGGCCCAGCGGAGCCAGATCGATGAAGGGCGTCTCCGGCTCCTGATCCGGGGGCACGGGCGCCGGCGGCTGCTCGCCAATCGGGCCGAGGCTCGCCAAGTACTGGTAGACGGCCCGCATGTCATCTTCGCGCATGTGCTTGACGTTCATCCACGGCATGGGTGGCAGCGTGTTGCGCGTGCGGAGCATCTCGACCCACGCATCCTCGCTCATGCTCTGGACCGTCAAGCGAAGGTTCCGGGGGTACGTGGTACCCCAGGGGCCGCGAAAACCGAGGGCGCTACCAGCCAGCCATTGCGACTCCGGCACCTCCCCACCGGTCTCCATCCACCCGGCGGTGTGACAATCATGGCAGCCGCCGATCGTCGTCAGATACTTGCCGATCTCTTCAGGTGAAGACGACGCCAGCTCGGTGGCACGCTCCTCTTGCGGCGTGCAGGCGGACGAAATCAAGGCCAGTGGCACGAAGAACCACAGCGCTCTCCACATGGGACCCTCCAGCGCTAGGGTGATGGTTGGGGGTACTTCACAAGCCGCCCAATATCGGGGCAGGAGCCGGTGGAGGCAAGCCAGGGCCAGGCGCCCAGGACACGAGGACGTGGCCTGGACACCCAGGACACATGTGTCAACATGTTGTCTTATATGGGTTTAGCTGGTCAATCCGCGCCGGCGCTTTCGCCGGCCAGCACGAGATGCTCGCTGGCGGGCGCAGGAGCACGGAGGCTGCGACCGAGGGCTGCGCCGAAGAAGAGTACCAACGGAGCCGTCCACATGCCTGGGTAGTATCCCCATTCGATGAGGGAGATCATCAGGTGCCCTGCACCACTGAGGATCTGAATGATGGCCCAGAACTTGGCCAGCTTGAGCGCCCAGCGGCGGCCGTGGGCGACGGACGGGATCATGGCCGCGAGCAGCAGAAAGAGCGCCGTGTGGAGCAGGACGAAGAACTCGGGGGCCAGCGAGAAGAGCGGGAAGGTCTCGTGGTACGCGACGTAGTCCTCGAAGCCGTGGAGGAAGCCGGCGACGACGAGCGCGGGGTAGAGATGGCGCCCGGCGCTCAGGTGGTGGTGATAGACTGTCAGCTCTCGTGGGGCCACGTGGGGTCTCCCAAGCCAAGGCCACCCTGCGGTCGCGACCGCTGGCCGCGGCGCGAGTAGCTCCCGGCTTCATTACGGCTGATCTTGCGCTTCGCCACCAGGCCCTCGAGCACGACCTCGCTGGCCACTACGAGCCGCGACGTCTCATCGATATCAGCTTCGAGCGGCGCCACGGTGCGGGCCAGTTCCACCAGACCGGGCACGGCCCCGAAGCCCTTGAGGCACGCTGCGGCGCTGGACAGCTCGGCGACCTGGAGCGCGCCGCCACCATCAAAGTACTCGATGATCGGGAGCGCGTCTTCCTCGACGAAATACTCGTCGAAGGTCGCACCGGTCGCCTGCGAGATCAGGTCACGGGCGATCCTTTCGCCGCCTTCCAGCTCGCCCTCGTACTCGAGCTCGAGC
>JBDHHZ010000398.1:0-3167 GCA_039589115.1 Gemmatimonadota bacterium | reverse complement strand
CTGCTCTGGCAACCGCTCCAGATTCGGACTCAGCGAGGTCGTATCGTTTGGATTGACGATCACGTCTTGGCTGAATGAGGCGTAGCCGGCCGCGGAGATCACCACCTGATGCGAGCCCGTAGGAAGCTCGATCTTCGACCACTCGTCCTGTGGCATGTCGATCGGGTTGCCGCCTACCTCCAGCCGTGCGCCGGCCGGCAGGTCGCCCGATATGGACAAGCTGCCCATGGCAGTCGCCGCATCAAGCTCGATCGGCGCCGATGCTGGTACCGCCGGGTCCACCGACCCCTCCGCATCGTTCACCGCCAGTGACATGGCGCCTTCTTCTTCACCCTGTTCCTGTCCCCAGGAGCCCGCCAATCCCACGCCCTGCGACATAGCGAGCACCGCCACCACAGCGATGGTCAGGACGGCGACCGCCAGTCCAGCCAGCGCGCGCTTGTAGCCGGAAGCTCTGAGCGTCGGTAGCTCATCCTGGAAGCCGTTGCCCACCCAGGGCGCCTCGGCAAAACGCTCGGTGGTCGGCGGATCGCTGGAGCGCCGGTACGGATGCGGTCCGTTGGTAGCTTCCACCGGAGCCCGCCGCCGGTCGCCGGACTGGTCGATCCAGCTGACGAAGATCGGCGGACCCTTCCCCTCGATGGCCATCCGGTAGTCTTCCATCGAGTCGAAGCGGTCCGCGGGATCCTTCGACAGCGCTTTATGGATCGTATCGCGCAGCGGCAGCGGCGTCTCCGGGCGCAGCGCGTTCAGCGGCCTGGGCGGCGTGAACAGGTGGTGATATAGCAGCTCCTTCATCGAGTCGGACTGGAACGGCGGATGTCCGACGAGGAGCTGATAGCCCACGGCGGCCAGAGAGTACTGGTCGGCGCGCCCATCCACCATGCGACCCTCACACTGCTCCGGCGCCATGTACTGCGGCGTCCCTATGACCGCTCCCGTTTCGGTCAGCTGCGTGCTCCCCACCAGCGCCTTGGCGATGCCGAAGTCGGTCAGGTGAACGTGCCCCTCGGCGTCGATCAGAATGTTCGCCGGCTTCACGTCACGGTGGATCACGCCACGCTTGTGCGCGTAACCTAGCCCCGCCGCCGCCTCCAGCATGATCCTCTCCACCTCCGGCAGCGACAGCACCCGGTTCCGCCCCAGCAGCTCGTTCAACGAGCGTCCCGGGACGAAGTGCATGGTGTAGAACGCCAGGTTGTGGCTGTGGTGGACGCGGTAGACGGGTATGATGTTGGGGTGGTGCAACTTAGCGACCATGCGGGCCTCACGCTGGAAGCGCTCGATGAGGCCCTCATCGAACATGAGGCTCGGCGGAAGCACCTTGATGGCCACCAACCGATCAAGCCCGATCTCCCGGGCAAGAAAGACCGATCCCATACCGCCACGGCCCAACTCGTGGTGGATCTCGTACTCGCCGGCCGTGGCCATTTGAAGCGCCTGGCGAAGATCGGTGGGGAAACCGTTCAGCGCGCGGGGTGCACCCTCACCGGGAACCGGCGTACCACATTCATTGCAGTACTTGCTGCCGAGTGGAAGCGGCGTTGAACAGTTGTCGCAGACAGGACCGTCCATAAGCCGGGGCGCGCCTAGTGAGTTTGCGTTGTGTAAACTGGGGCTCCGAAACTACCAAGAAACGGACACTTACGCAATAGACCGCGCAGTGCCACGGCCTGGCCAGCAGGGAAACACCTAGTTGACGGCATTGTGGAGGGGAAACAAGTATACAAGAATCGCCCCCCCGACACCAGATCCGACCTGGGGGCGCGATGCGCCCGCCGACAACGCCGGCAACGCGTGCGCCGGTGGCTGGCGGCGGCACGGAGGGGCCCTCTATCTTGTGGGGCGCTCGAATCCAGCAGCCGGGGACGCCCCGGCACGAACCGACAAAACCGCGATATTGAATGGCAACGAGCACGCCATCCGCAAAGCAAGTGGACGACCCCTACCACGGGCTGAGCTCCGACCAGCTCGTCGGGATCTACCGTACTATCTACCTGTCGCGCCGCCTGGACGACAAGGAAATCCAGCTCAAGCGACAGAACCGCCTCTTCTTCCAGATCAGCGGCGCCGGACATGAGGCCATCGACGTCGCAGCCGGCCTGGCTCTGAGGCCCGGATACGACTGGTTCCATACGTATTACCGCGACCGGGCACTCTGCCTGCAGCTCGGCGTATCGCCTTACGAGATGCTGCTCGAGGGTTTCGGTGCCGCGGCCGATCCCGCATCGGGCGGCCGGCAGATGCCGAGCCATTGGGGCAAGAAGGAGCTGAACATCGTCACGGTGTCGAGCCCCACCGGAACCCAGTTCCTCAACGCCGTCGGCTGCGCCGAGGCGGGCCTCCGCTACCAACTGATCGACGAGCTGAAAGAACGCACCGACCTGTTCAAAGCCGACGAGGTAGTGCTGGTCACTTCGGGCGACGGAACCACGAGCCAGGGCGAGTTCTGGGAAGCGATCAACACTTCTGCCACCCTAAAGCTCCCGGTGCTCTTCCTGATCGAGGACAATAAGTACGCGATATCGGTACCCGTCGAGGTGCAGACGCCCGGCGGCAGCATATCGCGCTGCATGAGCGGCGTGCCCGACCTCTACATCGAAGAGGTCGACGGTTGCGACCCGCTGGCCAGCTACGAGACGATGACACGCGCCGCCGCTTACTGCCGCGAGCGTAAGGGGCCAGCACTCGTGCATGCCCACGTCATCCGCCCGTACTCCCATTCCCTGTCGGACGACGAACGGCTCTACCGCTCCGACGCGGAACGGCAAGAGGAAGCGGAGCGAGACCCGTTCACCCGCTTCGCGCAGTTCCTTCTCGACGAGGGCATCCTGAACGAGGGCGGCATGGAAGAGCTCCGCCAGGGTGTCGAGGACGAGATCCAGGAAGCCGTCGACCGGGCGCAGGAGATGCCTCAGCCGGCCGCGGAGTCGGCCACTCTCTACGTCTACTCCCCCGACGTCGACCCCACATCGGACGAATTCGCCAGCGAGCCGCAATTCGGAGACGGCGAGCCGACCACAGTGGTAGACCTGTTGAACGCCTGCCTGAAAGACGAGATGGAGCGCGACCCGGCCATCGTCGTCTTCGGCGAAGACGTGGCCGACGCGAGCCGCGAGGACGCACTCGACGAGGTCAAGGGAAAGGGCGGCGTGTTCAAGGTAACC
>JBDHHZ010000397.1:0-3173 GCA_039589115.1 Gemmatimonadota bacterium | reverse complement strand
CATCTATCATGCCCATTATGCCCTGAAGGCGGCACTGTCGCGGCGCAGCTCGCCGGCGTCGAGATCTCCTCCCTACCTAAGGGGGTTCGGTTATCGAAGGCCGTGGCGCATCTCGCGCTATGTACGAGTTGTTCGTCTACGATCCCCGCAGCGAGACCTGGAGCACCGGGCCTCCGATGCCCACGCCGAGGTATGCGCTGGCGGCGGCGGTAATCGACGGCAAGTTGTACGCGGCCGGAGGTCGGCTGCCAGACTCGGGTGGTCTTCCAGCCATGATGCTCGAGGTGTTCGATCCGAAGGGCCAGGTCTGTCTTTGTCACTATCCTTCAGGCAACCCGAACCTGGCGAGGACGATCTGTGTCGACGTAGCTGCAGTCGAAGCCCACCTATCACAACACGGGGACGCGCTCGGCGAATGCGCCTTCTGAGGGTGTATTGAGGCCGACGACAAGTCGCTTTCTGAAATGGATTATCGGCTGTGGCCGTCCCGGGCGCCGTGGAGACAGAGGTCCGGCAGGTTCGTGTTGGGTAGCGGGGGGGGCGAGGGAATCGAAGCTCAGATCTCAACCCGACATTTCTATTTGGGGTTGACATGATCTTCGAAAAACTTGCCTCGCTTGTGTTTTTGTCGTATTTGGAACAAATTCAGATTCTTTTGCGGCGAGGGGGGATGAGATGAACCTGCAAGCAATCAGGGTAGCGACTCTCGCGTTGGCGTTGTTCGTTCCCGCACCTTCACTTGCGCAGTGGACCGCGAAGGCGCCCTTGCCGGCCGAGCGTTTCTATCCCGTTGCCATCGCGGACGGCGCGCAGATTCTCGTCACGGGTGGAAGTTCCACCTGGTTGACAGAGGATGTCACCCCGGATTCGTGGATCTACGATCCGCACACCGACTCCTGGACCGAGTTTGCGCCACTGCCGACGCCGAGAATGCTCGCCGTGGGAGTCCTTTTTGCCGGCGAGTACTACGTCATCGGTGGATGGGCTCACCCGAGTGTCGGTTCATCGTCACGGCACGTGGAATCCTGGGATCCGATTACCGATACGTGGACCGAGCACCCGATCCTGCAAGGTCCCGTGACTATTGACGCGGAATTGAGCGTGGCAGTCGCGGACGAGGAGTCCATCATCTTGGTGTACGAGATAGGAGGCGTCTTCCGGTACTATCCAGGCAGTGCCGAGGTCGTACAGATCGGGACCTTTCCGCCGCGACCGCTTCGCCTCGGGATAGCCGGCGCAATGCTCGACGGTCAAATCTATGTGGCCGGAGGTAGTGCGACCGATGGGAACGGTGATGCGCTTCTCGGCGTGCGCGCCTTCGATCTTGCCACTGCCACCTGGAGCGATGGTGCCCCGAATCGGATCGGACGTCTGTACGCTGGCATGGTCCCCCTGCACGGGAGGCTTCATTTGCTGGCGGGCGCCAGCAACTTCTACACGTACGACGCACTCGATGCTGTCGAGTCCTACTGGCCCGACCTCGACGCGTGGGTGATAGGCCCTACGCTGCCGCAGACACGCTGGGGGGCTGCGACTGCCGGCGTCGCAGACCAACTCTTCGTCATCGGTGGTGCCTCCACGCCCACGGACCTGACCATGTCGCCCGAGGTTCATGACGATGTCTTCGCCCTCGAGATGTCCGCGCACGAAAATGTATGCCTGTGCCACTATCCACCGGGCAACTCGAACAAGGCGAACGAGATCTGCGTGGACTCGAAAGCAGCCGAGGTCCACTTGACGAAGCACGGCGACACACTCGGCGCGTGTCCGTAGGGGACTCCGGGTACACGTTTGAGCTGGTAGCGGGGGCCCGCTATGAAGCGGTACAGATGAATCTGGAGCCGGTGGAGCGGTTCGTGGCGGGCGGCCCGGGGTTGAGGCCGGCGGCATAGGCGGGGCCTCGGCGCAAACCACGATGTGCAGACCACGCCTGGACATTGCCCGTTAGCGCTGCAAGCCCGCGTCCGGCAGCTTGCCACAGGGCATCAACGGTCGACCGCACAAAGCGCAACGTTCCCGAGTCAGTGGATGGTCCACTGGGCGGCCATCTCGCCGCTCTCGCCGGACGACAGGTTCCGCAGGTAGCCAATGAGCCGATACTCGCCGGGCGGTAGCTCGGCCCAGCCATGAATCTGGATCGGTTCGACCTGGGACGCCTGCCATAGGTCCTTCGGGTAGGCGTGGTTGAAGAGATGAAAGGTCTCGGCAAGCACCCGGCCTTCGCCGGTCTCCACGCGAAAATGGAGCGTGAGGTTCGCGCGGGCCTCTTCGTCATCGACCTCGTAGCCAAGCCGTCGCGGATTCGCGACGATGGTGAAGGGTAGGAACTGTCCTTCGCGTCCGTCTTCCTCGAGTGACAGCGGGGCGCCGAGGATGAGCTCTCCCACGGCGGAGTTCGGCGTCCAGGTACGCGCGTAGTAGCCACGGCGGTGCAGGATCCGCACGCCCTTGCGACTGGAACCGATGCGCACCTTATGCAGGCGTTCGGGCGGTAGGTCCCTATCGAGGTAGTAACCCAGCAAGTACGTTCCTCTCTCGAGCCCCATCGTGCGTTGCAGTCCCGCGAAGAGATCGGTCTCGTGCAGGAAGACACCACCCGTCGTGGCCGCGATCTCCTCGAGGTCCGCCTGTGGCGCGGTGAAAGCTGTCCGCATCGGCTGCGCCCCGGGCTGGTAGGCCGTGCCCAACCGCGCTCCGGCATCGCCGGTCGGCGCCGGATTGCGATCGATGAAGTTCAGCGTGACCCGGTTTTCGAGCGCCAGCCGTAGCAAGCGGTCCATGCGCTGACGCGCCCCCTCGCCCGTGCCGACCTCGAGCCGCAGCAGGCCGAGCTGCTCGGTGTTCCCGTAGACCGCCTGCATCGCCGCCATCAGCTCCGCCGTGGGATCGACTGCCACGCCGTGACTCAGCGCCAGAACCGTCACGCGCCCCTGGAGCCCGCCGGCGTAGCGGATCAAACGGTCCAACGCGTCGAGATAATCTTCGGCCTGCGGGCGCACCTCGTCGGCGTACTCGAGCATCACGCCGCGCAGGCACTGCTCGTCGCCTCGCCGAGTGACGGTGCCCTCGCTCGCAACGCAGCTCTCGAGCTGCTCGATCAGCCCGCGTATCCGGGCCTGCAGATCCAGTCGCGGACGTGGCGGGCGATCGAAGGCCCGCATCACGGCGGAGGC
>JBDHHZ010000396.1:0-3196 GCA_039589115.1 Gemmatimonadota bacterium | reverse complement strand
TCGCGTACGATGGCGAGAGCGGTCTGGTCGGATGCGGCCGCGATGGGTTCGGGCCAGGGTGCCATGGTCATGAAGCGGTCTCCGCGTTGGAGAGTCGCGCATCGAAGCTTCTAAGCGCTCGTAACTCGCGTTTTGTGAGCTGGTATAGGTAAGCCACCAACTCGTCGAGCTGGCGGCGGTCCGCGCAGCTCAGGTGGCCGGTGGCGTGGGCTTCCCGGCTCAAACCGGTGCAGAGTTCTCGAACAGCCGCGTCGGACTTTTCGGGATAAGGAAGGAGGGCGACCGTCCAACCGAGGAAACGGAAGTAGCCTCCCGATGCCCGCTCAGCGATCGCTTTGAGATAGGCGCGGGCGACGGTCGAGTTGAGAACGGCGGCTAAGAAATGCGCATCCTCGTCCGACGCGGCTGGAATCTGGTAGACGGTATTGAGGCTGATCACAGGTGCCGAGCCGTCGAGGAATGGTACTCGTGGCGGAACTACGACCGCTCCGGGTTCCTTTGCGATATCGCGCCACGCCACTCGGAGGCCCCACTTTTCCGGGCTCGTACGGAATAGTGTCCAGTACGGCTGGCTCGGCCGCAGGTCGACCCTGTTACGCAGAGAGCTTTCGTGCTTCTGCAGGTGACTGTGCGTGGCGGTCGGCAGAGTCGGGAGGACGAGACCGTCATCGTTGTGAGTCCAGATGAGTGCCCGGTCTAGCGAGAGATGCCAGGGCTCCAGGTCTTCGCCGCGCAGCGCCGGACGCAGGCGCTCGGCCTCGATCTCTACTGGCGAGCCATCGATGTTCAGTTCGACGCGCCCGGCGGAGATGTCGTAGCCGAGCACATCTCCGACTACCAAATCGTTGGCGCCGGTGACGATCCCGCGGTGAGGGCGGCGGTTGGCCTGGGAGCCGAGAGGCGGCCCCACGGCTCGCATCCGATCGAGAGCGTTGCGCACGGTCCGTGTCACGAGCGCCCACGGCGCTTCATCATCATGGTCGATGAGCGGCAATCGTTTCTGGGGGAGACTAAAATCCAGGACCTCGCCACGCCGGTCGTGCACGTGGACTGACACATCGTGTCGCTCGCCGGGCGCTCCGCTAGCAAGGGTAACGGCGAGTGGATAGGTCGTCGCTTCGAAGAGCCGCTCGGTGGCCAGCGAGCAATCCTCGAGTCGCAGAATCGTCGTCGAGTTGAGCAGCCGGGCACGGAGCGCTCCGGCGGCGAGGCCGCGCGCCAGCTTTGCCGGCAGAAGGAATCCGAGAGCGCCGTCCTCGGTCAGTAGCTCGAGGGATCGCTCCAGGAAGAGTGCGCTCAGGTCGAGCTGGGCGGCGAACCCACGACCGGCGCCTGCCAGCCGGCTACCGGCCCGCCATCCGGCATCGCGAAGAGACGCGAAGCGCTCCTTGAGGCGGCTTCTCGATAGCCCGGACCAGTGGTGGGGCCGGACCCAGGGCGGGTTGCCGAGCAGGATGTGGAAGTCGGCGTCGGGGCCGTCCGGGTTCGGGAAGTGGATTGGGAAGGAGAAGAAGGGGAGCTCTTCACCCTCGCGTATCCGCTTCAACAGGTGCGTGACCTCGGTCTTACGACGCTTGAGCGCAACGGCCGCTTTCTTCTGGCCGCGCGTCAGGCCCGCCCGCCGGCCGAACAGGTCGTGGCTCTTCGCCGCCGCCCGCAGGTCAGCTCTCCGCGTGTCGATCGATGTCGCCAGTTCGCCGAGGAACGCCGCCGCCAGGTCGCGCTCGCTGCGTTGCAGACCGCGCAGCACACGCTGCTTGCCAACGCCGGTCGCGCGGAAATACCGATCACGACGCGTGGTCAGGCGATCGACCTGGCGCCTCCAACGACTTGCAAGGACGCCATGGTCCAGATCCCCGAACTGCAGCAGGAAGTCGATGGGATCGACCAGCGCGTCGCCCTGCCGGATGTTGATGTCGAGGTTGGGGAGCGGCGGTACGTCGGCGATGCTCTCGACTTCGAGATCGACCACGAGAGCGAGCCAGAGGCGCAGCTCGCAGAGGCGGACCGCCGCGCCGTTGATGTCGACGCCGTGGAGGTTGCGCCGGATGATCTCTTCGCGCCGCTCGAACCGACAATAGGAGTCGGTCGGGCGCCCTTCCAGTGTATCGCGTAGCCTCTCGATGCGTTGTAGCGCGGCGAGCAGAAAAGCGCCGGATCCGACAGCGGGATCGAGAACCCGAATCGTCTGCAAGCGGACGGCGATTCGTTCTCGCATTGACTGGTCGAGGTCGAGCGCGCCACCGGCGAGCATCGACTCGATGGCGGTGGCTTCGCATCCGGTCACGCGGGCGAGGTGCGCGGAGAGCGTGCCGTCGACGAGCCGATCGACCAGCGCGCGTGGGGTGGAGAAGGCTCCCGTCGAGGCACGAGCCGATCCTGCCATCAGACCCTCGAAGACTTTCCCTAGCATCTCCGGGTCTACAGCGACGTCTTGATCGGCGGACTGATCCTCACGCAACGTGAACTGGTACTTGTCGAGAAGGTCGTAGAAGATGGGTGCGAAGCATTCGTCGGGCACGCCGAGTCGCCGGTGCTTCCGCTCCAGGGCGTCACGCTCGAACAATCCGCCGTTCAGGTAGGGCAGCTCGCCCAGCTCCAGCGAGCTCACACTGCGGCGCTCCTGTGGACGGTTGAGCGCTCCGAAGAAAAGCGGCTGGAGCCGGCGGCGATAGAACGCAGTGCCCTCGCCGAGCGATGCCTCATAGAGGTGACGCAGGTAAGAAGCGTCCCCGGCCAGCCAGCCCTTTCGTTGGATGAAGTAGAGGAACAGGAGCCGGCTGAGCAGGATGAGCGCCAGGTCGAGTCGGTCCTGCTCGGCTTGCGGAGCAATGCCTGTGAGTCCGTCGGCGAGCTCGGCGCGATGCCGGCGGAACTCACCGAAGAAGCGGCGCGTGATCCCCTCGCGGTCGAGCGTCCGGGCGTGTGCGAGGGCCAGCTCGCTGGACGTAGCGGCGCCATCGACGGCGAGCCCGGCCAGGATGTCGAGCTCGAAGGCGCGCGGTGCGCTGGGGTCGATCCAGAGCTTCTGGAGCTGCAACGGTCCCGGTCCCAATCCCCAGCTCGCCAGCACGATCCGCTCGTCGTCACGCGCCTCGAATATCAGCAACGCCCGCCGGGCCGGGTTGTGCCTGTAGAGCGCGGCTGCGACGCGGCGGATCGCCTCGGGATCGAGCGTTGTCCGGAAGGATATCCG